>JBJHCA010000059.1:0-21408 GCA_050485785.1 Saprospiraceae bacterium | reverse complement strand
CGGTAATACTGGTCAATGCGCACCAGATCATCATATGCACTGCGGGCAGCATGTTTATCGCCGGCCCGGGCCAGCGTGAGGTTCTGCATGGCTAGCGCATAATAATATTCTGCAGCCTTTTCTTTGGACTTGAGCTCTGCTTCCGTAACGTCTACCAAGGCAAAGTAAGCATAGCGCGTCTCACTTCTAATAAACAGCGGCTGTACGTGATGAATTCTGTGCTGGCGGCCGGCAATAGAGCGGTACTGGCGGTTGACTTCGGGCCAGATATCGGGCTGACCACTCATCAGCAGGTACTCAATTCTGCTTTGCGATGCGGCCTGGGTACGGGCAAAGGCCTCTTCCAATGCCAGAATGTGCTTGTCTTTGGGGTTCTTTTTGGCTACTCTTTTGAGTGCAACATCAAAAGCGCGTTCGTTTTGCCCCTGCCGCAGTAACCTTTCGGGTGAGGCACAGGATGCTATCAACATGATCCCCAGTAATGCAATGAGTGCGTGAAAAGAAGCTGTGTGTTTCATGGTATGGATTTTTCAGGCCAAAAATAGATGTTTTATTATGTAGACGTACAGACATTGTGCCCGGAAACGGAATGATATTTTGCAAGTGTTAATTTTTATTTTTTTTGATCACTTTTTGTGGGCCCCGCTCCGCGTGGCTGTTGCGTTTACCGCCTTAAGCCGGGTTGCCGGTTTAAGATTTCGTTAAGGCGATTTAAAGCTTATTAATATATTTGTCGGGTTCATGGCCATAAAGTAATTCAGGATGTGAATACTGTGCATTAGCTGCCGAATGAAATTTGGTTTTTGGCTGTTTAACAATTCCTTAACTTATTTAGACTTTATCTAAATACTTTAGAAGGAATACAATTCATTGCCAAATGTGAGGGCTAATACTATTTTTGCGTGACCAAAATATGACATTTCTCCGGGCATTTAGCTTCGGATTACGCTTAAAAAATTAGGGTATGAATATATCCAGAGTTTTACTATTTGCATTACTTACGGGGTTTTTGGTTTGGCATACAGATACAGCTGTGCATGCCGATGCCCCTGACCCGGTGCTGGGTGCATCTTTGTTTCAAACCAATTGTGCCAGTTGCCATAACCGCAATATGCGGAGCGACCTTACCGGCCCTGCTTTGGGAGGTACAGAAGAACGTTGGGCCGATTATCCCCGCGAAGATCTCTACCGGTGGATACGCTATTCACAACAGATGATTGAGGGGGGGCATCCGAAGGCTGTGCAGTTATGGAACGATTGGCGTCCTAACGTGATGCAGAATTTTCCCAACCTCAGTGATCACGACATCGAATCGATGTTGTTGTACATCAATAATATGTACACAGAGGGTTGCGCCGAACCACCTTGTGAAGTGGCACAGGTTGCGGTAACGGGTTTTGAAGACCGTCAGGAGCGTCTCAGCCCAACGATGATGGCTGTTATGGTGGGTATCATGATCATACTGGCTCTGATTCTTTTCCGCATAGCGAACAATCTTCAGTACCTCAATGCCATTAAGGAAGGACGCAAGGCAGAGCGCAAAACGCTGGCGCAAACGCTCACCAATCCGGCACTGGTTTCATTCGTTATTTTTACCCTGGTGGTGGTATTGGGATATACTACGGTCAATAATGCCATTGCTATTAACAGGCAGCAGGGTTATGCTCCTCAGCAACCCATTAAGTTCTCCCATGAACTCCATGCTGGCATACACGAGATCGACTGCCAGTTTTGCCATGACGGTGCGCGTCGCAGCAAGCATGCGGTGATTCCTGCCGTAAGTACCTGTATGAGCTGCCACTCGGCCATTCGCGAAGTGGAAAGGGGCAACTTCAGGGAGGAAATGCTGAGCAGGGTTGAGCTTTCCAAAATTTATGCATCCATTGGATTCAATCCCATTCGTGGAGATTACATGGATAACTATGAAGACCTGGACCGGGATTCAGTTGAGCTGGTGTTTACCACCTGGATTGAAGACTATTATATACAACGTGCCGGGCTTAACCGGAATGAACTGGTGGACACCCGGGCTATTCAGCGATTACTGGCCGACAGTGCCCAGGGAATCAGCCGCCATGTTCAGGAAGTGATGGCATTTGCACAAAAGCCGATAGAGTGGGTGCGCATTCACAATCTTCCCGATCACGTTTATTTCAATCACGCACAGCACGTAACCATTGGCGGACTTGACTGTGAGAGCTGTCACGGACCGGTTGCGGAAATGGAAGTACTGGAACAGTGGGCTCCACTTTCCATGGGCTGGTGTGTAAACTGTCACCGGGAATCTGAGGTGAAGGGATTTGCAGACAATGCATATTACCACGAGTCATACCAGCAGTATCATCAGGATCTGCAGGAAGGAAGGGTTACCCGGATTACCGTGGAAGGAATTGGCGGACTTGAATGTCAGAAGTGCCATTATTAAGAAAAAACCAATGCTGCACCTGAGTGTGCAGCACTGATTTGATGCTTTTAAATGAAAGCCTAATATGAAAGATCACAAAGCAATATGGATCCATACTGAGGATGAAACACTCGGTGCAGAGTCTTCAAAGCAGGAGTTCTTTTCGTTGCCCATAGCTGATGCCATGTCAGCCGATGAACAGGCCATTGAAGAGAACACCGGCAGAAGTAACCGCCGAGATTTTCTCAAGTACATGGGTTTTGGACTGGGTGCAGCGGTGGTAGCTGCCGGATGCGAAACGCCGGTAAGGAAAGCCATTCCTTACATTACCAAGCCCGATTCAATTGTTCCGGGAGTAGCGGCTTACTACGCCACCAGTTTTGCAGATGGCGGTGATTATTGTGCCGTGCTGGTAAAAACACGCGAAGCCAGGCCCATTAAGATGGAGGGCAATGCACTCAGTACGGTAACCAAGGGCGGTACGAGTGCCCGGGTTCAGGCCGCCGTGCTCGATCTGTATGACACGGCAAGACTTAAAGGCCCTGGCATTGTGGAGGATGGCAAGCTTAGCCAGATTTCCTGGAATGAACTGGATGAAGTGATGGCCGCTGGCCTCAATGATGATTCGCGCATTGCCATTGTTTCCAGAACTGTGTTAAGTCCTTCTCTGGAAAAAGCTGTTGATTTGTTCAAAGCCCGGTATCCCAATGCACGCTGGGTACAATATGATCCGGTTTCTGCCTCAGGGCTGTTGGATGCATGTGAGCAGGCATTTGGCGAACGCATCATACCCGAGTATCGCTTTGACAAGTCGGCTCTTACAGTGAGTTTTGGGGCGGATTTTCTGGGTACCTGGATTTCCCCTGTTGAGTATGCAGCTCAGTTTGCCGAAACGCGCAAAGCAACCAGAGCCAACCCTGCCAAGCTCAGCAGACTGGTTCAGGTTGAGTCGATGATGTCACTGACCGGTTCCAATGCCGACAACCGGATTCTTGTAAAACCCTCAGAGCAAGGCTTAGCCATAGCCACGCTGTATAACGAAGTGGCCGGCCTCAAAGGCGCTTCAACAGTACAGGCACCTACAGGCAGTTTTGCCCATCCGAAGACGGCCTCCGCACTGCGCAAGGTTGCGGCACAGCTGGTTGAAAAAGGTGGTCAATCGCTGGTGGTATGCGGTACCAATAACACATCTGAGCAGCTTCTCGTGCTTAAGCTCAATCATATTCTTGGCAATTTTGGTGAAACCCTGGACATTGCCAACGGCAGTTATCAGCGCCGCGGAAGTGATAAAGACCTGGAAACACTGGTTGCAGACATGAAAGCCGGAAGCATAGATGCATTGCTGGTCATGTCGGCCAATCCTGCATATGATACACCTCGTTCACTGGGATTTGCGGATGCCATGGAACGGGTATCTCTGAAAGTATCCATGGGGTCGTATCCCGATGAAACTGCACTCCAATGCCATTACGTAGCTCCTGACCATCATATGCTGGAGTCATGGGGTGATGCCCGGCCAAAGCGGGGTTCATATTCTCTGATTCAGCCTGTTATTGCTCCGCTGTTCGACACCAGGGCCGCCGGGCAAAGTCTGCTGGTCTGGGCAGGTTCGGAAGAGCTGGATCAAAACGACAGTCAGCCATACCGGGCATTTGTTTCAAAACACTGGGAGGATGTGATTTTCCCTGCACAGAGCCGTTTTGCACTGTTCAGATCATTTTGGGATGTAGCCCTGCATGACGGGGTTTACGAAGCACCGGTCGAAACTTTACCTGCCCCTGATTATGGCAGCCTTGAAGCCTTGAATGTTTCCGGTGCAGCAGACGGGCTGACAACGCCGATTTCCGGAATGGAGATTCAGTTTTATGAATCTGTGGCTATTGGTCATGGCCAGCAGGGCAATAATCCATGGCTGCACGAGATGCCTGATCCTATAAACCGCTGTACGTGGGGCAATTACCTGGCCATACCCGTTGGCTGGGATGGCAGCAGGAGGTTTGAATCCATGAACAACTTGAAAGATGGTGACCTAGTAGAGCTATCTGTTGACGGAAAGCAGGTTACCCTGCCTGTAATACAGCAGTTTGGTCTTGCACCGGATACAATAGCATTGGCATTGGGTTATGGACGTACTGCAGCCGGACCGGTTGGTAACGGTGTAGGTGTGGATGTGTTTCCGATGATGGCTGTTAATAACGGACATATAAGGTATTCTGCCACCAATGTGAGCGTGAGCAATGCTGCCGGCAAGGAGCGAGACTTCAGCTGTGTACAATACCATCATACTTTCGGTATTTCAGGAACAAACCGCAGCGGTGAAACCATCAATGTTGATGAGAAAATTCTGGGTTATCAGGGTTCATTGACAGACCGTTCCATCATATTCCAAACGCACATTGACAAGGTAGACGATTTCACCAAAAAGCTGAAAAAGAAGCGCGAGAAATACCAGAAACTCAATTCATATACGCTGTATCCCGGGCATGAGAAGTTTTACGAAATGGGCCACCACTGGGGTATGAGCATTGACATGAATGCCTGTATTGGCTGCGGGGCATGTGTAGTGGCCTGTATTGCCGAGAACAATGTGCCGGTAGTGGGTAAAAAAGAGGTTGCTCGTCACCATGAGATGACCTGGCTTAGAATAGACAGATATTACTATGGCGATGCAGATAATCCCAATGTGATCTATCAGCCAATGCTTTGTCAGCACTGCGACAATGCGCCATGCGAGAATGTTTGTCCGGTCAATGCTACCAATCACAGTTCGGAAGGTCTCAACCAGATGACTTACAACCGTTGTATTGGAACCCGCTATTGTGCCAATAACTGCCCATACAAAGTTAGACGCTTTAACTGGCTGGATTACACAGCTGCCGACTTGTTCCCTGCCAATGAGAATACGCTCAATGATGAGGGGCATATCTACATGGCAGATAACCTGACGCGTATGGTTCTTAATCCCGATGTAACGGTACGTTCGAGAGGGGTTATTGAAAAATGCAGTTTCTGTGTGCAGCGCATACAGGAAGGCAAGCTGATGGCGAAAAAGGAGAATCGCGGGTTGCGCGAGCAGGATGTAAAAACTGCATGCCAGACGGCGTGTCCTACCGGAGCCATCATTTTTGGTGATCAGAATAACAAGGAAGGCAGCCTGGCCAGACTGTGGGAACATGACTTAAACTACTTTGTGCTGGAGGAAGTGAATGTTCGGCCTTCGGTGGGTTACATAGCCAAAGTGAATAACCGCGATGAAAACCTGAATGCCTAAGGGTATAAAGGTATTGTAAGCTTATAAATGAGAACAATATGGGTGCGATTGTAGCATCAGTAAGAGAGCCTCTGATTACCGGTAACAAGACTTACCACCAGATGACTGAGGACATCTGTTCGCCTACTGAGTCTATCCCCAATATATGGTGGATCAGTGGCATGATGATCTCTCTGGCACTGCTGGCATTTGGAACGGTATGCTTGCTGCTTACCGTGTATGTGGGGATTGGAACCTGGAACCTGAACCGGACTGTTGGATGGGGTTGGGATATTACCAACTTTGTTTGGTGGATTGGTATTGGTCACGCCGGAACACTGATCTCTGCCATCTTGCTCATATTCCGTCAGAAATGGCGGACCGGTGTAAACCGGGCAGCGGAGGCCATGACGATTTTTGCGGTAATGTGTGCGTTTTTGTTTCCGGGTATTCACATGGGACGCATGTGGGTATCGTTTTACATCATGCCTTATCCCAACACGAGAGGGCCGCTGTGGGTAAACTTTAATTCACCGCTGTTATGGGACGTATTTGCCATCAGTACTTACTTCACGGTATCCTTCCTGTTTTGGTACACCGGTCTGGTACCTGACCTGGCTACGGTGAGAGACCGTGCCAAGGGCATGCGGAAATCGATTTATGCATTTTTTGCCTTTGGCTGGACGGGCAGTGCCAAGCACTGGCAGCGGTGGGAGTCATTGTCGCTGGTTTTGGCCGGATTGGCTACCCCGCTTGTATTATCAGTTCATACCATTGTATCGTTTGACTTTGCCACTTCGGTAATTCCCGGCTGGCATACAACCATATTTCCGCCGTACTTTGTGGCAGGAGCTATTTTCAGTGGATTTGCCATGGTACTAACGCTGATGATCATCACGCGAAAAGTGCTAAACCTGGAAGACTACATTACTATTCCGCACATTGAGGCCATGAACAAGATTGTGCTGCTCACCGGCACCATGGTAGGTGTAGCCTACCTCACGGAGCTGTTTATTGCCTGGTATTCAGGCTATGTTTACGAGCAGTACGCCTTTTACAACAGGATTTTTGGTCCTTACTGGTGGGCATACTTTGTTATGATGTCATGCAATGTAGTTGCACCTCAGTTTTTCTGGGTCAAAAAGATCCGGCGGAACCTGGTGTGGACATTTGTTTTGTCTATAGTTGTGAATATAGGGATGTGGTTTGAGCGCTTTGTAATTATTGCCACCACTTTGGCCCGCGATTACCTCCCATCCAGCTGGAGTTTGTACTCTCCATCATGGGTTGAGGTAGGAATATATTTGTTCACTTTTGGTTTGTTCTTTTCATGTTTCCTGTTGTTCACAAGGGTAGCTCCGGTGGTTGCTTTGGCGGAGGTTAAATCCATTCTGAAGTCCAGCGGCGACCAATATGTGGGACCAAAAGCCAAAGGGAAAAAAGAGACTGAAAAAGCTCAGGGGTAGAGCATTGTAAGGGTTTTATAACACAAAATGCTATGGAAAACAAAAACATACTGTTCGGACTTTACGACGATGAGGAGATTTTGTTATCGGCGGTAAAGAACGCCCGCGATGAAGGCCTGGATATATGGGATGTGTTTACACCGTTTCCGGTTCACGGGCTCGATCCGCTAATGGGCCTGCAGGAATCGAGATTGCACATTTCAGGTTTTGTATTTGGATTGATAGGTGCAGCATTTGCATTTGGGTTTATGACCTGGGTTTTTACCCGCGATTGGCCCATTATTTTTGGAGGCAAGCCCTTCTTTTCCGCACCGTCATTTATCCCCATCACCTTTGAGCTTACGGTGTTGTTTGCGGCGGTAGGCATGGTTACGGCATTTTACATGATATGCGGTATGGGCCCCGGCGCTGACAATCCGATACTGGACAACAGAATTACGGATGACAAGTTTTGCATGGCTTTCGAAACCAACGGTTTGCCAGAAGCAGAGGTAGAGAAGATCAAAGCTTTGCTCGCCGGCACCGGTGCTTCAGAAATCCATACTAAAACGATTTAATATAAACGATCAGGAAATGATGGCAAAATATATTCAACTCATGGTATCGGTACTTATGCTTGTTCTGCTGATGAACAGCGGCTGCCGGCAGGCCGGCGGGGATTTCCCCGGCCGTGAGTACATGCAGGATATGGGGCATCCGATATCTTATCAGGCCAATGTATCCAATTATTACTATTTCAACACCTGGGGTACCAAGGAGGAATATTATGCCATGGTACAGCCGAGGCTTCCTGTTGAAGGGACCATTGCCAGAGGTTTTACCGGTGTATACTATGCCCGGGACGAGTACGACATGGAGCGTTTGAACAACATGTTTTCAGGCAAGCTCAGTACCAATGCCATTGTTACACCCCTTAACAGCCATGTGCCATTTTATTACGACAATACTGAGGAAGACAGAGAACGCGCCATGGCTGAATTGGCGGATAACCCAATCCCATTAACCGATAAAGGTTTAGCGGAAGGGAGAAGGTTATATGACATTTTTTGTGCCGTGTGTCACGGCAAAGCCGGAGACGGCCTCGGAGTAATTTATGAGAACGGTGTTTATCCCGCCGCCCCGGCCAACTTTCTCACTGAAGAGTTTATCCGGGCTGGTAACGGCAGATACTATTATTCCATCATGCACGGACGCGGTGTAATGGGTGCATATGCTGATAAGCTCAACTTTGAAGAACGTTGGCAGGTGATTCACTATATCCGGAGCCTTCAGGCCAAGGAACTCAATGTACCTTACAATGCCGAGGTAAGCTCCGGATTTAGCGGTGCCGGAACAGTTCCTGTGCAGGATGCGGATAACGGCCTTTCTGATGCCGGCTAAAAGCAGGTTGTATGAGAACGAGAAGAACTATATTTTTTAATAACTCCCGAACCGGATTTTTATAAACAAATCCAATATGAAGCAGCAGTTTGTATTTTCAGGCAAACTCAAAACATTTTGTGCAGCACTTATCGGTGTTGGAGTATTGTCGCTATTGATAGGAGTCATGTCGGCCGAGCCCGGTACGCACCAGTCTCTGGTATGGACCAACTTTCTCAAGAACTCGGTCTTTTTTATCGGGGTGGCGTTCATCAGCCTTTTCCTGCTGGCTGCCAAGATTGTTGCGTATTCCGGGTGGCATACTGTTTTTAAACGGCTGCTTGAATCCATGAGTTTGTTTTTACCCATTGGTTTGGTACTCATGATTGTAGTCATCATTGGGCTGGTAACTCAGATGCACCAACTTTATGAGTGGGCTATTCCGGGTATTACAGATCCAGCCAGTGATCACTACGACTATATCATTGCCGGTAAGGAACCATTTCTTAACATCCCCGTTTACATCGGATTTACAATTGGTGTGCTGGGAATTTGGACATTGTTTGCCTGGATGATCAGAAAGAATAGTGTGCTTGAAGACCAGCACGGTGGATTGAAATACTTTAGAAGCAACAAAGTTTGGGCAGCTGTATTTCTTCCGGTTGGCGGATTTTCAAGTGCAGCAGTAATATGGTTGTGGATAATGTCCATAGATTCACACTGGTACAGTACTTTGTATGCGTGGTATGTAACGGCATCCTGGCTAATCAGTGCAGTTTGTATTCTCATATTACTTATACTTTACTTGAAAGCCAATGGCTACTTTACTTTTGTAACCAAGGAGCACCTGCACGATCTTGGTAAGTATCTGTTCGGATTCAGCGTGTTCTGGGCATATCTTTGGTTTTCCCAATATATGCTGATCTGGTACGCCAACGTTGGGGAAGAAACTGTATATTTTCAGGAAAGGATGCGCGATTTTCCAATACTGTTTTATGGCAACCTGATCGTCAATTTTGCTTTGCCATTTATAATATTGTTGGCCAATGACACAAAGCGTCAGCAGGGAACCATGGCTTTTATTGCAGTTGTGGTGCTAATGGGTCACTGGATTGATTTTTATCAGATGGTGAAACCAGGAGTATGGAAGGAAGTACTTGGACCAGAAGGAGGTAGCTTCGTTTTGGGATGGCATTTCCCCGGTATTGTTGATTTGGGTATGTTTATCGGATTTGCTGGGTTGTACCTGTGGGCTGTGTTTACTTCGCTGAGCAAGGCGAATCTGGTACCGCAAAATGATCCTTATCTTGAAGAAAGCATAAATCATCACGTCATTATCGAAGAAGCGCACTAGTTTATTTTTAAATCAGACTAATCAAGAATAAATGCCTGAGCTTGACAGAAGAAGGATTAACCGCAAAGCCAAAATCAGGTTTCAAAGCATAAACGAGAAGGTATGACACTTTTAATAGGAACACTCATTGTTGCGCTAATATGCATCATTATCATGCAGATTGGTCGCATCTCCGATCTGGCTAAATCACTTCGCGGAGAACGTGAAGCTCAGTTTTCCGATAATGAATTTCATGCCCGGTTGTCATTTATATTCATGATACTGTTTCTGGGCGCTACCATTATCAGCGCATATTACTACAAGAATTACATGCTGGGTTTTGGTCCGCATGTAGCGGCTTCGGCACATGGTGATTCACTGGATTTTATGTTTAAGATTACTCTGTTAATAACAGGAATTGTATTTGTTATCACTCATATAGCCTTATTCTGGTTTGCATTCAAGTACCGTGAGCGCAAAGGTTCCAAAGCCAGCTTTTTCTCTCACAGTAACCGCCTGGAGATTGTATGGACTATTATTCCTGCGGTAGTCATGACATTTCTGGTAGTTGGCGGACTGGATGCATGGAATGAAGTGATGGCGGATATTGGCCCGGATGATGATTATATTGAAATTGAGGCCATAGGTATGCAATATGCATGGCTTCTACGGCACCCTGGTGCTGACGGCAGACTTGGAGCCAGAGATTTCCGCCTCACAAGTGGTAGCAATCCAATGGCTCAGGACTGGAGTGATGAGAAAAATCACGATGATCTGCATATTGACAAAATAGTATTGCCGGTCAATCGTAAAGTCCGGGTGCGGATAAACAGCAGGGATGTATTACACAACTTTTACCTGCCACATTTCCGACTGAAGATGGATGCAGTGCCCGGAATGCCCACCTATTTTGTTTTTACGCCTTCCATGACTACGCAGCAGTATCGCGAAAAGTTGCGCGAGTATGCTGAATACAGAATTCCGGCTGACCCTTTGCGGCCTGACGGACCACAACTATGGGAGGTTTTTAATTTTGAGCTGGCCTGTGCAGAACTCTGTGGACAAGGGCATTATTCGATGCGACGCATTGTGGAAATTGTGGAGGAGAATGAATACAGAAGCTGGCTGGCCACACAAACTCCTTATTATGTTTCATCAATCAGGGGAACAGCAGCAGACCCGTTCAGGGAAGCTGCACCTCAGCAGGAGACTGCACCATTGCCGGATGATGATACTGAAGGAGAGGAGGAAGAAGATCATGATGATGAAGATGAAACATTGATGGGCATGGAAAGTGGAGAATCTGTGCAGGAAGAACCTCAACAGGCTGAGATATAGTTTTGTGAATTACCCGCAGTAACGAAGTTTTTAAAAGAAGTTATTAATAAACACGGATATGGCAACATCAGACGCATCTGTAAAACATACTCAGGTTGATGGCCATCACGGCCACGACGATCACGATGAGCACCATGGGCATGATAAGTTCCAGGCGAGTTTCCTCATGCACTATATTTTTAGCATGGATCACAAGATGATTGCCAGGCAGTTCCTGATTACGGGAATTTTCTGGGCATTTGTCGGTGGTGCCATGTCAATAATATTCCGCCTTCAGTTGGGTTTTCCGGAAGCCAGTCTGGCCTGGATTAAGCCCCTGCTTGGTAAATGGATTGTTATCGATGAATTAGGGATAGGAACTCTGGATCCTGAGTTCTATTATGCATTGGTCACTATGCATGGAACCATTATCGTGTTTTTTGTACTTACAGCCGGATTGAGCGGAACGTTCAGTAACCTGTTGATACCATTGCAGGTTGGTGCCCGGGATATGGCATCACCCATGATGAATATGTTGTCATACTGGTTTTTCTTTCTTGCAGGGGTAATCATGTTTGCATCGCTGTTTCTCAGCACCGGTCCTTTTTCAGGAGGCTGGACGGCGTATCCTCCGCTGAGCGTATTGCCTCAGGCTTCCAGTGGCTCGGGAGCCGGGATGACACTCTGGCTGATGAGTCTGGTGTTTTTTGTTGTTTCGGTTTTACTGGGTGGGGTCAATTATATTACTACAATACTGAACATGCGTACCAAGGGAATGACCATGTGGAGATTGCCACTTACTATTTGGTCATTCTTTATCACGGCCATCGTAGGTCTTCTGTCCTTTCCGGTTCTGGTTGCAGGCTTTTTTCTGCTTATTTTTGATCGTGGACTTGGAACAAGTTTTTATCTGAGCGAAATTTATATCGGTGGGCAGGCATTGGATTATGTAGGTGGTTCACCAATTTTATATCAGCACCTATTCTGGTTTTTGGGCCATCCTGAAGTTTACATTATCATTCTACCTGCCATGGGAATTGTATCTGAGGTGTTGAGCATACATGCCCGAAAACCCATTTTCGGTTACCGAGCAATGGTGTTTTCCATGATGGCTATTGCCTTTTTATCGTTCATTGTTTGGGCACACCATATGTTCATGTCGGGAATGAACCCGTTTTTGAGTAACTTTTTTGTGGTGTTTACCCTGATTATTGCCGTGCCTTCTGCCGTTAAGGTCTTTAACTGGATTACCACACTTTGGCGGGGTAACATTCGCTTCAATTCGGCCATGTTGTTTGCCATTGGCTTTGTGTCCATGTTTATCAGCGGAGGACTTACGGGTATATTCCTGGGCAACTCTGCCATTGATATTCAGATGCATGATACCTATTTTGTGGTTGCACATTTCCATATAGTTATGGGGGTTGCCGCATTTTTTGGAATGTGGGCCGGTGTATACCACTGGTATCCCAAGATGTTTGGCCGGTTTATGAATGAGACTCTGGGCAGGCTGCACTTTTGGGGCACGCTGGTTGGTGCCTATGCGGTATTCTGGCCTATGCACTATATCGGTATTGCCGGGGTTCCACGGAGATATTATTCTTTTGATGCATTTGAAGCTTTCAGCATTTTTGGAGGTACCAATGCATTTATTACCATTGCGGCCATGGCAGTTTTCTTTTTCCAGATCATATTCATCATGAATTTCTTTTTCAGTATCTGGTACGGAAAGCGGATGACCAATCCCAACCCTTACAATGCATCAACGTTAGAGTGGACTACACCTATTGAGCATTTACATGGAAACTGGCCGGGTAAAATCCCGCATGTGCATCGCTGGGCCTACGATTACAGTCGTTTTCCCGGGCAGGATTTTATTCCTCAAACCACTCCTGTGGCAGCCCACGAAAAAGACGACCATTAATTAGTAACTGAACTCACAGAAAAAGAGCCTTGAACAGGATCAGAACATCTGCCGCGACATACCAAAATCTCAGCTTATTGAGTAAGTTGAAGGATTACGCTTTGCTCGTAAAGCTAAGGTTGAATCTGGTAGTTGTAATCTCTGCCATGATGGGGTATTTTATTATTGCAGCAGGCAGTATACAGCCTGTAGTATTGATGTTGCTGCTGTGTGGCGGGTTTTTGGTTACCGGTGCAGCCAACGCCTTTAACCAGGTACTCGAAAAAGATCTGGATAAACTGATGGTTCGTACCATGAACCGCCCATTGGCTGGAGGTCGAATGTCTGTTTCGGAAGCCGTATTATTTGCCGGCTTCAGCAGTGTGACGGGAATTTTGTTGCTGGCATTGATCCATCCCCTGGCTGCCCTGCTGGGGTCAGTATCATTGCTGTCCTATTCGTTTATTTACACGCCGCTAAAGCGCACGGGCAGCATTGCCGTATATGTAGGTGCTATTCCGGGTGCTTTGCCTGTACTGATAGGTGCTGCTGCCGCAGAAGGTACAATATCCATGCTGGCACTGGTGCTTTTTGGGATTCAATTTATCTGGCAGTTCCCGCATTTTTGGTCAATTGCATGGGTAAGCCATGAGGACTATAGCCGGGCAGGGTTTAAATTGTTGCCCTCAGCATCGGAAGAACCAAGAAACAAGATGAGTGCCGGATTTACCCTGGCATCATCGGGCCTGCTGACGGCGTTTCCGCTTATGGCATTGGTTTTGGGGTATTTGCAGTTTTGGCCTGCCGTATTAAGTGCCATTGCCGGAGCAGTGCTTTTGCAATGGAGTTTTGGCTTGTTTTCTAAGCTCGATAAAAGATCTGCCATGAAGATCATGTTCGGGTCATTTGTTTATTTACCCTTGGTTCTGTTGTTCATCTGGGTTTTCAGTAATTAATAAAAGGGAGAGGTATGTCAGTAGTGCAGTTAGAAACCAGAAGAAATAAGATCCATCCACAGAAGTTTGCTTTGTGGATTTCATTTGCAAGCAGTATGATGGTGTTCATGGCGTTTACCAGTGCTTATCTGGTGAGGCAAGGGCAGGGAAACTGGCTGGAGTTTAAACTTCCGGATGTGTTTTTTCTCAACACTTTCATTATCCTGGCCAGCAGTATCACCTTACATACAGCATATAACCAGTTTTTAAAGAGAAATTTCAGCAATTATAAGACCTTGCTGGTGGTGACATTTTTACTGGGAATCGGCTTCCTGATCGGTCAGTATGTTGGCTGGGTTCAGCTGGCTAACAGCGGAGTGCCGTTAACCCTTAATCCGAGCGGTGATTTTATTTATGTCATTAGCGGTGCACATGCCATGCATATTATCGGTGGATTGACAGCTATCTGTATTGCCATGGTTCATGCATTTGCATTGCCCGATTCAGTAACACCCCTCAGGAAATTGCGGCTGGAGATGACTTTGTCATTCTGGCACTTTGTTGATTTCCTGTGGTTGTATTTGCTTGTATTTATTATTTTACAATAAGTTTGATCATTAATAAATTAGCTTCAGATTATGGCGGAGCATACACTTACACAGGTTGAAGATCAACAGGCGGAAAATGGCGTCGATTTGTGGGAAGGTGGCCGGGAACCTTTCAAGGCCAGCTACGGCAAATTGATGATGTGGTATTTCCTGTTGTCCGATGCTTTTACGTTTGCCGGATTTTTGATTGCCTACGGAGCACTCCGGTTTAGCAATGTTACCTGGCCTGAGCCCGACTTTGTGTTCAGCGCGCTTCCATTTCTGGGGCACGGGTACCCCCTTATCTTTGTAACAATCATGACCTTTGTCCTCATCGCCAGTTCTGTAACTATGGTACGAGCCGTACAGGAAGGAAAAAAGGAGAACAAACGCGGTGTTGCGTTCTGGTTGTTTATGACCATTATCGGAGGAACAATATTCCTTTCCATGCAGGCCTGGGAATGGCACACCCTTATCGTGGAGGAGCACGTAACGGTTCATACAAATCCGTTTGGCCGGCACTACGAAGCCGGTGTATATCTCGAAGGAGACGGTTATGATATCCAGGCCGGTGATGAGTTCAGGGCCGGCGCACCCTATCTCATTCACCAAAAAGACGGAGAATTTAACCCATTACCATACAGAAACGATGCCGGTGAGATTAAACAACAGGAGTTTGGCCCCAAGGCATTTGGAGCACTGTTTTATTTCATCACGGGCTTTCACGGATTCCACGTGTTTTCGGGCGTAATTTTTCTGCTGATCATCATGATCAATGTTATGAGCGGATTGTATGTGGAGCGTAGAAACGGATATGAAATGGTTGAAAAGGTCGGTCTGTACTGGCACTTTGTAGACCTTGTTTGGGTTTTTGTTTTTCTTGTTTTTTATTTGATATAACTCTTTGTTGTACATCATCCGGTAGGTGACATTCTACGCATAGAATTAGGTATCCGGACTGACCAACACCTTGAAAAAAGTATACTATGGGACAGCATCAATCAGACGCCGAAGCAATAAGAACCGTATATAAAGGCCTCGTGCTACTTGCCGTGGCTACTGTTGTTGAAGTAGCCATTGCCTTGCTGGGTAAGGGGCACATAGTTGCCGGATTTTATCTTCCGGTATGGTTCATGGTAATTATGATGGTAGGGATCAGCTTGTACAAAGCTTATTTTATTGTGAGTGAGTTTATGCACGTCAGGTACGAGGTTACCGGGTTAGCACTCAGTATTTTGTTGCCGTTACTTCTCCTTATATGGGCTATTATAGCCTTTATGGCCGAAGGCAGTTACTGGAAAGGTAACCGGGTTTATATTGAAGAGAAAGACCGGATGGACCTGAACCAAGGTGATGAGATGGGCCAAACCAGGGAAGATGTTTACCGGGAACTTCTTTAATACAGAAATACCGTTTTCTGCGGGCAAACCGCAGAACAAAAAGTTATCCATAAAAAAAACCCTCCGATAAAACTGAGGTAACCGTTCAACACTGTGCAAAACCATGGTCGCTTCCGTCAAAATTGCGACAGTTGCATTCAAATGGCCGGTGAACGGCAACCAATTTTACCCCCTGCAGTTAGGGATATATGTCAGCAAACAAACGATACAGAGGATCTGTAACCCTCATTATTATAGCCCTGATCCTGGTAATTTTTCCCCTGATCTCCTACTATTATATCAGGGCCGGGTTTGGTTTTTACCGGGAACAAATGGAGGTTCTGAAACCTGTTGCAAGTATTGATGAGGCTTTTCCGGCGTTGGCACCCCGGCATGAGGAGCAGCTGGAAGTATGGCACCTGGCCTGCATCCGGTGTCCGGATGATGTTAAAGCTGAAGTTTACCGCACATTTATTGAGCTTGCCGATGGATTTAAAGGGAAAGACGGGCTTTTTTTCCGATCCTTCAGTGCGGACGATGATACTGAACTTTTTCAGGGCGTTCCTCAAACTGTGAGGGCACCATGGCAATTCCACAGGATTGAAAGAGTCCCTTACGGAAAATTGCCGGAAAGTGAAGCGATTACCGGCGAAACGAGTTATTTTGTGATCATTGACCGGGATGGCATGATTCGGAATGTGTACCCCGGACACAGTGAGGATGATTTTGGCCGGTTAATGACGCATACAGCCATGCTCATGCCTAAAGCCAGCAGAAAATCCATTGAAATAATCAGAGAAAATGAAAAGTAAAACCAACGGGGCAGGCCTCCGCAAACAACTCGACAATATATCCATTGCCATTACGGTAATAGCACTGGTGTTGGTTGCTCTTATGCGCAGGGTGAGTTTTGATGTGGGGATAGATTTTAGTTTTTTGCCTCCTTTTCATGCTACGCTCAATGCTATGGCAGCGGTAGCCCTGGTGTTTGCCTATTACTACATTCGGCGTAAGAATATTGAGATGCACAGACGCAGTATTTACGTGGCTATGGGGTTGTCGGTGCTGTTCTTGCTGTCGTATGTGGTTTATCATTTTACCACTGAACCGACATTGTATTGTAGGGAAGGCAGTATCCGCTATGTTTATTTCTTTTTCCTGATCAGTCACATCATTACTGCGGCAGTGGTACTGCCATTTATCCTGTTTACGTTCAATCGCGGCTTCACCATGGCAGTTAAAAGTCACCGGCGTTTAGCCAGGGTTACTTATCCTGTGTGGCTTTATGTTGCCATTACCGGGCCAATTTGCTATTTTATGCTCATGCCTTGCTATTAGAACCTACCTGCCAAAGGTTGATTTTGTTATATTTGCGTAAATTTCCGGTCATGAGAGTTTTGTTGTATGTCTTGGTATTTGCGGCGTTCATGCTGGTAGCTTCCGAAATGTTGGCGCAATGTCCTATGTGCAGGATGTCAGTACAATCGAACCTGGAGGACGGAGGGTCTGCAGGTAAAACACTCAATACAGGAATATTGTATCTTTTGGCCACACCTTATCTGGCCTTTGGTATTCTGGGTTACCTATGGTGGCGAAATCGCATTAAAAACCCGGAAGATGAAGCCGAACTGGCCTTCGAAGATGCCGTGGATGATATTGACGCCGATAAAGATCGCTAGAAATCGATCTGGAAGCTGATCAAAGGGGTTAAGCCCGCCATTTCTACATATACCCATTGATTAAGATCGGGATCGAACTGCCGCCGCACGATATCAATATTTTTGCGCGAGGTAACATTTTGGATATCGATGGCCAGTATCCACGATGACCGGGGATTGTTCTTGCGCCAGGCCAGCCTAGCATCAATTCTGAAGTAATCGGGTACCTGAACGGAAAATGGCCTGGATTCATCCAGTGGCGGCTCGCGGTCGGTGATCAGTTCCGGATCGGACAGCAATGGGGTAACAGGCAGGCCGGCAGTGTAAATGGTTTTGAGCCCAAATTGCAGCGCATTGCCATTGTCGAGTTGCCATTCATACCCACCCATCATAGTGCCGGCATACCGGCTGTTGAATTGAGTGCTGTACCGCTGCCCGTTGAGCGGTTCGTATTCTGAACTAAAGACCGACCCGCTGAGGATCATGAAAACACCGCGGTCAAAAAGCCTTTCCACGGTTACATCAATACCACGGTTATATCCGATACCTTTGCTGACCAGTGGTTCCCGGGCAAAACTCTGTATCTCATTCATCAGCCAGTAAGTCCTGTTTACGTCATCTGCCACCGGCACATTAAGCATATGCTGGTAGTACAATTCAAAACCGAATTTCCAACGTTCGCGAAGCAGGTAATGGTAACCCAATACCAGGTGGTGGTTTTGCAGCAGATCCAGATTTTTATTGGGCAATGCTTCCGGGTTATCCGGATCGCGGGTAAAATAGGATCCCATGGGCAAAACCATACCGTGAAGCCCGTAAGCCAGGCTCATTGTATGCCCCTGTGCCGGGACAAACTGAACCCCCAGCCGCGGTTCAATACTGTACGTGTTATTGAGCGTGAAGTACATGGCTCTGACACCGGCAATTACATCCCAGGCTGCTGCCGGGCGGAAATGTGATTGAGCATAGGCCTGCACCAGACCGGTGGTGCCTCGTCCGTCGGTAATTACTTCCTGTCGGTTTTGGGCAAAGCTAAACCGCTCGCGGAAAAAGTTGTACATAATGGCACTACCCGTAAAACCTGCCTTGAGCGAAACCGTAGGGTTGAATTTGTAGTTGTAATTTCCCGCCAGCGTCACCCGGCTGTCAATATGGTGCTGGTCATCCACGGTAAACCTCACATCATCGCGGCTCATTGTGTCGATCCTGTAAATGATATCCTGCCCCATTACTGCAACAGAGCTGTTGAAGTATGACTTGTCGTTGATCAGCCAGGTATACGATAGCCCCAGTGCTCCCATATCAGTATTGAAATCGTAGGTCTGGTAATCGGTATAAGAGCGCCAGTCATCCTTATCATCCACAACGCGTTCGGTTTCACGACTCAGGCCTCCAATGCCCCAAAGCGTAAAAAGATGCCGGGAATGCCCGCTGAATCCCAGCACGAATGACAAATCCTGAAACGTGTTGGATGTCCGGGGACCAACCAGGTGAAGCCCCAGTTCATTTAAAATCCCTAGCGTGGAATAGCGGTAATTGACCAGGTATGAGCTTTCTCCTTTTCTGATGGGACCTTCTGCGGCCAGGTCAAGACCCAGAATGCCCGCCCTGAAGGTGTATTCTCTGTTATGGCGGTTGCCCTTTCTGAAGCGCATGTCGAAAATCCCGGAATAGGCATTTCCGTATTCAGCCGGAAATGCACCGCTGGAGAAATCGGAAGTAGCCAGCAGTGATGCGCTGAAAATGGATATTCCTCCACCGGATGAGCCGATTCGCGCAAAATGATTCGGATTGGGGATATCAATACCTTCCAAACGCCAGATCATTCCGGAAGCCGAATTGCCGCGAATAAAAATATCAGTGCGGGTATCCCGCTGAGGTTGTACGCCGGGAAAGCCAACTGCCAGCCTGCCGGGGTCATTGACAGAGGCTGCATAGCGCTGGGTTTCCTCAACACTGAAGGATCGGGTTGATACCACCGCGGCATCATTAATGGGGGCATTATCGCGCTTGTAAGCCGTTACCACAACCTCTCCGGTCTGTATTGCCGCTTCCCGCAGCTCAATATCCAGCACCAGTGTTCGGCCCGAAGTGAGCACCGCGCTCTGTGTTTCCCAGGTTTCATAACCCAGGTAAGAAACCCTGATGCTGTGGCGACCTACCGGAACTTTTTCAAGTACAAACTGCCCGTTCAGGTCAGTTACGGTACCCATCAGGGGATCCAGGCTAATCACTTCCACAGCAGCACCTATCAGCGGTTGCAGGTTAGCACGATCCACTACAGTTCCCTGAATCTTTTGAACAGGAGTTTGAGCTATGAGTGATGTGGCCATTAATACGGCAGACAGAAACAGCAATATCCTCATAAGCTGGTTTTTGGTTTAGTGAGCCCCCGGCAGCAATTTGCCGCCATTTGATTACATCCGCAAATTAGTAAAAATTTGAATTCCTCGTTGAGGAGCCGGCTGGATAGTATTTGGTAGCGTCAGTCGGCTTATTAGGCATTGGATCTTTATTTTGGATATCTTTTTGTTGTACTCTTGTCGATAGAAAGGCAATGAAGTATCAATAAATTTTGTCGCCTTTTCTCAGCCAAATTCCCCAGAGTCGGCTGTAGGCATGTATCATGGAAGTTTGTTTATCATGCCCGTAAACCGGGTTGCCCCGGTTAACCCATTCAAAAATGCCGCCATACAGGTTGTGAACGTTGGTAAACCCGGCGGTTTTGAGCTTTTCGCCAATTTTTTCGCTGCGCACACCTATGGAGCAATAAATGACAATTGGGGTGTCCAGGTCGAGGTCACTGATACAGCTTATGTCGAAATGCTGATAGCCGATATGCCGGGCTCCGCGGATACTACTTACACTGTGCTCTTCCGCTTCGCGGGCATCGAGGAGGGTGTACGAGTTAAGGTTACGGGCCAGACTGTCGATACTTATCACAGGAATCGAGTGGTTGAGCAATCTTTGCAAGGTAAAATTAAATGCCGTGCTGCTCACTGTCGCAGAATCATTGCTTCCCCAGGTAAACAAAGCCATAGTCAGTAATGCGGTTAAGTTCATTGGATGCCGAGCCTTTGCTTCAGCACAGTAAGCAGTGCTTGTTTGGTTGGTAAACCACTTTGTTGCCAAAGTAGTTGGCCGCTTTGAAAAAGCATCAGGGTTGGTACACCGCGGATCTGATACTTTTGGGCTATAGCCTGGTTTTTATCTACGTCTATTTTGATGATTCGAAGCTTGTTGCCCAGTTCACCGGAGATATCGCTGAGAATGGGACTCATAGCCTGGCATGGGCCGCACCATGTGGCAAAAAAATCAATAAGAACCGGCGTTTCGGAATTGACTAGCTTTGTAAAATTTCCCTTTTCTGAAGTTGGCATTCAAGTGTGTTTTCTAACAATTTGTACAAAATGAATGCCGGATTACTCTATGCTATTTTGTCAGG
Organism: Saprospiraceae bacterium; assembly: GCA_050485785.1. Lineage (GTDB taxonomy): Bacteria > Bacteroidota > Bacteroidia > Chitinophagales > Saprospiraceae > JBJHCA01. The sequence continues at coordinate 372 of JBJHCA010000059.1, read as the reverse complement.
CTATCTCTGAAAAGTTTAATAGATTTGCCGGCACTTTCGGGGTGTAGCGCAGTTGGTAGCGCGCGTCGTTCGGGACGACGAGGCCGCTGGTTCGAGTCCAGTCACCCCGACTTCCATTCATCAACGATATACAGCAACACTAGCCTTTTTTTAATCACAGTCTGTGATTTACAATCAATATTTAGGTGATAATGTAATAGGTGGATCTTCTAATGAATGAATTTGTCTTTGACGATTTGGTTTTTTCCTGACTTCCGCACTGGGACACCCAAGTTCAAAATCCGAACAAAAGTTGAACTTGTCGTTGTTCCTCAGTCAAAATAATAGTCTTTCTTATTTTTTCATTATTTGGGGTTAAGGCGCAGATTTCGT
>JBJHCA010000058.1:17532-21636 GCA_050485785.1 Saprospiraceae bacterium | reverse complement strand
AAAGGCCACATAAGGCTTTAATGTATTATACACCCACACAATTCCTATTGAAATATGGAAAACTCTCTGAGTTTCCCACATTCCAACAGGATAATGACAATAACTGGAAAACTTTAGTTTTAAATGCTTCTAATTAAGGGAAGCTTACATGACTGGAAGTATGAATGGATTCCGGATTAGAATTTTTGGGGAAGCCTTTGTAGCGTATTCTCCACAAATTTTTGAAAGACTTAGTAAATATACACAAAACTTCCTAATTTTCAAAACTTACAAACCCGGACAGTTGACTCGACTTCGTCTTTCACCAATCGGCCATTGAAATAAATAGCTAAAGGACAAGGTTATCGTTCTATCTAACTTAAAATGGCTCTTACCGTAATAGTAGTCTTTTTTTTCAATTTGCCCAAAACCTTTGCTGTATTTTGCTTCAAAAACAAATTTATTGTTAAGCAAATAACCTATGTTTAAGGTATAGAAAAATGATTTTCTTCTTATATCAAAAGAATTTACTTGTGTATTTTCACGATCAAAATATGAGATTGGTTTAATATTTAAGGTATTAAAATATTCTCTTACGGTGTGGATATAGCTCATGCCTGCACCACCACCTATAAATATTGATTTTACAGGCATATAGTTTGCAGATACCAACAATCTATAATCAAAAAAGTCTAAAAAGATAGGATCCCTATAAAAGTGAATCACAGCTCCTTTGGTATACGATTGATGCAAAGAGCCTTGAGCACTGAATAAATATTTATTGGAAATCAAATTATCAACTCTAAAGCCAATACCCGGAGTAAAATTTCCAATACCTGAATTTTCAATATATAATGAATGATCAAAGTATTTCTGGGCATGATCAAATATAGTTACAAAATTTGCATGCAAGGAAGGTCCAAAATAAAGTTGATGAGATTGAGCACTTAAACTATTAAAATGAGTGCTCATCATAAAAAACAATGCGCACACTAAAAGATTGCATTTAATATGCATTTTTGAATACTTCATCTTGCTATTTTTTTAATAAGCGGATTGATTAAAAATCTTCTCTGTTCTCAATAAGCGGTGGTTAGAATCTAAAAAGGCTTTTAGTATAAGGCCGGACGTTTGAATGGATTCCAGGTTAAAATCAATGGGGTTTCCTTTGTAGAGTATTCTGCCTATAATATCGTACACTATTAAAACCTCTTCATTTGTCTTAATGGTTTGGTCATAAATTTCAGAATGTTCCGTTTTGTTTTCTGTCAACTGTATAGGAGATTTTTGTTGCTGATGAATGGAATGGTAAGCTTCACAACTAGGATGAACCTGAGCGCAATCCAGTATTTTTACCTTTTTCTCTTCTATAAAATCTATGCCAAGTATAGGAGAATAAACCATAATCCGTATAGTTTGGGGATAATAATTATAATTAGGAAAATTATTGAGTATCAAGCAATTGCATCCGACTTCCTGTTGTATGTTTCCTTGCATTCCACATACAGACTCAAATTCCGTATTATTCGGACCCAAAATATAAAAGCGATAATGTTGCTCCCCCACAGGGCCATTATTAACGCAAAAAACCGCATAATTGTCTTCCTCACAAACTTGTGATGGACCGGATATATTATAACAATTGCTAACATAGCCATTAAAATCAGAATAGCCGGTCGAAACACAAATTTGTTCCCATGCTCTTGCAATGGCTACAAATTCATCAGTACATCTTCCAAATTGATCTAGTGCAAGTGCTAGGGTTGCTTCCATGAAATCAATATAATCGCTAGTACCTGAGGTGAAATTTAGTGCTTCTAAAACAATGTTTAGAGCATGTTCTATGCCAAGGGATGGTATTCCGGTCGTATTATCGCCTTCAGTAATTAAATAAAACCAGTGTCCAAAAGGAGTTGATCTGGTATGAGAACTTGCTTCCTCTAAAACATCTTCATAGCAATCAAATATTGGAAATTCTAGGTTTCTATTAACCAAATCAGCAATTTCTTGTACATCATCACCTATAATCCAATCGATTTCATTTTGAAAAATTGACTCTACATAGGTACCAATCATATCTGAAATTCCTTCTTTAAGTGAGTTGTTTCCGAGGTTATTTATATTTCCTCCCCAAAAGTCATTTGTAACTGCATGTCCAAGTTCATGACCAACTATATCAAACAATGCGAAAGAAAGACCAACTTCCTGATGTGTTCCGAATGATATGTATGCTGTTTCTGTAGTGCCATTAGCATATGCACCAGTGCGGCCGCAATTCGCACCAACATGCACAGTCCCAAAATTTATTCCCAAATTTGTCAAAATATCCACAGCTATTACAGTAGTATAAAACGCCTGGTAAATTGACGCAGGCGCATCATTTAAAGTCCATTGTGTATTTATAGTATTTGGAATCCAAGCAGGGTCATATTGATTAGGTGGAACTTTACAGGTAAAAAACTGATAGTTATTTATATCGTAAGCTATAACGGAACCATCAGGGGTTTGCAGCATGGTTACTCCACCATCTGTAAAATCATTTAGATTTTGAGTGCCATATATTTCTGTTGGGGCATCTAAATAGTAATATGCTGAACTTTCTTTTAATATTGAACCGGTTTCGGTATCAACCCACACTATTTTTGATGAATCTTGATTGCTATAATGCGTTTTCCAAGCCAAGTTATATTCGCAATTATACGTAACATTGTGCGATATTACCAGTTCAAAACTGTGTATTGTATCAGCAGACAATAAACTCATTAAATCAGTTGAATCAATTGCAGGCTCCACTTCTAATTCAATACCTGAAAATATATAGGGAACCATCATATTAGCTTCTGCGCATGGATGTGGTAATGGTGGCCATGGAATTTCAAATACACCTGTATATCCTCCGCCTTCTACTGGAACATCTTTATAATATTGTTGATACTTTCTATAAGTTACATACTCGTCAAAGCGACTTTGGGTTTCTTTTGTTAATTGGAATGTAGTGTACTCATCAAGGTGCAGTAATGGGAAAATTAATCGCTCCATATCACCATATACTTCTAGTTGATTTCTATCCAGATAGAAAATACCACTACCATAAATAGTATCAGTCAACTGTTTTAGAGCGTCGATATTGTGATTTAAAAAGTCATTATAATTGTCACAATCAGCGCTTGGCCTATACTGGCCATTTACAAAAGTTAAAAAAGAAAAAAATAGAATAAAATTAGTAGATATTAATCTCATTTCTCATGAATTTAGTGAGTTGATAATTTCTTGATCAAGTAATACAAACAATGATATGCGCAAATATATAATATATTTTTGTAAAAAGATTAAAAACACTTATAAAAAAGCAGGTTGGCAAAAAATAGCAGAGGGAAATCTTGGCATATTAGCATTTGATAAAATGAGTATTTGCGACAAAGCGATGCTTATTTGCAAGACTTACCGAGCAAGCATTTTTAAGATGAAAAAAAGTCTTTCCGGCTTTATAATCAAAAAGCCATGAATTTTCTACTTTCACTTAAATCATCTAAAAAACTTTTCTGTTATAGAGGTAAATGTACCATTGGTTTTTCCACTTAGCGAATTTTCGCTAGTTTGCGCCACTAAAAAAATTATCTCGATTATATGAAATACACCATCAAAAAAGTTGCAGTCCTCGGTTCGGGTATTATGGGCTCAGGTATTGCAGCACTGCTGGCCGGTGCCGGCTTTAAAGTCTTATTACTGGATATTCCTCCACGCGATGAAAAAGCACCGCGCAATAGCATGGCAGATAATGCACTAAAACAGGCCTTCAAAAGCAAACCCGAATCTTTTTACAAACCGGGTCATATCCGTAGTATTGAAACCGGAAACTTTGATGACGACTTCAGTAAAATAGAAGATTGCGACTGGATCATTGAGGTGGTCGTTGAAAGATTGGATATTAAGCATAGCATTTTTGAGCGGGTCGATGCATTTCGTAAAAAAGGAAGCCTGGTAAGCTCCAATACAAGCGGTATTCCTATCCATTTGATGACAAAGGGAAGAAGTGATGATTTTCAAAAACATTTTTGCGGAACCCATTTTTTTAATCCGCCGCGCTATTTACGGCTGCTGGAAGTTATTCCGACTCCTGAAACC
>JBJHCA010000058.1:0-17522 GCA_050485785.1 Saprospiraceae bacterium | reverse complement strand
CTGCCGGAGGTTACCGCTTTTTTCATACAATTTGGCGATCGGTATCTCGGCAAAAAGACAGTGCTGTGTAAAGATACCCCTGCATTTATTGCCAACCGGGTTGGCGTTTATGCCATGGCTAAAATCTTTCACCTGACCCTAGAGCTTGGTCTGCCGCTTTCATTGGTCGATAAGCTTACCGGTCCCGCCATTGGACGTCCCCGGACAGGCACGTTTCGGTTGGGTGATCTGGTAGGACTGGATACTGCAGCCCATGTACTCGCAGGGATACGTGAAAACTGCCCGGAAGACGAACAGCGAAGTGTTTTTGAAACACCGCAATTTTTGGGACATCTTATTGAAAAGGGATATCTGGGTAACAAATCGGGACAGGGATTTTACCGCAAAACCGGCGAAAAAGACGAGCAAGGCCGCACGGTAATTCATGAGCTCAATCTCGAAACCCTGGAATATGGTGCACCGGGACCGGTAAAACTGGCTTCCCTCGACAAGTCGAAACAAATTGAAGACCCCGTCAAGAGGATCAGATTTTGGTATCGCGATGCTGATGATGCCGGAGGACAACTCATAAGAAGATCGCTGCTTGGATTGTTTGCCTATGTATCCAATAGAGTGCCGGAAATTACCAACCATATCCACAGCATTGACGCAGCCCTCAAATCAGGGTTTGGATGGCAGTACGGCCCTTTCGAATACTGGGATATCATTGGTATAGAGCAGGGATTAAAAGATGCAAGGGCACAGGGAGATAGTGTTGCAGACTGGGTTGACGAAATGCTGGGGTTTGGTATTACCTCCTTTTACGAAATCCGCGAAGGAAAGTCCATGGTGTACAGCCCTGATGAGAAAAAGCACATTCCGGTTCCGGGAATGGAAGGGCTCGTTATTCTGGATCATGTCAGGGAACAAAAACCGGTGTACCAAAACAGTGAGTGTACGGTTCACGATATAGGTGACGGCGTGCTTTGTCTTGAGTTCAGCAGCAAAGCCAATGCCATTGGTGAGGGCATCTTAGGCGGAATCAACAAAGCTATAGACATTGCCGAAGAAGGTGAATGGGCCGGACTCGTTATCGGTAATCACGCTGCTAATTTCTCGGTAGGTGCAAACCTGATGCTAATAGGGATGATGGCATTTCAGCAGGAGTGGGATGAACTTAACCTGGCCGTAAGTATGTTTCAGAAAACCATGATGCGATGCCGGTATTCAGCCATTCCGGTTGTTGCTGCTACTCAGGGATTTGTTTTTGGCGGAGGTTGCGAAATGAGTATGCATTGCGATCAAGTGGTGGCGGCAGCTGAATCTTACATTGGGCTGGTAGAGGCCGGAGTAGGATTGATTCCGGGCGGGGGAGGCACCAAAGAGTTTGCCGTACGGGCTTCGGATGCCATGCAAAAAGACGAAACGCATATTCCCGTGCTGTTTGAGCGGTTTAAAACCATTGCCATGGCTACCGTTTCCACTTCGGCCTTCAAAGCATTCAACGACGGCTACCTGATCAAAGGGAAGGACGAGATTTGCATGAACGTGGAAAGAAATATAGCCGAAGCCAAAAAAGCTGTACTCCGGATGTCACCCGGTTACGTCCAACCCATCCCCAGAATGGATATTACCGTGCTTGGCCGAACCGGCCTCGGTGCGCTTTACATTGGTGCACACAGCCTTAAGCTGGGACGGTATGCTTCAGAACACGATGTAAAGATTGCCAATAAAATGGCCTACGTATTGTGTGGCGGCGATCTGAGCAGTGTACAACAAGTCAGCGAAAATTATCTTCTCGATCTGGAAAGGGAGGCATTTTTGAGTTTATGCGGCGAACCAAAGACCCTGGAGAGAATACAGCACATGCTGCAGACCAACAAACCGCTCAGGAACTAACCGATATCGTAAATACCGAAACAAGAAATAATGGAAGCTTATATAGTTCAGGCATACAGAACCGCAGTAGGAAAAGCAGGTAAAGGCGGATTTCGCTTTATGCGCTCCGATGACCTTGCCGTTGAAGTCATTCAAAAATTGATTGCCGATACCGAAGGTATTGAACCCTCCATGGTGGATGATGTACTGGTAGGCTGTGCCAATCCTGAAGGTGAACAAGGCCTGCAGATTGGCAGGCAGATCAGCCTGAGAGCATTGGGCAAGGATGTTCCCGGCGTCACTGTCAACAGATACTGTGCTTCGGGTCTGGAAACCATAGCCATGGCTACGGCCAAGATCAGGGCAGGCATGGGGGAAATATTTGTTGCCGGCGGAGCAGAAAGCATGAGCCTTATTCCCATGACGGGGTACAAGCTGGCACCAAATTACCGGGTAGCTACCGACACACCGGACTATGTGGTTGGCATGGGCCTTACCGCGGAAGCTGTTGCCAAAAAATACGGGATTTCCCGGGAAGATCAGGATAAGTTTGCCTACCAATCGCACAGCAAGGCAGCCAATGCCATAGACAAGGGATTGTTCAGGGATGAAATAGTTCCGGTAAAGGTTGAGGAAGTCAAAGTGGAAAATGACAAACGTGTTACAGCAGAATGGACGGTAGATACTGATGAGGGGGTACGTAAAGATACATCGGAAGAAGCACTGGCAGCACTCAAACCCGTGTTCGCCAACGGTGGCACGGTAACGGCAGGCAATTCATCCCAAACATCCGACGGAGCTGCCTTTACCTTGGTGGTCAGCGAGTCGATGGTGAAATCTCTGAACCTGAAACCAATAGCACGCCTGGTATCGTGTTCTGTGGCCGGTGTAGAGCCGCTTTATATGGGCATCGGCCCCTGTGCTGCCATTCCCAAAGCCTTAGAACAGGCAGGACTGAGCCTGGCTGATATTGACCTGATTGAACTGAACGAAGCTTTTGCCGCACAGGCCTTAGCGGTAATCAGAGAGGCCGGTTTAGATCCCGAACGCGTGAATGTCAATGGCGGTGCTATTGCTTTGGGGCATCCCCTGGGATGTACCGGGGCAAAACTCACTACCCAGATCATCAATGAACTGAGACGGAGAAACGGCAAGTACGGCCTGGTAACTGCATGTGTTGGTGGTGGACAGGGCATAGCCGGCATTGTGGAACTGCTGAACTGATCACCATGATCCTTTTGGGGAACATGCACAATTTCTATGGCTTACTGGCAGATGTTGTGATGGTTATTCACCTGCTGTTTATCATCTATGTGATAGCCGGAGCATTGCTGGTACTATGGAAGCGATGGACCATTGTGTTACATATTCCGGCTGCAGTATGGGGCATTCTCATTGGTTTTGCCGGGTGGATCTGCCCGCTCACTCCGCTTGAAAACCATTTCCGCAGATTGGCACGGCAAGATGGTTTTTCGGGTGGGTTTATTGAGCATTACCTAGTTCCCATCATATACCCGGCCGGGCTCACGCCACAATGGCAATGGATACTGGGTGGATTGGCACTGACGGTGAATGTTGTTTTATACCTCTTTGTTTACAGAAAAAAGTTTCGCAACAGGTAACCTCGCTAAGCTATGGCTAAATTTTTGAAAAACAAAAAGATATATAAAATTAAGAATCAACCGCTAATACCCGGGAGAATAGCTTTAACCGTTACTCCTGTGCTGCCCGTTTAGCAATTTCTCACAAGGCAGATTTCAAGACGAATGTGAATACCGCGTACTGTCTGGGCAAAAAAAAGCCCCGTACAGTTGTACGAGGCAATACACCTTAATGAACCCTAACGTGATTTATCTTTAAGCTCCAAAGTTAGAAGCTTTTTATTTATTTTCTTTAGTTTTTTGTTCAGCCTGGTGCTGACGGTAAAGTGACCGGATTTCCTTCATGGTAATAAAACCGTAATCAACTGGCGTACCGCCCACCATTTTCTTGATTTCCTTGAATTCAGGCTCAGATTTGTCGTAATAAAACATCAGTACTTTGAGATGACCAACAATCACTTCGGCTACTGATTCTCTGTAGCTGGCTTCAAGGAAAGCCTCTGCAATACGGTCGTAAAGGTAAATACGATCAGGTAAAGTTGTATAATCTGAGCCAAGAATTTCAGAAATTTCGTGATCGATGATCTGTAACAGGATTATTTTGAGGCATGAGGTTACCGGAACCAGCTCCCTGTGCTGGCTGCTGAACAGCTCAACCTTGGCCACAAAATCTTCTGTGAGCAGTTCTGATTCATCACATGCCGTCATCAGATGATAGAACTCGGTAAGATCATCACCACCTTTGGTGCTTTCCAGCAAATCAGAGATAATGGCGGCATTGGAAGTGGAAAATGTCAGCTCGTCTTTGAGCAGCAATGACCGCAAAATGTCAAAGTACACTTCGTTAAAGCTGGAATGATTTGCCCTGAATCGCGCAAACAATTCCTCCACGGCCTCAAAATCGTCATCTTCCAGTTCAAAAAAGTGAGCAAGCAAAATCAGCAGCTCTATGATCTCTTCCGAACCGGAAAAATATTCTTCATTCAGCATTTCGTAAATACTGGGCTTGAGCGCAGCATTATCCTGACTGTGGTTGATGCGGTCAATGATGAACTTGCGAAAGTCGATATACTGTATTTTCCAGGTTGAACCCGGCACGGGCACCGGAGCCGATTGATAGGCAATGTGCCTGTAGGTGTCGCGCAAACGTTTGTATTGCAGTGCACTGGCATGTTCATCGCGGCGTGCTTCCTGCAACTGCTGCAGGATATACTCACGGGAACGCCTGGCCTGTATGGATTCCGCCAGCTTATGCCCCCATATACTGCTGCTCATCACCAGGGAAAGCCTTAACGGAAGCCTGATCGTATTTTTGATGAAGTCAAAGCCCGGGCTAATGCAGATAAACCTGATGATCCTTTCAAGCCTGTCCGGTGTACGGGTAAACTTACTTTTATCATTCACGCTGGCTCTCAGCACATTGAACGTGAGGATTTCCGGTAAAAACAAACCTTCCAACTCCTCATCCATGATGAGGTCTTCCAGTGCGATCAACTGGAGTGGAGCTTTACCGGCTACATCATTGAACAAGGCCATCAGATAAGGATCTAAAGTGGCCTTCATGGCATCAAAGCTTTCCTGATCAATCTGGTCAATATAGTTCTGATAGGTCTCATGACCCATCATAAAGCTTTTGATTGCTTCGAACTTGGTAATAAATTCGCTGTCGAGTTTCATAATTGGGCCGGTTTCCGGTCGACAAAAAAATCCCCTGTAAGCATACACTTACAGGGAACCCATAGATGGTGCAAATGTAAAATAAATCCCCGTTCATTGTATAGTGATGAAGGGATTTATGAAAAAAAATTACTTTCTGAAGCCGATTTTCAGTTCTGCCCCGGCAAGTTTACGGCGAAGATGAGCCATCTGGAGTGCAGCTATTGCGCATTCCACACCTTTGTTGCCGTGTTGGCCACCGCTTCTGTCGCGGGCCTGTTCCATATTCAGGGTAGTAACTACGCCAAAAATGCACGGTACTCCGGTATAGAGCTGAATCTCAGTAAGGCCGTGTGCCACCGCGTGATTGATGTACTCATCGTGACTGGTTTCGCCTTTAACCACACAACCCAGGCAAATCAAGGCATCAAGCTTGTATTTGGCCAGCATCATCCTGGCTCCTATGGTCAGTTCGAACGATCCCGGAACCATTTCAACCGGGATGTTTACTGGTGATACGCCATGCTTTTCGAGGGTATCCTGGGCACCGGTCAGCAGGTTGTCGGTTATTTCCCGGTTCCACTCAGCCACTACAATTCCGATTATAAAGCCCGAGCTGTCCTGAATGGCATCGGCACTGTAATCGGAAAGGTTTTTATCTGCTGAAGACATAACTAAACCGGCACCTAACGCAGTGACATTTTTGCTTCAATACGACCAATGTACTTTTCGGTATCCCTGAATTGCACACTTTGCGGGTAATCGCGGCGGATCTTCTTAAATGCCTCCAGTGCTTCGCGGTACTGCCCCTGTTTTTCAGCCAGCAGTCCGTATTTGTGCAGATAGTATGGCGTGATAAACTTGTTGGTTCTGGTTTCCGATGCGCGTTTGTACTGGCGCAGCGCCTGATCGTAACGTCCCAGTTCTGCATGAGCATCGCCAATAGCGCCAAACTTAAGCGCCGGTGTAATGGTGCCCCTTGGCTTAAACTCTTCGAGATAGGCAATGGCTGCATCAAACTGTCCCAGATTCAGGTATGAAATGCCAATGTAATATTTAGCCAGGTTGCCCGGACGGGTATTACCGTATTGATCGGCAATTTCGAGAAAGCCGGGATACCCGCCTCCCGGATCAGTAAGCGCTTTGGCAAACGAATCCTGGCGGAAAAAATACTCTGCGCGATGCATTTGCTCTATGGCACGGGCTTCACGCGGAGCCTGATAAAGGTATCGGTAACCCATGTATCCGCCCACTATAAGCACTATGGCGGCCAGTACCCCGAATATGATATTCTGGTTTTTTTCTACATAAGTCTGCGCCTGATCCCTGGCCTGATTGATATCAATCAGGGTTTCATCCGCTCTTGTTTTTTTGTTTCTCTTAGCCATTCGAAAAAATTTGCGCAAAAATAGAATTAGTATCTAAATATCAGATATCGTGATGAAAGTAAAAAGAAAAAGCCCTGGAACTTACTCCTTAATAAAAGGATAATCTTCCTGTACGTAATTATGGACATAAAGGTCTTCAGGCTTAGGCAGCGGAGATTCTTCAGCAAACTTCACGGCATCTTCAATTTCCTCTTTCACCTGATTTTTTATTTTTTTGATATCGTCCTCAGAAGCCACGTTATTGTCAAGCATCATAGCTTCCAGCATCTTAATGGGATCTTTGTCCATATAAGCCTTCAATTCATCTTTACTGCGGTATTTGCCGGGGTCAGACACTGAATGGCCTTTGTACCGGTAAGTATTCACTTCAAGGAAAAACGGCCCCTTGCCACTGCGTACATACTTCAGTGCGCGGCTAAAGGCTTCATGAACAGCTTCCGGATTCATTCCGTCAACCGGTTCACTGGGCATGTCAAAAGCATCACCAATGCGGTAAATTTCCTCCACGTTGCTGGTTCGCTTCACTGAAGTTCCCATGGCGTAGCCATTATTTTCACAAACAAAAATAACCGGCAGCTTCCAGGTCATCGCCATGTTAAATGTCTCAAACAAAGAACCCTGCCTGGCAGCACCATCCCCGAAAAGGGTAATGCATACATTGTCGGTTCCTTTGTATTTTTCAGCCAGGGCAATGCCGGCTCCCTGTGGAATTTGTGCTCCCACAATACCGTTCCCGCCAAAAAATCTGTGTTTCCTGCTGAAAAAGTGCATGGAACCTCCCTTACCACTGACATTGCCGGTGGCTTTGCCAAACAATTCAGCCATCAACTCCCGGGCCGGTATACCTTTGGCCAGCGCCAAACCGTGTACCCTGTAGGCAGTTATCATGGGGTCTTCGGGACGAATGGCCGACATGATTCCGGCAGCCACTGCTTCCTGTCCAATATAAACATGACAAAATCCGCGTATCTTCTGCATGCCGTACATTTGCAGGGTTTTTTCTTCAAACCTGCGAATCCTGAGCATCAGGGTGTACCACTCTACATAGGTTTTTTTGGAGAATTTCAAGGCTGTTTTGGTAGCTCCCATAACAAGGTGATTTTCACTGTAAATTTAGCCGGGCAAAGGTAAAGAGAATTTATTGCTTTTCCAATACAGGAAACACTATGACATGCTCCGGGTTTGATTCGTAGTTTTGCACTTTCCCATTGCTGTTTCTATGTTTATTCGCCGGTTAAAACTCGCCCATTTCAGAAATTACCGCCATCTGGAAATTGAAGCCGATCCAGGCATTTTTGCGCTCATCGGTTTCAATGGGTCAGGCAAAACCAACATTCTGGAGGCTATTCACTTTTTATGCATGACACGTTGCAACCAAGCCCTACAGGACACCCAGATCATGCAGCACGGTGCGGATTTTTTCAGGGCCGAAGCCATTGTTCAACACGATGGAAAGCAACATCACGTCGCTGCCAAATGTCAGCCGGGTAAGCAAAAGGTTTTTGAAACCGACGGCAAAGTATGCGACAAACAGGCTGACCACATAGGCCGCTTTCCCGTGGTGATGGTAGCTCCCGATGATCAAAACCTGATTATGGAAGGCAGTGAAAATCGCAGAAAGTTTCTGGATGCCATGATCGCTCAGATGGATCACGATTACCTGAGAGACCTGATGGTTTACGGTAAAGTGCTCAGGCAGCGCAACCAATACCTCAAAGATACAGCCGGACAACAAACCTTTGAGCCACTGCTTCTGGAAAGCTATGACCAAAAACTCATACCTCCCGCAGGGAGAATTGCAAGAAGGCGAAGTGAGGTTATCAGTTTATATGGCTCTTTGTTTAATACAGCCTACCAGAGTATAGCAGGGAGCCATGAAACAGTCGATATCAGCTATTTCAGTCCGCTGCTGTCCGCTGATATGGGTGAAATACTCCGAAAAAATGCAAGCCGCGACCGCATTTTGCAGCGCACCACTTCCGGGGTGCATAAAGACGACCTGCTGATCAATCTCAACGGAAACCCCGTCAAGAAATATGCCAGCCAGGGCCAGCGAAAATCCATTGTGCTGGCACTGAGGTTTGCCCAGTATGCACTGATGAAAGAGAGCATGAAGCAGAAGCCTTTATTGCTGCTTGACGATATCTTTGCCAAGCTTGATATCCGACGCGTAGAACGCATTTTCACCTGGCTTGGTGATGGAGCTTTTGACCAGGTTTGGATTACGGATACCGACCGCGAGCGCATTGAACATATCAGTCGCCAACACGGAATACCGGTCAACTGGTACCTGATTGATGCCGGCACAGCAACCCGGGAACAGGGCATTCTTCCAGAAAAATGATCAATTTTCAAGTGCTTCCGTTTGGCTCAAACACCTTGCTGCAGGCGGCCTGTGAGGCTAAAGCATAGTTCAGACGGCAAATTCTTTCCCCCGGGTGTCGGTCATTATTTTGTACCTTTGCTCCAGCAATCCGCCACTTGAAATTGCATGCGAAAATCGAATGAACAAAGCCTGGGTGAAGCCTTAAAATTGTTTGTCAATACTTACAAACACAAAGATGCATTGCTCAGGCACCACATTCACCAGACCTGGAATGACATGATGGGTCCGGGTATAGCCTCAAAAACGCAAAAGGTTGGTTTCATCCGCGGCAAGCTGGTACTGAGTATCGATTCTGCCCCACTAAGGCATGAATTGCACATGAACCGGGATAAAATTGCCGCCCGGCTCAACGAAAAACTGGGTGAAGGGGTTGTGAAAGAAGTTTTGATCCGTTAGTGTAGCCAAATCCGATATGAAGCCTATTGACAGTATAGACCGCAGAAACCTCCAGATCAATCAACTCAGCCGGCAGGATGCGCCGGAAACGGAATCCGACCTCAACCTTCAGGATCAAAATCAGAACAATACCGCTTCTGGTAAAAGAAACAAAGCCCTGAAAAACTCACTCTTTGCAGTATTGGTACTGCTGTTTATTGGCGGCGGAATTTTCACCTTTTCAACCTATACTGTAGGGCAGCAAAGTGAAGTGATTCATGGCTCTTTCCCGGTTGTTATTCCCGAAATCCGCTACGGCTTCAGAGTAGACGAATACCACTTCAGTGAGCATACCATACAACCCAACCAGTTTTTCTTTGACATGGTCAGAGACCACGGCATCAGTTACAATCAGGTACTGCAGGTGGTTGAACGCAGCCGCGACGTATTCGATATTCGCCGCTTGCAGGCGAGCAGGTCTTATGTGATCATTTCCGACAAGTCCCGGCCCGATACGGCTCTTTACATGGTCTATGAACCAGGCCACTTTTCCTATGTTCTTTTCGATTTTCAGGATGACATGCATGTGGAGCTGGTGGAGCGGGATATCGAAATTCAATATCGCTCGGGAAGTGGCGTCATAACCTCATCACTTTGGAATGCCATGCGCGACAATGGCATGAGTTTTCGTCTGATCGCCATGATGGAGGACGCCCTGGCATGGACCATCGATTTTCACAGAGTTCAGCCCGGCGATCGGTTTAAGTTGTTGTTTGAAGAGAAACTGGTAGAAGGCGAAGTGAAGGATGTTGGCAAAATTGCTGCTGCCTATTTTGAGACGCAGGGCAAACCATACTACGCATTTTATTTTGAACATGAGAACTTCACCGGCTATTACGATACCGAGGCCCGGCCCATGAAAAGGGCATTCCTCAGGGCTCCGGTTCAGTTTTCCAGAATTTCGAGCCGTTACAATCTCAATCGGATGCATCCCATTTTGCGGCGGAATATCCCTCACTTGGGAACCGATTTTGCAGCACCTTACGGCACCCCGATTGTGGCCGTTGCCGATGGCACAGTGCAACGCGCCAGCTATTCGGCCGGTAACGGATATTATGTTCGCATTAAGCATGACCGGGTTTACGAAACCCAGTATCTTCACATGCAACGTTTTGCCTCCGGCATCAGAAACGGCGTCCGTGTGAGGCAGGGCCAGGTAATCGGTTATGTGGGGAGTACCGGATTAGCTACAGGCCCTCACGTGTGTTTTCGGTTTTGGAAAAACGGCAAACAGGTCGATTTTCTGAAAGAAGACCTGCCTTCCCCTGAACCCCTTACCGAAAAGGAGCTGCCGGGCTACTTTGCCTATATGGACAGCCTGAAGCAGATCATTGACGGGCTTCATTTTGCCGTGCCTGCCAGGGAGGAAGAGAAAGCCCCGCAGATATAGTGCCAATTTTATATGCATGGCCAATTTAATCTGCTGTAAATCATTTTCATACCAAAATTCGCTCCTCAACAATCAAAACCATATTTTTGTGTTGGCAGCATGCAGCCCCGATCTCATTCTTTAAGGCAGGCATGTGACCACACAAAAGTTATGAAACCAGCAGATCATCAAGGAAGGCCAAAGTTACAAATAAGAAAACGCGATGATCATCCCGTAAAAGCGCCGGCAAAAGAGATCCGCATTCAGAAGCAGGGCAAAACAAAACCGGTGAAACGCCGGGGATACGGGAAACTGCTTAAAGTGTTTTTGTATTCTTTTCTGCTACTGATATTTACCCTGGGTGGATTTGTATCCTATACCAAATACGTTACCGGTAAAAACGGCGACGGGCTGCATGGTACCTTGCCCATGATTTTACCCGAAATGCGCTACGGACTTCGGGCCGATGACTACATTTTTATTGAGAACAAGGTGCAGGAGAATCAATTCCTGTTTGATATGCTGCGCCCCTATCATGTGAGCTATAATCATACCATTCAGCTGGTACGCCGAAGTGGTGCGGTTTTCGATTTGCGAAAAATTGAACCCGGCGAGCCCTACGTCATTATTGCTCACCGCAATGACCCTGAATACGCTCAGTTCATGGTGTACGAACCCGGCCCCTTTTCCTATGTGCTGTTTCATCTGCGGGGCGAGCCTCACGTTGAATTTGTAGAACGCAATGTAAAAACCATTGAGCGCACCGCAGCCGGAGTTATTTACACCTCTTTGTGGAATGCCATGCAGGAGAATGGACTGAGTGTCCGGCTTTTCAACATGATGGAAGATGCCCTGGCCTGGGCCGTTGACTTTCACAGGGTACAGCCCGGTGACCGGTTCAAGCTAATGTACGAGGAGATCTATATCGAAGGAGAAGCAAAGGATGTGGGTCGCATTACCGCAGCATATTTCGAAACCCAGGGAAAAAAGATCTACGCCATTTATTACGATCATGATCGGTATGCCGGATTTTACGACCCTGAAGGCCGACCCATGAGAAGAGCTTTTCTCAAAGCGCCGGTTCAATTTTCGAGAATATCCAGCCGGTTTAACTTGCAGCGGCGTCACCCGGTACTTGACCGAACCATCCCTCACCTGGGCACCGATTTTGCTGCACCTCACGGCACCCCAATTCTTGCCCTTGCCGACGGCGTGATCGATCGCGCCAGTTATTCGGCCGGAAATGGTTATTACATACGTATGACGCATGACCACGTTTACGGCAGTCAATACCTGCACATGCAAAACTTTGCCACCGGCATCAGAAACGGAGTTCGCGTGCGGCAGGGCGATGTGATCGGTTATGTGGGCAGTACAGGACTTTCCAGCGGCCCGCACGTCTGCCTTCGATTCTGGAAAAACGGACAACAAGTGGATTTCCTGTCAGAAGACCTTCCGTCACCCGAACCGCTTACGGAGGAGGAGCTGCCCGGTTATTTTGCCCATCAGGACAGCATCCGCAGCATTATTGACGCACTGCCTTATCCGAGAATGAGCGAAATTGCCCGACAGGAACGCTGACAAAGTAAGGAGAAGAGCCAGTCATGTTATTCCGGTTGATCAACCAGAGCAAGTAGGCCTGAAACACTAAGCGCAAGACGGGTGATGCCGGTGATTCCGTACTCGCTTAAATCTGCAACACGCTGCCACTGATTGTGCCGGTGGGGATTGAAGGTGTATAAAGATGAGCCACTGCCTGCCCAGTAATGGCCATTGGTTCCGCGCACAAAATCAACACTGTTTCCGGGCATACTGATAATGGGTTCCCAATGCCCGGTTTCCACATGAATAGTGCCCAGATAAGCCGTTCCGTTGATGCTGCGTACTGCTGCCAGAAGGTTGTTGCCGAGATACTGGAAACAACGCCCCACATCGGTAAAGGTATGCATAACCCGGTATGCAGGATATACCCGTGCAATTTCGGTACTGAGTGAATCATTGGCCCTGAAAATGGCAATGCGGTCCCTGCCCAGCCACTCGTAATACCCGGCATCCAGGGGTTGTGGCAAAGCAATAATACCGTGCCGCCTGGGCCTGAGCGGGTACTCCCACAATCGCTGCGTGCTGCCGTCCTGCTCTATCACAATGGTAAAAAGCCGGTCAGGAAATGCAGCATGGGTTTTTGGGGAAAACTCACTCACCGGCGTTTGGGTTAACCGGCTTCTGATCCCACGCACTACATCAAGCTCCCAGATATCCGTATGCCGGTCATCTGCCGAGGCAGAGGAAATATACAGCGTGTTATTGTGAAAATGCGGTTGATTGTTGTAGCCTGTGGCATTATCAGCAGTCAGGTACCGCGGCTGTATCAGCCTGGGCTCACCGCGCTCGTAAACAACATTGAACACATATATATTGGAAGCAGGCCACTGCGCACCGGCCTCCACCCCACAAAGAGCTATCCCAAAAAACACAAGCCACCCTCTGTAAAAAAAAGCTATTACACAATTCTTAAAAGTATCCGCATCCATTGGTTCCCGGTTGTTAGTCTCCACAAATCTACCAAAAATAATGGGCTCTGCTGAGCTATGCTTGCAGCCATGTTTATGACCTTCACGATTTTTATTATGTATAACTTTTTGTTGTACTCAATCCGGAATTTGGAATTGTCGGGTTCAGAAAATGTTTCCCCGCCTATGCCCCTCACAAAACGGGATACCTCCGGTGTTTACAACCAGCTTACTATCCCGGTGTCCAGCGCATAGAAAGCCGGAACAATGCGTAAAGTGCCGGCTTCAGCCCTGCGGGCTATCTGCGTTGACCGCTCCTTGATGGTGCCTGCAGCATGGTGTGCGTTGATCATGGTTGCGTCATCCACGGTTTCGGGTTGAGTGATCTCAAAGGCAGGACGTATAAAGCTGAACAGGTAGCTGAGATTTTCGGAGTACGGCCCGGGGTGCTTAGCTGCCGACACTGCACCGCATTGCTGATGCCCAAGCACCACTACCAGATTAACTCCCAGTGCTGCCACGATGTATTCAATGCTGGCCAGGGCGTCGGTGGTGGCCATGTTGCCCGCTATTCTGACCACAAAAAGGTCTTCCAGTCCCTGATTAAAAATGAGATTGGGGGTACCCGGCTGTCGGAACAGGAGAGGATGGCTGCAAACGGATGCTGAGCCTCCAGCATGCCTTTGCGGTGCTGTATGCTTACATCGGGCAGTTGAAACCGGTTGAGTGCATAGCGGCGGTTGCCTGCCTTCAAACGATCTGAAGCTTCCTGCCAGCTGAGGAATATACTCATGGTGCCAAAACCGAATAAAAAGATAAAATTATGCTGTTCCATACTTAAATCGTGTAACTTTGGTAACCCGGAAATCCGGGTTTGCAGTGTTTAGTTATGGAAAGCAATGAAAGACATATTGTAGTATCATGTGCCATCATTACCAACAGCAGAGGTGATATACTAGCTGCCCAGCGCAGTGAAAAGATGAGCCAACCCCTGTGTTGGGAGTTTCCGGGTGGAAAAATTGAACATGGTGAAACGGCTGAAGCCTGCCTTCACCGTGAAATAATGGAAGAACTTCAGATAGAAATTGACATTCTGGATGCTTTGCCACCTGTAAAGCACTGTTATGATTTATTCCACATTGAGCTTCATCCTTTTGTTAGCTGTATTTGCAAAGGAACCATCAAGCCCACAGAGCACAAAGCCGTAGTTTTTGGTCAGCCTGAAAACCTTAGGAAACTTCCCTGGGCCACAGCCGATATCCGCGTGCTGGAATCCTATATCAGCTACCTGGAAAAAATGGGCGTGTAATGCGCAGATAAGGCAACCCGGATATCCTTATACCTAAAACCGGGATTTTGCACCGGCAGAAATAATCAGATCAACCGCAATTAAAGATTAGTTTAGCGCACCTCAAAGCTGCCCTGTACAACCCAACCATCACTCACAGCCTCCTACCATTGATTAAAACACCTAACCAATCTGATTCACCAAAAATGGCGGAGAATTGTTATTTTTGCAGTCCTCATTGTCTCCGTAGTTCAAGGGATAGAATAGGAGTTTCCTAAACTCTAGATCCAGGTTCGAGTCCTGGCGGAGACACTATTACATTTAAGCTTTCGCATAGGGTACGCCCCTCACTCAGGCCTTCATATCCCGGCAGCAGCCACCCTCCTCTGCCATGTAAAAGTTCCGCTTCGCTCTACTTCCACTTAAGCTAAAGTCTATAAAAAGTGCCGGAGGCACTCCACAAAGAGCTATGAATAAAAAATATCATGCCCATCAGTGGAAAACTGGGGGAAGTGTGCTTAAGAACCCACGCCAAGATACCAGGTAGCTATACCGAAGTACATGAGAACACCGGCAATATCTGCCACAGAGGTGATGAGAGGTGCACTGGCAGTAGCGGGATCGAACTTCAGCTTTTGGAGGAGGAATGGCAGTGACATTCCCAGCAGGCTTCCAACCATTACGCAGCAGATCATGGTGATGGATACCACTACGGCGACGTCGGTTCCTGCGCGGAAAAAGCCAATAAAGGATACCGCAATGGCCATGGCCAAGCCGATGGATAGGGCAACCAGAATTTCTTTGCCAAAGAGGCGCATCCAGTCGCGGATACGGACATCGCCGGTGGCCAGTGCGCGAACCATAAGCGTAGAGGCCTGAGAGCCGGCATTTCCGCCGCTGTCAATAAGCAGGGGCAGAAAAAATACAAGGGCTACCACTGCTTCGATGGTGTCTTCAAAATATGCGATGCCCGCGCCTGAAAAGATGTTCATAAACACCAATATCAGTAGCCATGGGGCTCTTTTGATGAAGAGTTTGGTGACGGGAGCATCCTTCAGACTTATGTCCATGAGGCCCACCGAACCCATCTTGTGGAAGTCGATGGTGGCTTCTTCCTCCTGCACATGCATCACATCATCAAACGTGATGATACCCACCAGCCGGTTGCTGTGATCAACCACCGGTACGGCAATCAGTTCGTATTTAGTGAGGTGCTTCACCACTTCTTCCCGTTCTTCATCCACCCTTACGCTCACCACCTCGGTGTACATAACATCGGCGATAAGGCTGGTCGGATTGGAAAGTATGAGATTTTTGAGTGAGATGATGCCGATCAATACACCGGATTCGTCTACTACGTAGGTGTAATAGATGGTTTCGCGATCTTTGGCTACATGTCTGATCCTGACCATGGCTTCATCCACGGTCATTTCTCTGCGAAGCCTTACGAAGTCGGAGGTCATCAGTGACCCGGCGAAATTTTCAGGGTATTGGATCAGTCTGAGAATATCTTCGCGATCATCTTCAGATACATTGGAGAGCAGTGGTTCCCGACGGTCTGCGGGAAGATTCCGGATCAGGTCAACCCGATCATCGTGCGCCATGCGTTCAATGATGTCAGCCAGATCTTCATCGCTGTACATAGCTGCTAAAGCCCGGGCGGTTTCTTTAGAAAAGTGACTGAGCACAAAGGCTTTGGTATCCAGATCGAAGACTTCAAGCAGATTGAAAATTTCTTCATCCGGTCTTTCCTCCAGGCGATTGGCCAGGATGGCAGGATGCACTTCCCGGCTTACCGTTTTCAGCAATTCAGGGGCATCAGGTGCCTGAATGATCGAATCCAGTTTCCTCAAAAGGTTGTTCGTATACTTCATAACTGTGGATTTTCAGGTGGTTCAAAGATTTACCAAAGTTGGTCGGGAATAAAAGAAAGTTGCAGGCTCAGGCCGGGAAATCGCATTCCCGGTGTAAACCCTCTGCCGTAGGTTCCGATGATTTCCAACAAATCGGGGAAGAGATGATAGCGAAACCCGGCATAGAAGCCCGGCTCCAGGTTTTCAGCAAAAATTCCTGCAAGGATATCGAATCGTTCGTGAACGCCGAAATCGCTCCTGACCCCATAAATAAAATGCATTTCCATTATACCGTCATCATTATTTTCAGCATGCCGGGATACCCCGGCATTGACATGCATCACTGAGCTCTCCCACAGAATCAGTCTGCTGTAAGGGATGTAGGCATAATATTCCTCTGATCTGAAATGATTATTCAGAATGGTTCCGGCAACCAGTCCAAATGACTGCCCGGCATCTTCGTAATCGGTATTAATAAACTTGGTTTCGAGCATCAAGCCTGCAAATCCGGTGCGTTCCCCGGTATCGAACACCAAGCCGGCCCCCAGCTCCCACCAATGGTTGACACCAACGGCAGGCATAAAAACAGATTCATATTGGGCCAGCCAGGTTTCAATCTGAAATGACCGGTACTTGGTAATTGCGGCATCATCCACAATCCGTTCCTGTGCACGGGACCATAAACTCAACATGATGAGTGGAAGGATCAGCAGCAGTTGAAGTGATCTGCCGGACAGCAAAGCCGTCGCGTTGGTCGTTAATGAGTTCCCTGTTCTCCTGTATGGGGAAGTCCAAAAAATGGAAGGGATGAATTTTAAACTGGTGAGTTTCATCTTACATTTGTTTTACGGACCATAATGTAATCCACACTATTGTAAGGCGGAAAAATTACAGCCGGATGGGCAAAAAGATACAATATTTATCTGAATCCGATTTTTCCATTAAAGAAAGTTTTGTTTGAAGTTCGCAATGCTAAGCCAATATGAATATAATCTTCAGGAAAACGCTGAGCTTTTTCGCTTAATATCCGCTTATATTTGCGTTAATGTCCTGGATATCAGTAACTAAGGTGGAGTAATGTGAATTGAATCTACTGAAGAAGAAAGGGATGTGCCCGGGGGGGGACTCGAACCCCCACGTTGTTACCAACATACGCCCCTGAAACGCACGCGTCTACCA
>JBJHCA010000057.1:0-21929 GCA_050485785.1 Saprospiraceae bacterium | reverse complement strand
TCTGTATGCTTCCAGGTCTTCCTCTGAGGATGCCTGCATATAAACAACCTCGGCAGTTACCATGCCGTCTGTTGAAGGTGACCATGCCTTGGGGAAAGCAAGTACGGGCCAGTAATTGGGATCAAGGGCATGCATTTCAAAATGTCTGAGTTCCCAGCCCCGACCAAACGGCCCCCATTCCTCATTGCGAACATTCTCCATACCCATATCGGTCAGATATTCCACAGCCCAGTTGCGGGCCTTCTCGAGCAGATGAGTTCCGGTAAGTCTGGGACCATAGACATCGCATATATACGAGGCATGCTGCATAACCCGACTTTGTTCCAGCCCGTGTTTACGAAACAAGTCGTTCATGGCGGCATCTACTTCCTGCTGGGCAAACAGCGTCTGAGCAGCAACCCACATCAAGGTTACCAGCATTATTCGAAATAAGATCATGGATAGAAGATTGGTGATAAAAATAGGAGCCGAAAGATAAAACTAATTTTCCCTTTAAATGACCATTTTGGAGGTGTATTATTCAGCCACAGCAAAAGAAAACTTGGTTTCCCGATAAAGAGATTTTCTCCAAGATTGCGAATAGAGTTAACTGTGGTGAGACAGGCAAAGATTGTGTTAACTTTGGTGATGGGGAATCTTGAGGATAACTCTTTGTTGGGCCGGTTCCCGGCCCCAAAAAAAGGTATAAAAAAAGGCTCTCTGTATGTACAAAGAGCCCTTTTCGTTAACTGACATTTTTAAGTCTAGTATGACCAAAGGTCCTGCTCAAAATTGAAAATAGTATCTTCAATTTTTTGCGACTGAATGAGTAAGTCAATTCCTGTATTGAAACCGTAATCCTCCAGACGGTAGTCCCGAACATTGGATTCTTTGGTGATATAGCTTGAAAAGAACCTCATTTCAAAAATATCTTCCCAACTCAGCGGAGATGCATCGTTGTATGGATTAAAATATTTCTGTCTGGCCAGGAATTCCCGGGCATGAGGGTAATAGATCCAGAACAAAGGTGCTTCCCAGCGGAAATTACCCTGCTCATCAAAGTCCTTTTTCAGTGGAGCAATTCCAAGAATTCTTACGCGAAGCATGGAAGCCTGAGAATCAAAATACCAAACTTCTTTGATCCGATACCTCTGAATATCTTCGGGATTAAGCACATTGGATACTACCTGTGGAATTTCTTCATAAGTGATGGGATCCATAATCCAGACCGTATCAACCGATGCGCCGATCTGAGCTACTTCTTCCCCAGTGATCAGGTTTTTGAATTCCTCATCCTGATATACCCTGATCTCACCGGATTCAGCACCGGTCAGCATAATATTGATCAGTGGTGCTTCAGGATATTTAAATGGATTGTTCATCAGCTCATTCACATCAAGAACGCGCCAAATGCGTTTTTCCCACATGATGTCATGCTCGCGGATATTGGCATACCGAAGGATAAACCGATCTTCCATGACGCTTCGCTTGACAATATCGTCCAGCGGTGGCTCATGGTCAGTTTCGGCACCGGCCTCAGTTGTAGGTCCGGTAGCTCCGGTACCGGTTTCAATCTGAGCATGCATGCTCCAAATACCGCAGGTGGTAAACACCGCGATCAGAGACATCTTTCTAAGCAATTGACTGATAAACATATACTAACAGTTTAAAATACTTAACGTATTCTGAAAATAAGAGAGTTAATCCGGCGAGTGGCTTCTCCGTCTCCGGGGCAACGCACCCTTACATTGTCGAAATAGTACGTATCACCGGGGACAGCCTGATTAACCAATTGACGCGCCTGATCAGCAATGGTACCGCCGCGGTTAGGCGCAGTGACCGGATCCTGACGGGCAGCAACACGAGTCAATTCAAATCCGACCACATCGCAACGAGCATCAAAGTCGAAGTTCTCTAGCCTGGGAACCAGACCGCCCTGTGCACGAAACTCGCCGTTACCCATGGTACCACTGGGGTTGTTACCCAACATAGCTACAGGATCGGGAATTCTGCGAACGCGAAACTGGAAGTTAGTGGGAGGCAATCCACCACCGCTAACCGTAATGGTGGCATCACCGGGGCGCGTTACCCTAACGTTGTATTTGCCCACACCTGTAGAAGAAATGGTACCGCCATCCATGTTAATGCGCAACTGATCTGTAGGTACACCGGCAGCAGATATGGAAACCGGGTTGTCAACACCGATATAAAAAACATTCATTTTATCTGCTGAAACTGCTACACTTCGTTCACCGACTTCGTACTGGAATGTCCGGGGAGCAACATCGATTACCTCACCGGTAATAGGGTTGGTTACCTTGGCACTGACCGTATATGAACGAACTCCTGTAGCCGTAGATGTGGCTTCGTATTTTACCACTCCACCCTGGTGAGCTACCTGACGGCCATCGATAAAAAATTCAATACCCTGTTCGGTAGCAGAACTGGTTGCACTCAGGAAAATCTCTGTTTCGTAGCGATCTCCGCGAATAATGTAGGATGATGTGGGTGAAGAAACCACCTGAAACTCATCAAAAATGATGTCTTCACCACCCACTTTACTTAACAGATAATTGAGAACATAATTTTCTGTTGCCTTGGCGTCATTCTTGATCTTTTCAAGAATGGGTTTTACAGCCGCCAATGGCATCTGCCGGAAAGTAAAGTCTGCCCAGCTCTCCTTTCTCAACTCAGGCTTTCTCCAGGAATCATCATCAATGTCGAGTGATATACCACCGGCCCGAGTAGCCTGATCAGCATCATCAAACAAGGTAACATATTGATCCCTGGCGGCTTCAACCATTAATTGTAATGTGTCGCCAAGCTTTTGATTGACTAAATACCGTGTAGTCACATCCTTATTTTTGTAATTCCTGGGCTCTCCGCCAACTATTCCGTCCTTCCAGCCTCCTCCATCTTCAACCATTTTAAACCAAACGGTATCGATAAAAGCAACAATTGCTGCCGAAAGTGCCTGAGTCTCTGGAATTCTATCAACATAGGTCGCTAAATTGGCCGGATCATTCTGCGAGAGCCTCTGAATTTCGGAAGGTAACATATTGTTCTCCCTTGCCAATCTTTGGTTTGATTCCACCAGACTTTGATCCACCATTTTAAAGGCGTTAAAGATCTCGGCGGAAACATTAAGCGCCAGCATGGCTGTGAGCACCAGATACATAATGGTGATCATCAACTGACGCGGTTCCTTTGGAATTGCCATTTCCTATAATTTTCTTCAGTTTATAATGATTCTTTGTCAAAAGGAAGGATACCGGCAATTAGCCTGCAGCTCTTCCACCCATAGCACCCAAAATGTTGCCGTAAACGCTGTTGAGCGAAGCAAGATTCTGGTTGAGCTTTGCCAACTGCACTTTATAGTTTTTGGCATCCTGTGCACTTTCAGCAATACTGCCCATAGCTTCAGAAACTCCTGAAGTTGCTTTCAGCATAGTACTGTAAGTATTATTGATACTGGACAAGTTCGTGTTCAAAGACTTCAGGTTTTCTTTATATACCTGAGTATCTTTAACAGAATCATTTACATTAGCCATAGCTTCATTCAAACTCGAGTAGAATGTGCCCATTTTCTTTATTTGTTCGCCGGTTCCCTTAAAGTCGACTTCCTGCAAGGCTTTTAGCGATGACATACTGCGGGCCATAGTTTGCAGTTCTGAAAGCATGCCGTCGAGTTGCTTATCAACGCGCTCGCCATCAAGTGCTGCAGGCCCTTTCCCATCCTGCTGTGCAGTAATAGGGGTTATTTTAGAGTTGTAATCATTCAGCCCCGGGTAAAGTTTTTCCCAGTAGTAATCGCTTTCGGGTGGAAGAATACCCAGCATGGCAAAAAGAATGGCTTCAGTTACAAGGCCGGCAGTGATCATCTCATCACCGTATTCCCAGCTCATGATTTTGAAGAGTGCTCCAAGCATAACAATGGCGGCACCAATTCCAATAAGGAAATTTTTAGCATACTTAAAACCTTTGGATTTGATAAACTTCATGGGTTTTGGCTTTTTCTGTTGTGAAAGAAATTAAATGCGAAATTATGAACAAATCAGGCTCCGCAGGGAGCCCGGATTAATGTTTCATTAAGTTAAAGTCAGGTAACGTTTTGGCCTCTCCGTGTCACTGCTTTAGTTAAAATCTGTTCTTGCTCTTCCCAGGAAAGTCAGTGCGCAACGGAATCCGATGTGGGATTTGGTTGTATCCTGATATTCCCAGTGACGTGTACCTGTTTGCAGGAAGTATCCAACATCTTTCCAGGAACCGCCACGTACTACTTTACGCTTCCATGCTTCAGGGTCGTCTTCTTTGGCATTGTATGTAATGGTAGGGTTCAAGTCGTGCTGGAAGGAATATGCATTCTCATGGAATGCTGTTTGTGTCCACTCAGAAACATTACCGGCCATGTTGTACAAGCCGTAATCATTGGGGAAATATGCATCTGCACGCACGGTGTACATACCACCGTCTTCCGGGTAATTGCCACGACCGGGTTTGAAGTTGGCCAAAAGGCATCCTTTTGTATTTCTGAGATAGTATCCACCCCATGGATAAGGAGCCAATGAGTTGCCACCACGGGCCGCGTACTCCCATTCATGTTCGGTGGGCAGGCGGAATTCGTCGGTGAGTATTCCGTTTCTGTCCTCATACTGCTTCCACAGCATGGTTCTCCAGTAGCAGAAAGCACTGGCCATTTTCCAGCTAACCCCCACTACAGGATAATCATCATAGGCAGGATGGGTAAAATACTGCCTTGTCATGGGCTCATTGAAAGCATAGGTAAAATCCCTGATCCAAACATTCTCGTCAGGGTAGATCTCGGTTTCTTCACGCATAATGTAATTGGCGCGGTTGCTCCGGTCGCGATCGTGAGCGGCACGTTGCCAGTCATACCACTTATACTCGAACACGAGTTTTCGGGGGTCCAACTCCTTTTTACCAAAAATGCGTTCATGAGGCGGGTAGTAAAGGTCATCGAGCATTTCATCATCCCAGTCTATGGGAATTGACCAGTCAAGGCGCTCATCACCCCAGTCGTCTTCAACAAAGTTGCCGATCAGAGTGTGGGCAATTGAATCCCGAACCCAGTACACGAACTGACGGTATTCGTTATTCGTGATTTCGGTATCGTCCATATAAAATCCCTGAATAGAGATTGAACGCTGCTGCTGGATCATGGTCATTCTGACATCCTGATCACTGGCGCCAATGTGCAATGTACCTGACGGTACATACACCATACCAAAAGGGTTAATACCTCTCCATGTAGGTCGATCCTGTACTCCTATTAACTGACCCTGGGGGCGGGTGTTACATGAAAGTGCTAATAGGCTGGCAAGTGCGACCAGAATCAAAGAATTTCTAAAATTTTCCATCATAGGTAACCTGCTTATCTCGTAGTTTGCTCAAAAGCGAGCGTAAATATAGGCTCTTTGGCAAATGCTGCAAAAATTATTTTTCCAAAAACCGTTGGCATCTTGCTTTTATATTGCGGAAACCCTGATATACCAAGGGTTTGAGCTACATGTTAAAAAAACCGATGCCGGTTAAAAATACCTTGGATTGTAGATGATTTTGGGCGGAACACCTTTGCCGGCAGGCCCTTCGAAGTTTAACTTCAACATAATTTCGTGTGACCCCCGAT
The DNA here is from genome assembly GCA_050485785.1 of Saprospiraceae bacterium. GTDB lineage: Bacteria > Bacteroidota > Bacteroidia > Chitinophagales > Saprospiraceae > JBJHCA01. The sequence continues at coordinate 16,303 of JBJHCA010000057.1, read as the reverse complement.
GAACATTTCCAAAAGCAGAAAGCGGAATGTCATAAGCATATCCAACCATTGCATTGCCTCTAATTCTCAAGGCTATATGGAATGCCAGCGCATCCATGGTATTTTTATTATAGCCTCTGAACGAAAAACCTCCCTGAATATTATCGAGATAATTGAGGTTAAGTGTTAATTCCGTCTGTATCTGAGTAATATCGGTGCGAATGGCTAATGTTGGCAGCAATTCAAACGGGTAGCTGAGTGGTATCCTGCCACGGCTAAACACAGTATAATAAGGTGCCCGGGTAAAAATGGGGGAATTTTCTCCATCCCATGTGATCGAAGGTCTGTTGGCATGATATACTGCAACACCTGCATCTACCCAGGAACTGACCATGACCAGACCCCCATGAAGTGAAAATTCGCTGCCTCTCACGTTTACCAGCGGCAAAATTGGGTCGTTGTGGTCAATGATATCTTCGTCATAGTTGCCTTCCGGTGCTCTGAGTCTCGATCCGTCAATTCCTGCCTGTAGATATCCCCCCCCCAGCGCTGCCTGTAAACTCACCGATGACGTGAGATGAATGCGATAGGCCCAGGCTCCTGAAAAGCTAATAACTTCGAGCAGACCCGTAAGATCCCTTTCTGCCTGCAATAAGATGCTGCTGCTAAGCGGGTAAACAGGCATATGGGCAATCAACATTTGGGTTTGAGGCCCTCCGCTGAGCTCAGCCCATTGCTGCCGGTGAAGTCCGGTAATACTGAGTGACTCCTCATATCCGGCCCAGGCCGGGTTGAGTAATGCGGGCTGCAGATGATACAGGGAAAACTGCGGGGCCTGCTGCGAATACGCAGCACAAAGAGACATGAAAAAAAACACTCCTGTCACGGCAAGCCTTCGCCACAAATAATATGCTGTAAAATTACTCAATCAATAGGGTATTTAGCATGTGATCAGGGTAATCTGCCATTGAAACAGGCTGATTGCAGACATAGTTCTTGCACCGGTATAAATATGTTTGTCCGCTTTGGGGCAAAACATTGAGTAAGGGTGAACGGCTGTCCGGGGCCATGGAAGCCAAAAGCACCCCTTCACCGCTGAAATGTGGCCGGATACGTTCAACTCCTTGTCGGCAATCAGGGCCAATTATTGCCAGTTCAGCAAGGCCCTTTTCCAGTGCCAGATCAACCAGCGACCAAGCTGTCATTGAGCCCGGGTATTTCATCATGGCCGGTTTTACTGCATTCAGCATGCGAAAACCTTCCTCAGTTAAAGAAGACCTTCCCATCACACATCCAAGCTTGAGATAGGCCATGGCGATCAGTGCATTGGGAGAAGCATAAGGCAAATCAAAAACCGTATACTTGTTGATTATGCGGGAAGGATCGTCTTTTCTGTTGAAGTAAAACAAGCCGTTCTTATCCCTTTCAAACAGCGTTTCAATTTCTTCCAGCAATTCTCCGGCCCGGGAATACAATGAAAAATCAGCTTCGGCAAATGCCAGTTCAAGTGCGGCATCAAGAAGCCAGGCATGGTCTTCGAGAAAAGCCATGTGCCCGGTATGATTACCGAGGCGAAAACGAACCAGACTGCCTTCTACTCTTAGTTTGTTATTGATGTACCTGAAAATCCGATGCGCCTGTTCAAGCCATTCACTTTTTTGCATGGCTGCACCTGAGGCAGCCAGACCTTTGATAAGCTGTGCATTCCACGAGGTAATTTCTTTGCGGTCAATGAAAGGCAGAGTTCTTTGATCTCTGACTTCCCTGATGGCAGATCTCAGCAGTTTCCAATGCTTCATTAATGCAGAAGCAGAAATACCCATTTCAGTAGCGGTATCAGCCCATGATGACTTTCTGATCAGCAAGTATTTTCCTTCAAAAAAGGGTTGTTGTGGCCAATGAAAAATTGAATTGATCAAATGCTCAGAATCTGGAGCACAATCAATCAGTTCTTCCTTTTGCCAGGCATAGAACTTACCTTCGCTGCCCTCAGAGTCGGCATCCATGGCTGAGAAATATCCTCCGGCACCATTGGCCAGCCGTGATTCAAGAAATTCAGTAGTACATTGAGCGGCCCACTCCCATTCAGGCGAGGGTTGTTGTCTGTGTGCCAGTGCGAGAGTATGAAGCAAGGCAGCATTATCATAAAGCATTTTCTCAAAATGCGGAACTGTCCATTGCTCATCAACGGCGTATCGACAAATGCCTCCATCAATGACATCGTAGATTCCGCCTTTTAACATGGTTTCCAGTGTAAAATGTGCATGCGACCTCAAATTGGTCTGTTTGGTAAAAGTACCAAAATGCATGCAGGCATTGAGGACGGGAAAACAAGGAAACTTGGGTGCCCCTGCCAGCCCACCGTTGTCGTTATCCAGCAATTGACTCAGACTGTCCGCATAACTATCTGCTGATGACTCATCAGTTTCAACGGCTGCGTGGGTTAGCAGATCCGACTCATTGGATACTACCTTTTCCATAACGCGAACCCCGTGTTCAGTAAGCTGACTGCGATTATCCCGCCAGCTTTTGGCAATAGCTTCAAGTACCTGTAACCAAGAAGGGCGGTTATAACAGGGAACAGGAGGAAAATAAGTGCCACCGTAAAAAGGTTTGAGGTCCGGAGTCAGAAAGCAGTGTAAAGGCCATCCCCCCTGCCCTGTCATTAGTTGAACGGCATCCATATAAATCATGTCAATATCCGGCCGCTCTTCCCTGTCCACTTTAATGTTGATAAAGCTTTCGTTCATCACCGAAGCTATGGCAGGATCAACAAAAGACTCTTCTTCCATTACATGGCACCAGTGGCAGGCTGCATAACCAATACTGAGTAAAACAGGCCGGTCAAGCTTCCTGGCCATTTCCAGGGCTTCTTCACTCCAGGGATACCAATCCACCGGGTTGGAGGCATGTTGCAGCAAGTAGGGGCTGGATTCGGCAGAAAGCCTGTTAACATGTTTCTTTTTACTCATGAGATGTAGTTTTGCGGGCAGCAGACCCGGAAAAAACAGCTACCGAAAATACTAACCCAAAAAAGCCCCCTTGCATTGTCGGATTACACAAACTTAAACAAATTTGCAGGCAGCTGCATTGAATTACCTTTAATACTGAAGGAAAAATCAACTGCCCATTGACATGAGTTATATACTACTAGATATTGAAGCCACCTGTTGGGACAATCCTGACATGCAACGCAGACAGGAAGTCATTGAATTGGGAGCCATAAAACTGGATGAATACAGAAGCGTTAAGGGGCAATTTGAATCCCTTGTCCGACCGCAAATTTACCCGCGTTTGTCACGATTTTGCACCGAACTCACCGGAATTGACCAGCAAATGGTATCAGAAGCTCCTGAGTTTAAAACAGTGATCAATCATTTCCTGGAATGGGGAGAAGTGGAAGAAAATACTCCACTGATCATTGCCTGGGGAGATTTTGACCGGCAGATCATCCGGCAAAACCTTGAATACTACGACCTGGAAACCCGGTGGACGGATCAGTACATCAACCTCAGGAGACAATATAGGAGAAAGCGGAATGGCGGTAAAACCATAGGTCTAAAAAGAGCACTGGAACGTGAGGGATTCGAATTTGAAGGAGACCATCACCGGGCCCTGAGTGATGTGGTGAACATGTATAAGCTTTTTTACAAGCATTATGACAGCTGGGATTTGCCTTGATCAACGCAAAGCAAAAAAAGTAATTTGAAAAAATACTAGAAATTGATGAAAGGGATAACCGGAATATCCACCCTGGCCCGATCAATGAGTTTCCTCAAAACTTCGACATCAGGCAGGAAAGATTTCGCCTTCAGATCTTCTTTTTCTTCATCACAGTTTGCCGTAATTTCCTGATTGGCTTTGGACTGAAGCCCTGCACCATTGGGAGGAGCTGTGTTGATGAAAACATGCGCCCCAATACTGGCAAGGAACAGTAGAGATAAAAGTGCGGTTCTGAATTTACCTTTTTTCATGGGTTTTGCTTAAAAGCGGGCAAGCATGTGCCGCAAAGTTAAAGTTAAACATGAGAATACCAAATACTTGGGCACATATTTTTTCGAAAATATTCTCACTTTTTTGCAGATCTCTTACCAAGCTTTACCTTGTCCTTTATTAATGCAAAATCCTTTAACTTTAATGGGAACTGACATATTGCGTAAAGGCAACAGAGCCATGCTCACCGACCTTTACCAGCTCACCATGGCGCAGGTTTACTTTATGGAAGGCCGGGCATCAGTTCCTGCGGCTTTTTATATGCATTATCGTCGACCACCTGTACGCGGATGTGATTTTGTAATAGCTGCCGGGATGCAGGACTTCGTTGAAACGCTTCGCGAGTTTCACTTTAGTGTTGACGACATACAGTATTTGGGTTCAGTGAAGTCATCATCAGGGAAAAATCTTTTCACGGAATCGTTTTTGAATCACCTTCAGCGCTTCCATTTGAGTTGCACAATCAAATCAGCACCAGAGGGTACGCCGGTTTTTCCTTTTATGCCTTTAGTTACCGTTGAAGGGCCGCTACTGCAGGCTCAACTGCTGGAAACCATTACTCTCAACCTGATCAGCTTCCCTTCATTGGTGGCAACACAAGCCATGATGATCACCGAAAGTGCCGCCGGAGGGAAGATTCTTGAGTTTGGGCTTCGAAGAGCACAGGGAATGGACGGCGGGCTGTCAGCTTCCAGGGCAGCATACATTGGCGGCATCCATGCCACCAGCAATGTACTTGCCGGCAAACTCTACGGTATTCCCGTTAAAGGTACCCATGCACACAGCTTTATTCTGAGCCATGTTACCGAAAAGGAAGCATTTGAATCTTATGCTCTGCATATGCCCGATGACTGTACATTACTGGTGGATACTTACAACAATACAGACGGAATCCGCGCTGCTGTGGAGGTGGGAAAAACCATGTACTCACACGGTAAAAAGTTGGGTGGTATCAGGCTCGACAGCGGCAACTTATCAGAACTCAGCAAGATGGCCCGGTATTGGCTCGATGAGGCGGGACTGCGGCACACCAAAATTGTGGCCAGCGGTGACCTAGATGCCTCTTCTATTAAAGAACTGGTGGAATCCGGTGCTCCCATCGATATCTGGGGTGTTGGTACCGCATTGACCACAGTACCTGAAAAGCCTTCGCTTGGCGGAGTATACAAGCTTGGGGCCATCCAGCACCAAAAAGGCGTATGGCAATACAAAACCAAACATGCTGTATCAGGAGACAAAAAGCACTGGCCCGGGCTTCCCGGGTGGATACGAACTTCGGACGGAGAGCTGAAAGATTTGGAAACAATGTGCAAAACAAGCAAGCTGACTTCCCGACACTGGCATGATTTGGTTTATAATCAGCTTAGTGCTCCGGACTCAATGAAGCAACATCCGGATAATGCATTGGTAACTATTATGAACAAAGGTGAACTTATCGCCAGCACCGAATCACTGCATGACGCCAGAGAACGCTGCCGAAAAGCTGCAGAAGCATTGCGTCAACCCAATCCGGGCTTCCCTGTGCTGATGGAAACGAGTTATGCAGACATTTGCGGAATGACGACATAGCATAGGCCAGGTGGCATTACAAATCGTTGCTTTGATGTATATTTTGCCGGGGGCATTGTTTTTTGGTGTAACTCTTTGTTGGCCGCATGATTGCAAGTGGCAACAATGGGTTACTATGCGGCTGAAAAAGGGTTTCAGTCCCGGATTTAGCATTTATGGGGCCTCTGATAAGCTTTTAGGCGGGTAAAATGGTTCTATCTTTGCACAAACTCTCAGCAGATGTATACCTATCATTATCCCCGCCCCATGGTTACAGTGGACATTGTATTGCTCAAACCCGGAGAGGAAGTGGAGATTCTGCTGATTCAGCGCCAATCTGACCCTTACCGACTTTCCTGGGCATTGCCCGGTGGCTTCAATGATCCTGATGAAACTACGGAACAAGCTGCTTTCAGAGAGCTACGAGAAGAAACCGGACTGGAGCCTGCTTATCTGAAGGAGTTGTGTGTGCAGTCTGATCCGAAAAGAGATCCACGGGGAAGAACCATCAGTGTAGTTTACTACGGATGGATTAAACCGGATGAGTCTGAACCCAGGGCAGGAAGTGATGCAGCATCAGTTAGATGGTTTCGCTTTAATGAGCTGCCACCTCTGGCATTTGACCATGCCGGAATTGTCAGTAAAGCGCTGCATGTGTTGACGACACTCAACCGAAAAGATGCCTTGCTGATTGTTGACTTGCAAAATGACTTTATGGAACAAGGGGCACTGGCCGTGAACGAAGCGTCACAGGTGGTTCCCGTTGCCAACAGCCTGATGCCATTATTTGATATTGCCATTGTTACAAGGGACTGGCATCCGGCCAATCATTCGAGTTTTGCTGCTAATCATCCATGGAGAAAACCGGGACAAGTGATAGACCAGGATGGCATAGAACAGATATTATGGCCCATACACTGTGTTCAGGATTCATTTGGTGCTGCATTCCACAAAGATTTTGATCATACAAAAGCTGAACAGGTTTTTTACAAAGGAACCGACCCTAAAATTGACAGCTACAGTGCTTTTTACGATAATGCCAGACAACGAAGTACAGGGCTTGCTGATTACCTGAGATTGAGAGAGGTTGAAAGTGTTTACATCATGGGGCTTGCCACTGATTTTTGCGTAAGGTATTCAGTATCGGACGCCTTGAAAGAAGGATTTGAAGTTTATGTGATTGAAGACGGGTGCAGAGGAGTTAACCTTAAGGCAGGAGATGACCGCGAAGCATTAGAAGTTATGCAGCAGGAAGGTGCAAAAACTATTTTATCTTCGCAGATTAAAAGAAGAATAGTAAGGCAATAATTATTGCCGATTATCCACTTACCATCCGGATATGCATATCCTGCAACTGTGTAAAAAATTTCCGGTGCCGCTCAACGATGGAGAGTCCATAGCGGTAACAAACCTGAGCCGGGGGATGAATGAACATGGTTTGCAGCTCACTTTGCTTTCCATGAACACTACCCGCCACCCGGTAGATCTGAAAGCGGTAAAAGGCGAGCTGGATCACTACGAAAATGTGTATTCCGTAAACATTGACAATCGCATTAAGGTCAAAGACGCTTTTCTCAATTTATTCTCGAGGAAGTCTTTTCACATAGACCGGTTTGATGTTCCTGAGTTCAGGGAAATGCTGAGAACCGTACTCAGCCAGAAAAGATTTGACATCATTCAACTCGAAACGCCGTTCCTGTCACCATACATACCTTCCATTCGGTCAGCAACCAATGCGCCGGTGGTTATGCGTGCCCACAATGTGGAGCATGAGATCTGGGAAAGTATTTGTCTGCACATGTCTGCAGGTCCAAAGAGATGGTATCTGAACTATCTGACCTCAAAACTCAGGATGTATGAAATAGAAATGCTGCAACAATACGATGCCATACTGGCCATTACACAAAGAGACATGGACACGTTCCGGTCACTGGGATACAGAGGTCAGGGCTTAGTGGTACCCATAGGGCTCAATCCGGAAAATTATCAGGCTGAAAAGGCAGAAAACAGTGGTGATGAGTTAACGATGAGCTTTATCGGAAGTCTTGACTGGCTTCCAAACACCGAAGGGTTACATTGGTTTATCAGGGAGGTGTGGCCGGCATTGCGCGAACAATATTCCGGTATTTCATTCCATATTGCCGGAAGAAATGCTCCGGCCGATTTTGCCGAAACACTTCCCGGGGGTGTATTTTATCACGGGGAAGTAGACGATGCCACAGCTTTTATCCGGGCTTACGATATCATGCTGGTACCCTTGAAAAGCGGAAGCGGAATGCGGGCTAAGATTTTAGAGGGTATGGCTTTGGCCAAGGCTATCATTTCAACCAGGATAGGAGCCGAGGGTATAGGTGCTCAGCATAAGGACACCATTATGCTGGCTGATACCCGGGAAGAATTGCTGGATAGCGTTGGCTGGTGCCTGGAAGAAAAAAAGAAGCTCGGCGAAATCGGATTACGTGCCCGCAACTACGTTGAACAAAACTTTCACTATAACTTTGTGGCCGGCAAAATAGCAGACTTCTACCGCGATATTTTGAAAGAGAAGAACTACTACGCGCTGTGAATTGAAGTTGTGAAAATACTTTTCCTGACATCCCGTTTCCCATTTCCATTGGAAAAAGGTGATAAGCTTAGAGCATATCACCAGATTAAAGGACTGGCAGCCAGGCACGAGGTCCACCTGGCCGCACTGAGCGATGAGCACGTGAGTACAAGTCATTATGCCGCCCTGAATACCTATTGCAGATCAATACATGTTTCGCGGATTTCAGGCAGCCCGTTTCAATTCCAGAAACTAACCCGATGGCTTAAAGGTCTGCCGGCTCAGGTTGCATATTTCTATTCAGAGTCAGCTGCCAAAAATCTCAACAAGTATTTTGGCGAAGTTCAACCGGATGTGGTGATATGCCAGCTACTTCGCATGGCACCTTATACTTACCATTGGGACTGCCCTAAAGTACTGGATTACATGGATGCTTTTTCCACCGGTGCCCTCAGGCAGGCAAAAAACAAAGGCTTACTAGGCAATTTGTTTTGGAGGACAGAGTCATACCGAATGGGACGAATGGAAAGCCAGGTGTTTCGTACGTTTGATCAGCATTGGGTGATTTCAGACCGGGACCGGGATGAGCTTGTATTGGATGACACCAAGTCAAAGGCTGTCCGAATAGTGCCCAATGGTATAGATACCGAATACTTTTCACCCTCTGGGCGGGAGAAAAAATTTGACATGGCATTTGTGGGAAACATGGGTTACCGTCCTAACATACAGGCAGCGAATTTTCTGATAGATGAGATTTTACCCGAACTCAAATTGCAGAATATTGAACCAAAAGTTTTAATAGCCGGAGCAAGGCCTCCTGCAGCACTGTTAGCCAGGCAGAGTGAGCATGTTAAGGTTAGCGGCTGGATGAACGACATCAGGGATGCATACCGGAGTTCGCGGATCTTTGTTGCACCCCTGTTTACGGGAAGCGGGCTACAGAACAAATTGCTTGAGGCCATGGCATGCGGATTGCCTTGCTTAACTACACCACTGGTTAATGAAGCGCTCAGCGCTCCACAAAATGTTATCACCCTTGAAGAAAATGCCAAAAACTTTGCCCGAAGTATAAAAAAACTGCTTGATCACCCTGCTAAAGCTGAGGGTCAGGGTATGCTTGCCCGCGACTTTGTGAAAACAAATTACCAATGGTCAATCTTTATAGACCAAATGAATGTTAATCTGCATGAGTTATCAAAAAATAAATATGGAAAATCTGAAGCTTGATGCTGTTGAAGATGCCATCCGGGATATCCGCGATGGCAAAGTTATCATAGTGGTGGATGATGAGGATCGCGAAAATGAGGGGGACTTTATATGCGCAGCGGAAACAGTGACCCCTGAGATAATTAACTTTATGGCTACCCACGGCCGGGGATTAATTTGCGCCCCATTGGTTGAAGATCGGTGTGATGAGCTGAAACTGCATCCTATGGTGACTTCTAATACTGCACTGCACGAAACGGCTTTCACGGTTTCCATCGATTTATTGGGACAGGGGTGTACAACGGGTATTTCGGCATATGACCGGGCTACTGGAATCAGAGCGCTTACCAAAACTGACACCCGGGCTGAAGATTATGCCCGACCGGGCCATATTTTTCCACTTCGGGCAAAACAGGGCGGAGTGTTAAGAAGAGCCGGGCATACTGAGGCAGCCATTGATCTGGCCAGACTGGCCGGTTTTTACCCAGCCGGGGTACTGGTTGAGATATTGAATGAAGACGGAACCATGGCAAGATTGCCGGACCTGATGGAAGTGGCCGGCAAATTCGGGTTAAAGATCATTTCGATCAAAGATCTGATAGCCTATCGAATTAAACATGAAAAACTTGTAGCCCTGGAAGAGCACATTCAAATGCCAACCCGATATGGCATGTTTGATTTGTATGCTTTTCGGCAAACTACTACCCATGAATTACATCTTGCGCTGAAGAAGGGTATCTGGCCTGAAGATGAGCCGGTGTTGGTTCGGGTTCATTCTTCATGTGAAACCGGCGACATTTTGGGTTCATTGCGGTGTGATTGCGGCGATCAACTGCATAAAGCTATGCAAATGGTAGAGCGGGCAGGCAGCGGCGTTGTTCTCTATATGCGGCAGGAAGGTCGCGGTATCGGGTTGTTGAACAAGCTGAAAGCCTATAAACTGCAGGAGGAGGGATACGATACCGTTGAGGCCAATCACAAATTGGGATTTAAGATGGACCAACGCGATTATGGTATTGGTGCACAAATACTTTATGAGCTGGGGGTAAGGAAAATGAGACTGCTCACCAATAATCCCAAAAAACGGATTGGTCTGGTTGGCTATGGCCTTGAGATTGTAGAGAATATATCCCTTGAAGTTGAACCCAACCCTCACAATGAGTTTTACCTGCTTACGAAGCGCGATAAAATGGGCCATGAGATCATGAAAAACGATGAACCGGCCTGAAGCTCAGGTGAAACCTTTAACAGCATAGAACTTCCTGCGAAATTTCCGGATTCATGGATATAGTGATGGATCTATAGCATGGCTTAGGTATGGTTGGTTAAACAGATATTTGCGGATCATCGCGCATCATCAAGGGCAAGTAATTTTTATATTCATATATGTTGTTAGCAGTGAAACAATTGTGAAGTATCCATACCTCAATGCCTAGCACCAGGACTCCTAATGCAACATAGTTGCATTAAATATTTGATCCTGAATATTTTATGATATAGCCCATTTAAACTTGGAATACGGTTTACTGTTATATACCTTTACGTTTTAAACAGGAGATAAGCGAATAAGTCGGGCATATCCCGGCATACTGTTACCTCCGATAAAAATTATATGATGGATTTAGTTAAGTTCACAGTACTTGTGCTGATCACAGGATTACTAATGGCATGCGGCAGTGATGCTCCGGAGCAGACACCGGCCAATCAGACTACGACTCCTCCGGCTACTACATCACCGGAAATGGCCCCACAACAACCAAGCACACCTCAGAATGTAAACTACGTTTCACCGGATGGTTCTGTCCATCACTATATATGCCCAGACTTTTGCGAAGGCAGCGGCAGTGAAACCCCGGGTACATGCCCGGTTTGCTCTAAGTCACTTGCCCACAACCAGGCCTGGCACAATCAGGGTGATCAGGGAGCACAACAGCCCCAAATCCAAATGCAACAAAGCCAACAGGATGGACAACGACCTTCCAGTCCTTTGTTCCGGGATCAAAGCCAAGCTCAGCAACCGGCCGGATCGGGTTCGCAATTTCAGAACATGAATCAGCCTACGCCACATTCGGAGTTACCTGCGCAAAACGCCCGTGGTGAATGGCATTACATTTGTAGTGCCGGGTGTTCAGGCGGATCAGGCATGGCCGGGGTGTGCAGTCAGTGCGGTGCTGCACTATCACATAACAACGCTTACCATCAGTAAGGCTTAAGCAAATTGTTTGCCAATCAATGCATATGTATAGGTTTGGATTCGGTTCTCACGAGAAGGATGACGAAGTAAAAGGCTCTGGCAATCACATAAGTTTCAATGATTTTGGATATGACCCCCGACTTGGCATAAGATGGCGACCAGATCCCTTAATGTTAAAATTTCCAGATGTTTCTCCTTATAGTGTTTTCTTTAATAATCCAATAAACTTTGTTGATGTAGATGGAAGAGAACCAAAATTAGGACAACTTGCCAATTTAGCACAAATTAAGGGGGAAATGTGGAAAGCGTTTAATGCAAGTAATACTGTAAACGCAACCAATGGAGCTAAACTTCAAGCTATGTCCGCACACTTTGAAGCAAATAGATTCTTTACAAGAGATGAAAATGGAAAATTAATTGATAGAGCTGATTCTAGAAATGTTGCCAGATATATCTATACAACTGAAAGGGGCTGGATAGATATGCATCATTTTTTTGAACTTGCAAATGTTACAAGAAAATACGGGAAAAGGTTCGCTCAATCTTATGCCTATAATTCAGAAAGAATTCAAGGCATAAGAAATCCAGAAAGTTCTTTTTCTTATGAAGATATAGCTTCAAATATAGCAGGTATTGATTTTTGGTTGAACTATGGTGATAGGCTTAAAAAGGGAGAAATCTCTCTTACAGAAGCAGTTGATGAATTCTTTACAAATATCGGTGCAGTTGATCCGTCAGAAGCTCCAAATTATGAATTTATTCCACATGTTATAGTAGGGGATTACGTCCTACAGAGCCGAGAAAAGCACGGCTTAAAAGGTGATGATTTAAAAAATGCTCATAGGTCAATTTGGAACAGACGACCAGCAGAAATGAGAAGAAACATAAGAGAAGCACGAGAACAAATTGAAGCGGGAGAATTATGAGAGCTAAAGGAAGGTTTGCCCTTTACGGAATAATTTTTTTGCTGGGCTTTGGTAAATTTATTCCGATATATTATGCCCCGGAGTTTTTGCGTGCTATCTTTAGTAGTGTATTAATCAACTATTTGCATGTTCCGATACTAATTCTTATTGTTTACTTATTATTTAAAGCCTTCAGGAGCAAAAATAATAGAAAAGAAGTTTCTGCTGTTGCTGTTGTTTATTTGCTTTTATTAGTATCTTCTCCAATTATCCGTGAAGGTTGTAATAAAATAACAATGAGAGTAAATAATGATAGAAACGTTCCTGATTTCATCAATCCTATTTTAGGAATGACGATGGAAAAAAAATTAGACATAAATATGGTTTATTACAAATTCAACAAGGGTTTTCTTATATATGATGCTCTTGTTTATAAAGAAAATCATCAGATGTCAATGGATATACCTGAAATTAGATGGGAGGCAAGCATAAAAAAAATCTACAATAAGGATTGGTATTGGTATTTGCATTTTGACTAAAAAATATCTGCTTTTCCCGTTCCTGCCCCTGCAATCCAAAAAAGTTTTCTACGTTCCTGTAGGAAGCTTACACACCATGAATTTTTTAAATACTGGAGCGCTAAAAGAAAATTTAGTCCGGAATAAACTGAAGGAGTTCGTCCAGTACTTTATCGGTTAAGCTCTCTTTGTCAGACTTATCGTAAATGGTTAGCAGATAAACCACACCATGAGAAATTACAAAATTTGCTATTACCCTGGCACCTCCGGACTTGCCTTTACCTTTCGATTTGATGGCTAATCGAATCTTCTAGCAGTTTTTACTCATAGCAGTTCCCTGTACCGGGTTGATTTTCAGTTGCTGAACGAGTGTTAATATTTCCGCTTTTAGGGATGGATATTTTATGGCTAGTTTTCTTGCCTGCCGCTCGAAAACTTTAATGGTTTTTACACTATAGCTCATGAAGGAAATCTTCTGCATCGCGTGCATGCTTTCTACCTGCTCTTACCTCCTTCATCTCTTCAACCGCCTCTCTGATATCACTCAACAGGAGGGCTTTTGCATCAGTGAGCTGTTTTGCTTTTACGTATGACAAGCCTTTGAGCACTTCCAGCAGATGCAGTGCTTTGTCATCTTTTATATCCAGTAATACTTTCATAACGCAATTGAATTAGTCCTTAAACAGATTATTTGGTTTTTTAGTTTCCATCTATGTCATGCAAGTGTTTCTTCCCTTTGAACACCCTAAAGGCAATCTGAAAAATCTGCTATATCTTTACCAAATGCAATGCAGTCCCGTAAACATCAACTGCTTTACCGATTTCGGTTTCAAAAAACTGTTTGGTGAAAATGCCAGTAAAGATTTGCTGCCGGATTTTTTGAATGTAGTGCTGCAAGAAGAAGTTGGCTATACACCCGATCCCCTCACATATCCATTATTTTGTGATAATATCCGGGGAGCCAGATTATACGAAATCACCAATCACCTGGGCAACGTAATGTCTGTAGTCAACGACCGTAAAATACCCGTACCCAAGGCATCCCCCAATGAAGATGAAGCGGAGTATTTTATGCCTACCGTTTTAATGGAAATGGATTATTTCCCCTTTGGTATGCAACTATATGACCCAACAACACTGACATTGGATGGGGAGTATAGGTTTGGGTTCGGTGGGCAGGAAAAAACCGACGAGCTAAAAGGAGAAGGAAACCACTATACAGCAGAGTTTTGGGAGTACGACCCCAGACTTGGAAGAAGATGGAATATGGATCCTGTAATAGCGCCATGGGAAAGTCCTTATGCTGCGTTTAGAAATAATCCCATTTACTTTATAGATCCTTCCGGTGCAGAGCCAGAAGAACATGACACCGACCCACCTCCAGATATGACACCTGAAGAACTTGGACTTGATCCTCGGAACACACTGCCAACAGGGTATGCTGTAGATCATAGAGTACCACCGCCGGATATTACAAGCAAACAAGATAATTTAAAGTCTCGTGATTTATCAGAAAATTTACCTCAAAACCAAAAGAATAGAATTTCGTTGCTTTCAAGTATTATTGGACAGGGTTGGGAGATATTTTCCTATGGAGGTAGTGGGGAATTTCCAAATACCACTGCCCAAGATGGAGCCACTAAGGCATTTGTTAGTAGTATGGTAATTCCTGCAATAGCCTTTCAAGGTGCTTTTAATCGAGTTAAAACGTTTAACACAATTAGACAACTTCAAAAAGTTGGTATTTTAGACAATGGTAAAATTGTTTTAAGTTTAACTGCTGCTGGTGATGTACTTGTGCAAATTGAAAGGACAAGTTTAGAAAATCATGATGTTCCAGAAGTAGTGTATACTTTAAATCAGAATTTAACCAATAGAGCCATGTTAGCTTCAAGCAATCCAGGAGATACCGTTAACATGCTTTTTTTTCGCGGTTTTAGTAATGATTCTACTTCATTAGATACTCTTAGAGTTATTTTGACAGGAAGTGGGTTTGGAGATTATAAATTCCCTTAATTAAATTATAATTATGACAAAAAATATATTGTTATATGGTTTAACAGTATTTATAGTTACTGTTTATTCATGTGTTGAAAATAAGCATGTCGATATAAATAAAATTATTGCTTCTAATAATCATTTGAAATGTGAGGTTGTTATTAATGAGGACAAAGATTCATTGCTTTGGTGCTTTGATTTTTTGGATGAAAATAAGCGAACGACAAGACATGTTTTCTATTTTCTTAATGGTCAGATTTCCCACATAAGTGAGCTCCGGGATTCTTTAAAGGAAGGTATCCATAAACAATATTATCGATCAGGCATATTGGAGTATGAAGCATTATATATTGATAATCAATTGGACGGATTTGCCAATGCATTTCACGAGAATGGATTTTTAGATTGTTCATTAAATTACAGAAAGGGTAAGATTCAGGGTTTCAGACGATGCTTTTCCGATCAGGGCAGGCTTACTAAAGAGTACTATTTTCACAATAATTTAATGCTTTTAGAATATGACGTAATAATGGATTCTATTATAACTGTTCGGCCTAAAGTTCACTTTACTGAGAATTCTATAAAGGTAAATGAAGGCAATCATTTAATAATTGAAGTTCCATACATTGATCTAAATTACTTTCAGAAAGATCGATATACACTTTATTTTGATATTTATCTTGCAAAAGAATTTTACAAACAGAAAGAAGAAAACGAGTTGTCTCTCCCAAAGCATAAAATGAATTTAAATAAAGAAGTACAAGTTTTTTCTATGACAATTTTAGAACCTGGCAAATATGTTTTTGTTGGCGCCATTGTAGATGAAAAAAATGATTTTTTTTCAGACACTACATTTAATGCTGAGGCTATTATTTCAAATACTCCGCTTTATGAGATCGAAGTTACTGAGTAAGATTATTGAAATCCATACTGTTATCCTGGGCCTTCGTCCTATTAAAACTCTCTTATTTCCAAAGAATTTTTGTAAGCATTTGGAGTAAGTAGTTATCTTTCCGTGTTTCCAATTTCTGCCCCTGCAATCCCAAAAAGTTATCCACAATACCACTTTTCCCCTTAAACCCTTGCTACTCTTGCCTTTCCGCCCGTTTTACTTCCTTTTCCTTATTTCCTTTTTCACCCCCATCCCACCGGTTTTTCAGGGGAATTTGGCGGGCTTGGTTTGGGTGTTTTTGGAAATGCCCTCCATAAAAACCCAGTGGAAAAGATAAAATACTTGATTACAGTAAGCATCCGACCAACTACACCCCCACCAATACCAGGGAATTTTTGTATGCGTGAGGAGTCAGCGTTTTAAGCTGCTGGATGCTGGTATCATTAATGTGATGCAGCAGCCAGAGAATATAATTGTAAGGATTAAGCTCCAATTTTTTACATGTGCCGAATAGTGTGTAGAAGC
>JBJHCA010000056.1:0-21942 GCA_050485785.1 Saprospiraceae bacterium | reverse complement strand
GCCATGGATGGCATTTTAGCCCGTTCTGCGGCAGCGGCGGGGTTTTTGGCTACTTTTTGACCTGTAGCAAAAAGTAGCTATAAGCGGATGCTGAAAATGAAGAGCCAAAGCTTCACTGATGGCCTCAGTATTGCAAATCAGAACCCAGCACCCTCTACGTTAAAAAAGCAAAATCCCACCCTGACAATATTTAAACTTCATATAGTAAAAGTATTGCACATCATCCTAATACATATAAAAACGGAACCAATTGTTAATTATTTACTAATTGACACCGGCATAGCGACCGGCCACAACACCTTGATGGAATATACCGTACATTTGGTAAACCTAAACACAATAATATGGGAACCATTCAATCAGTAATAGCAGGCCTGGCAGCCGGGGTACTGCTTGTATTTGCTACAAATACCTCTCAAGCTCAGATGGAGCAGGTGGCTTTTGCTCCCGGTATATTTGAGATCAATGAAAAAATGCGTACAGATTACGACCTGTGGCCGCAGTACAGCCGCCATTTTACCAAAGCAATTTTGCAGAGAGACCCGCAAGGTAACTACCTTTTGGCAGTAACTTACACAGAGAACCGTACCACGAATACTGAATTGTATCCACTGAGTACAGATGAGCTGAATGCGTTGCGCGAAAAACTGGCTGAATCCCCCAAACGAAGGGATGCAGGGACAGAAAGTGCGGTAGGTGGACGGTATTTTCTTGTAACCTCAGCAACATTAATGTCCATACCTCAGGGAATAGTGTTGTCGAATGCTTTTTATAAAGAATATACAGTCAATGAACCTTGGGGGCAAGTAACTTACCGGGAATCTACTAATTTTAGCCGGGCCATGCCATTCTTTTTGAGTGCCGGTGCTTTTGGCACATCGTTGTTAACCACGCGCGACAAGCCGATCCTTTCATCAGCGGCCAATATGCACCTGTTTGGCTCGGCGGCAGGGTTTGGCCACGGCGCATTGACCAATCTGATTGTTTACGGAGAAGATTTTTACGGACAAACAGGGCGATACGTGATCTTGTCGGGAGTAAGTATAGCTGAAGGATGGGCCATGTACAGTGTAGCTAAACACAATCAGTTTGACTACAGCAGGTCTATGGCATGGAATTCCGGCAATATCTGGGGTGGAGCAGCGGGCTTGTTTACTTACATGACCCTGGTTGACGAGGTAGACGATTTGCGTTGGCTGGGTGTCAGCGGACTGGCTGGTTCTGCAGCCGGCATACTGGCCATGGATCAGTTATACAAAAAACACTACCGTACCCCCGGCGACTACCGGGCCATTAACGCCTTAGGCCTCACCGGCCTGACAATGGGAGTTGCTGTAGGCGTGGACTTTGATACTCCCAGGGCAGCGGGATTATCCATGTTGTTGGGCAGTGCAACGGGAATAGCCATTGCTTACAGCGCTACCCGCCAAACTGAATTCAGCAAGGTTGAAGGAGGTCTCATAGCGCTCGGCACCGTGGTTGGCGGATTACTGGGCGGGGCTGTAGCCATTTTGGTGGAACCCGATTCATATGCGGCACCGGTCTACATGGTAGCTGCCGGTTCAGGGCTTGGCTGGCTGGGCACTTACAGCTATTTCAAGAAACATGATTTTGGGCGCAATGATACGGGTTACTCCATTGGCAATGATGCCCATATAGGTTTTTCAGTCAACCCGGCAGGTTGGTTGCTGGCCAGACAGATCAGCCCGGCTCACCTGGCTTCAGGTATGCCCGTGCAGGGACTGGAAGCTGCCAGTGTCCGCATCAGGTTTTAAACGGCGGATTTTCTCTTTGCTTAAGGACAGGCCTGCATGGTAACGGCAATACAAGCCCTGGTGTGACCATACTGACAAGCTCTGCGAAAATCGGCACAAGCTCCGGTATGATCGCCTTGTTGCATTTTCATTTGTCCGCTGATCCAGAATGCTTCGGCCATTTGCTGATTACTGATACCCGTTGTACTTCCAGATTCCAGTCTTTTTGCCTGTTCAAGATCAAATTGAGCACTGACCAACAATCCGGCTTTTTTCTTGGATTCGCCACGACTTTTCCACCCTCTGGGATCATTAGGTGCCAGCTCAATACAGCGGTCATAATCTTTGATGGCTGATGAATAATCATTCAGGTAGTCCAGGATGCCGCCACGGTTGAGCAGGGCTACATAGTTCCCGGGATCTTTTTCTATGGCCTGATCGTAGTAATTTTTGGCCAACATATAACTCCCTTTTTGCTGATGTGCTGTACCCAGAGCCAAATAACCGTTGGAGTAAGCGGGCTGTAAACGGATAACTTCTTTAAAGTCTGCTTCAGCCCGGTTGTAATCTTTAAGTTCATAGTAAATAAGGCCCCGATTGTAGAATGCCAGAAAGAAATGCCGGTTCATTTCGATGGCACGGGTATAGGCATCCAAAGCTCCGCGATAGTTGCCTTTAAGTGAATGATGGTAAGCGTCGTTAAAATATTGTTCGGCACTGGGACCGGTATGAACATGGGTTAATTGAGCATTGCGTGCACCTCGCTGATAACCTTTTTCGATGGCAGCCAACCTTTTATTCAGCGCTGGATGGGTAGAGTAGGTATCATCGCCGTCGCGGGCAACAGTGCTAATAGCGGCCTGGGCCTGAGCCAAAGTGGCACCCAGCTTGGCCATCACAAAGCCGGAAAATTCATCGGCTTCGAGCTCCTGTGACCGTTGATGAACCAGGTTGTCTGACATGCGCAAGGTGTGGCCGCACAAATGGTGGCCTACCTCATGAGCCAGAATACTTAAAGCAGCCCAGTTAGGCGCAGCTTTATCCATGGATGCCATAAATTCCTGATCGTAAATGATGTATCGAAGCCCATCAGGGCCGGTGAGAGCAACAGCATTTTGAATTCCGCTACAAGAAAGAATAACAAAGTTTCTGGGCAGGCCAATGGGTTCCAGAATCCGATCAATAGCCCGTTCAGCTGCTGCATTGCTGGTGAACATATTGTGTTGAAGTACTTCACAGATCTCTAGCCCCAGGTGATGGTCGGCAAAACCACAGGCACCGAGATGCCGGCTTTGCTGAGCTGAAAGCTCCCACAAAAAGCTATGTAAAACCAAAAATATACCGGTGATCCAAAATGCTTTCATAGTTCTCTTCTTTAAGGTTTGATTTGCGAAAGTTACAAACAGAAATGAAATGGACGGCAGGTATTTTTATAAAATGACTGTAACAAAAATTATTGAAATACCCCGCATACAAAAGCTATCTTTGCGCGCTTAAAAAACAGCATACCATTATGAGTTTAGCCTGTGGCATAGTAGGATTGCCCAATGTAGGAAAATCCACCCTGTTCAATTCCCTGTCATCGGCCAGGGCACAGTCGGCCAATTTCCCTTTTTGCACCATAGAGCCCAATGTAGGCACCATTACCGTACCTGATGAAAGGCTGAATGTGCTGACAGATCTTGTACAGCCACAGAAGGTGCAGCCCACCACCATTGAAATTGTGGACATTGCCGGCCTGGTGAAAGGTGCCAGCAAAGGGGAAGGGCTGGGCAACCAGTTTCTGGCCAACATCCGCGAGGTGGATGCCATAGCACATGTGGTGCGTTGCTTCGAAGACGGCAACGTCATTCATGTAGATGGTTCAGTAGATCCGGTACGCGACAAAGACATCATTGACACCGAATTGCAGCTAAAGGACATCGATTCCATGGACAAGCGAATTCAAAAGCTGCAGAAACAAGCTAAAGCCAACGATAAGGAAGTACTCAGACAACTTGACCTGGCCAAAAGGCTTTACGATTTTCTGGAAGACGGCAATAATGCCCGCGCCTTTACTACGGATGAGCAGGAACTGGCTATTATCCGCACCTGGCTGTTGCTGACCTCCAAGCCCGTGCTGTACGTGTGCAATGTGGATGAAGCTTCGGTAACGGATGGCAATGAGCATACCAAGCGGTTTATGGAGCATGTAGCCCCTGAAAATGCCGAAGTGATTCTGATCAGTGCTGCCATAGAGGCCGATATTTCAGATCTGGAAAGTTACGAAGAGCGCATGGAATTTTTGCGCGATTTGGGTCTGGAAGAACCCGGGGTGCATAAACTGATAAAGTCATGCTATCGGCTGCTCAACCTGATTACCTACTTTACCGCCGGTGAAAAGGAGGTGCGTGCATGGACTATAAAACGCGGTACTAAAGCACCCGGAGCTGCCGGCGTTATTCATTCCGACTTTGAGAAGGGATTTATCCGCGCCGAGGTGATCAAGTTTGAAGTGTTTAAGCAATACGGCTCAGAACAGTCTGTAAAGGAAGCCGGCAAAATGCAGGTGGAAGGCAAGGAATATGTTGTGCAAGACGGCGATGTGATGCACTTTAGGTTTAATGTTTAGGAAAACTTAAGGATACATACCATTTTGTTTTCGCCCTTCGGGCGACATGCACTATCATTTTGTTGCTGAAACAGATCAAAGTTCAGCATATTATATAAGCGGAAATTTTCAATCAAACAGGTCAAAGGCTTTTCTGGCAATGGTTGAACAATTCGATTGTGTCTTTCGTGCAATGATCGCCGGAAATGTATTTGTGGATGTGCAGCATAATGAGAAGTTACTCACACCGCGAAACATGGTTTTACATTAAGTGGGTTCAACCTCACTCAGAGCTTAGGCACCACTTCAATTAAATCTGCTTCTATTTCAAGTTGTTTTCTACCTGTAAAATTTAAAAATAGCCGAGGAAACATCTATGATCAGCATAACATAGCGCATAAAACCCTGAGCCGGTTCGCCGCTGTTGTCTCCGTCGGCCCAGCGGTTGAAGAAGGGTACTTTTTTTAATCCCTGAGCAATTATTTTGGAGGGTTCGAGGCTTGATAGCAGTTGCTTTTGCTCGTCATTCAGGCGTTTGAGGCTGTAGCTCTGGGTGAGGCGCAGCTTATGACACACAATATCATAATCGCGCATGTTTTTGATATTTCTTATTTCCTTGTAGTCTATGTTCATATTGCGTGATAGTCAGGAAAGTACCGAAATAGATGTTTACTTATCCTCTTCGCCGGGTTCTGGGAAAAGGGCTTTAATCACTTTTCTCAGCATGGGCTGCCGTATCATGGTGCGTCGGCGGCTGTAAAAAAACAAGCCCAGTAAGGCATTGAACACCGTGATAATAAGTAGGGAAATGATGACCGAGTCCACCAGCTTAGCCAGTAGCATTACGATCATTACGGAGAGAAACAGCAGCACCAGCAGAGCAAAACCACCAATAATCAGCGCACTGATCATGATGGTGAGGAGCTTGGCCACTGCATTAGCCCCTTCCAGTTTCCATAATGCCAATTGTGCTTCGAGGTATACTTTCAGCTCATCTCTGGCTTGCTGTATTTGCTCTTTGAGAGTTTTGTCTTCCATACCAAAAAAAAGCTGTTAAGCTGCGGACTTGGTGCTTATCAAGGACTTTGCAATTCAGCGATGAAGTTACAATATTTTCCGATTCACGCATCAAAACCGGCATACTTAACAGCCCGGTGCTAACATTCAGGTTGGAATCAATTTTCCTTAACTTGCTTTACAGCATTGTTTTTGACTTCTCTGGCCTTGGTTTTGGCTTCTTCCACTTTTACCTTGGCTTCGTCAATCACTCCGTTTAAACGGGTAGTGAGGTCTTCGAAGCCGGCCTTGAGCTTAGTGCCAAATTCCTTCTCCATTTCTTTCATTTGCTTAGAAACCTTCTTACGGGTTTCTATGCCTTTTTCAGATGCCAGAAATAAACCCAATGCCGTGCCGGCAGCAATACCTGAAATAAATGCCAATAAGGATCCTTTTGAATTTGCCATGTTGTTAAATAATTTGGTTAGGTTATACAATAGGTACGCTTAGAACTCTGCTTTTGTTCCAATTATTTTAACATTTTTCAGGGTTTTTAACGGATTCCCTCAAAGTGGTAAAATGCTAGATGTGGCGTGGTGAAAAGGATTGTTATTTTTACCTCCCGAACCGGGGATGGTGCGAACTATTTTGTTGTAGTTAGTCTTGCTCCGGAAAACATTTTACCTTGAATAGTAACCTTTTTACACGACTTTGGCAATATTTCAGGAGCAGTACAGCTGTGCAGCTGGCCATTGACAACAGGCGGCTGATGACGGTGATGCTGGTCACTGCGCTGCTACCGCTGTTTTTTTTCTCAGCCGTGCTCATCTGGCTGCAGAACAATGCCTGGCTGTTTGAATTACCTATGTTCAAGGTCATTCTGATCACTTCATTTTTTTCTGTTCTGCTGATTGGCCTGGCACTAACACCCAGCACGGTGATCGCAATTCTGTGCGGCTATTTTCTGGGCTGGTACGGCCTGATACCGGTTTTCATTTCTTATCCACTGGCGGCGGCACTGGGTCTTTGGGTGGGTCGTGTTATTCTGCATTTTAAGGGTATACCGCCATTTGAGCGGCTTCCTGCATACCGTCCATACCTTCATGCACTGAAGAAGCACGAATGGATGATGACGGCCTATATGCGTCTGTCGCCGGTAATGCCCTTTGCTATGATGAATGTGTTTCTGGCCAGCCTGCCCATACGTTGGTTCCATTACATAACCGGAAGCATGGCCGGCATGTTGCCACGCACTTTGTTGTTTTTCTGGGCGGGCATGAATGCGCGGGAAATCTGGTTTCTGGTTCGCGAGCCAACGCTGGACGGCGCATGGAGAATTTTTCCGGCCTTGATGGTGTTTGTGGCCTTGTTTGGATTGGTGTATATTTTTAAGCGGGTACTGAAGGAGGCTGCTTTGGTAGAGCAGAAGGTTTAGGTTGAATGGCGTGTGATGTGGCTTGTGAACCCATAAACACTCTCTGCTCAGCGCCGATATTGAGTTGTGCAAACCGATGCCGGGTCTGACCTTCCTCAATGTAGGGCTGAGCCTCTGCCATGGAGAAAACGGCGATCACCGTAGCTATGGTTGCCAGCACCTGTGTGTGCCGTATTGTCCAGTACACGATGAGGGGCGTACCAATAAATGTGGGAACCAGCCAGGGAAGCCAGGGATATTGCGGCACAGTAATGTTAACAACTATAAAAGCTGTGGATGCCGCTATGTAGGTACCCAGCATCATGCCAATATGCCGCACCAGCCATTGTGTTTTGGATACCTCTTTGTGGTTGAGTACCCGGTAATAGAGTCTTACATCCGCAAGAGCCAGGTAGCTGCCAATCATCCCAAAAATCATCAGTACAAGTTTCGCAGACCAGACCATAGCCAGCCCGTTGAACAGACCTATAACTACCACCATCCAATCCACGACATGAGGCTTGAGGCATTTGTTTTTTATAGCGCGGTAACCACTGAATACCATAAAAAAGGAAAATACGCCGATGTGAAACAGAAAGGTGTTACTCTTAATAAACGTAATCAATACGGCAGAACCGCAAACGGCCACCATGCTGAGGAAGAAGTATCTTCCCCATGCACCGTGTGTTTTTTGGCCTTTGCGGGAAAGGATGGCCACCAGCCCACTTACCAGTGCCCCAAATCCCGAAATAATGTGAACTGCCAATGCCAAAATGTACAGTGCTTCCATGGTATGTGAATTTTTATTGATGCACCAAAGGTGGGGCACCTCAGCACCTTACACAAGGCTGTAGTGGCCAGCTGCACGGTTTGTGGTATGCGGGAATGTATATGGGACGAACGGGGAAGGGGAGGGGCGAATGGGAGGGATTATTTCCCGGTTTTGGTTAATTACCTTTCTGAAAAACCATTAAAATTAAAGGGCAATTCTTATATGGCGATTTTTAGTCAATATGCTCAATTTGCCAATGATACACCGTTTTAAGAAGCTGCACATAATAGTTTATCCATTGCATAGGCTTCGACTGCTTGTGCATTATCTTCTTGATCCCAGTTTGTGTTTTTGTAAAGATTTTCAAACTCAATAGCCCACCAAATGAACGCTGAAACGTCGGCTCTTGAATCACCGGAAAAAAAGCCACGCTGCCCGG
Organism: Saprospiraceae bacterium; assembly: GCA_050485785.1. Classification (GTDB taxonomy): domain Bacteria; phylum Bacteroidota; class Bacteroidia; order Chitinophagales; family Saprospiraceae; genus JBJHCA01. The sequence goes on along the minus strand of JBJHCA010000056.1, from coordinate 13,977 downwards.
CACAATAGGAGATATCTGCAATAGTTTCTAAGAGTTTCTCATTCATACTTTTACTCTTTAAATCGTTCTTGATTGTGGTATTCTAAGAATGTCGGGTCAGGTAAAAATCGTGAAGGTAGCTTGATTTCAAGATTGTGAAACTTCTTAAAAAAATCAAAATTTGGAGGTAATTTTGTTCTGAGCAACAATGATGATACTTTTACTTTGTAATCTGGGGTAATGGTTATGAGTCCTGACTCAAATGCCTTGTCGTGCAAAGCATTTATCGCAAGTCCATTACGAGGATTCAACCTGTTTTTCTCGTCAACTCCCCAAGGTCGAATATGACCTGCAATCAAAAGCTCAGATTGCATAATTCCCGTAATACAGCAAGTAGTATTGTAGGCAGCTAACACAGTACTTCTAAAAAAAGATTGGTTAACTCGAACTTTGACAATTCTCTCTCTTTCACTGCCATCTTTGGGCAATTCAAATTCAGGAATGTCATTGATTTTTTCGACTGTTGAGTTTTGGAATTGGGCTAACAGTTGCTCGCTTTTGAAAGGTAACACTTCCCAGCCATTGTAAAATTTAAAAACCTCTTAACCTGCTCTGTAAATGACCCAATGCATAATATTAAACTCAATTTGGTCAAATGTATAGTCTTTTCATGAAAACACCTCAATAGTTTAAAATGGAGAAGTAGAGGACATAAGTTCTTATCTGCCAGGATTAAAAACAATAGAAGTGTATCTCCCGGCAAAAGGCGAATTTTGATACGAATTTCCTGGTTAACTATCAGGGGTTTGAAGGCTGACTTCTACCTTGTCTTCTTTCATATCTCTTTGTTGGGGCACATCCAAAGAATCGACCCGCAAATGAGCCATTTTATTGCCAGCGCACGGACAGGCCATCAAGGAAACGAACGAATAGCATATTGAAGAATGAGATAAAAGGAAGTTTTGGACTATCTTGGCTTCCTAAACTTATCTCTACATGAACCGAATAAAGGAAGTACTTGAAAAAAAAAGGCATAAAACAGACCTGGTTGGCAGAGAAACTGGGAAAGAGCTACAACATGGTGAACGGCTATGTGCAGAACAGGCATCAGCCTAGATTGGAGGTACTTTATGCGATTGCAAAAATCTTAGAGGTGGAAGTAAAAGAGTTGTTGGTTGAAATAAAAAATGACAAAACAAGCAAATGAGTTTTCAAAAGATACTAGATAAATATAGAAAAATAGCCTTTTCGGAGCGTGATAAAGGCAACCGCTTTGAAAGGTTGATGCAAACTTATTTACTGACCGACCCAAAATATGCTTTCCTGTTTAAGCATGTTTGGCTTTGGAATGAATTCCCGGGGAAATTAGACTTAGGTGGTGGCGACACAGGTATTGACTTAGTTGCACTGACACATGAAGGCGACTATTGGGCTATTCAATGCAAATGCTTTCAGGAAGATTCCACCATTGACAAACCTGCTGTTGACAGTTTCATCACAACCTCGGGTAGAAGTTTCCTTAATGAAAATCTTCAATCAACGAAGTTTGCTCACAGACTTTGGATTTCGACAACCAACAAATGGGGGCCAAATGCAACGGAAGCCATTCGCAACCAAAATCCACCTGTTACAAGAATCAATCTTTTTGACCTGATAGAAGCTCCCGTAGATTGGGATAAATTAGAGCAAGGCATCCACGGTGAAGAATCACGAACTCCAAAGAAAACACTTCGCAACCATCAAACCGAAGCACTTACCAAAACACATGACCATTTTAAAGCGGCTGACCGTGGTAAACTCATCATGGCTTGCGGAACGGGTAAAACATTCACCGCTTTGCGCATTGCCGAAAATGAAACCGATGGAAAAGGTTTGATTTTATTCCTTGTACCAAGTATCGCCCTTTTGGGACAAACCCTGCGTGAATGGAGTACGGATGCCAACGAACCCATCAACGCAATCTGCATTTGTTCTGACCCTGAAATTTCAAAGAAGAAAACCAAAAACGAAGACACTGACACGTTCAGCGTAGTGGATTTGGCTTTGCCCGCTTCTACCAACACCGATAATATTCTGCATCAGTTTCAACAGATAAAAGATAAAGGACTGCCCGGAATGACGGTCGTTTTTTCGACCTATCAATCCATTGAAGTAATATCAAGAGCACAGAAAGTATTGCTCAAAAATGGCTTTAAAGAGTTTGACTTAATCATTTGTGATGAAGCCCACCGAACTACAGGTGTAACGCTTGCTGACGAAGATGAATCTGCATTTACCAAAGTGCATGACCCTGAGTTCATCAAAGCGAAGAAAAGGCTGTACATGACAGCAACGCCCCGACTTTACAGTGACGACATAAAAAGTAAAGCTGCTCAATCGGAAGCTGTTTTGTGTTCAATGGATGATTTGGCTTTGTATGGCGAAGAAATTTACCGCATTGGTTTTGGTGAAGCGGTTGAACGGGATTTGCTCACCGATTACAAAGTGTTGATTCTTACCCTGAACGACAAAGATGTTCCCCCTGCCGTACAACGCATGATTGCCGATAAGGAAACAGAAATCAATACAGATGATGCGTCTAAAATTATTGGCACAATTAACGCATTATCCAAACAGTTTTTGGGCGACCAAGGCGTAACCAAAGAAAGTGACCCCGACCCAATGCGCAGGGGGGTTGCCTTTTGTCAGAGCATTGCCGTTTCAAAAAAAATCACCGCCACTTACAACACGGCAACAGAAGCCTATTTGGATTCTTTGCCCGTAGAGAAAAAAGAACACATGGTTTCGGTGGCCTCGAAGCATATTGACGGAACCATGTCCGCCCCGCATCGTGATGATTTGTTGGGTTGGTTGAAAGCAGAAACCACCGACAATGAATGTAGAATTCTGACCAATGTTCGCTGTTTGAGTGAAGGCGTGGACGTTCCTTCTTTGGATTCCGTGCTTTTTCTTTCTGCCCGAAACTCGCAGGTTGATGTGGTTCAATCTGTTGGGCGTGTGATGCGTAAATCGCCGGGCAAAAATTTTGGTTACATCATTATTCCCGTGGTTGTTCCTTCTGATGTTGAAGCAGAAAAAGCCCTTGACGATAACGAACGCTACAAAGTAGTTTGGACGGTGCTCAACGCCTTGCGTGCACATGACGACCGCTTCAATGCTACCGTAAATAAAATTGAACTGAATCGCAAAAGGCCCAACAATATTTTGGTGGGTCGCCCGGAATATTCCTTTGATGAATATGGTAATCCACAAGCCTGGAATGAAAATGAAGTACCTTTTGAAGCCAGCAAAGACATTGGGCGACAAATGGCATTGCAGTTTGAGCAACTGCAAAATGTGGTGTTTGCGCGCATGGTGCTTAAGGTTGGTGACCGCAGGTATTGGGAACAATGGGCCAAAGATGTAGCCATTATTGCCGAACGGCAAATTGAGCGCATCAGGTATCTGATTGAAACCAAAACCGAACAACGCAAGGCGTTTGACAATTTTCTGACCGGATTACAGAAAAACATCAACCCAAGTATTTCTGTAGCACAGGCGGTTGAAATGTTGGCGCAACACATCATTACCCAACCTATTTTTGAAGCCTTGTTTGAAGGGTATTCTTTCGTAAAACACAATGCTGTTTCGGTTTCCATGCAACGCATGTTGGATGAATTGGAACCGCAAACTTTGGTAGAAGAATCGGAATCACTTCAAAAGTTTTATGCTTTCGTAAAACGAAATGTTTCGGGTATTGACAATGCCAAAGGCAAGCAAGAAATCATCATCCGACTGTACGACAACTTCTTCAAAGCTGCTTTTCCGAAAATGGTGGAGCAGTTGGGTATTGTTTATACGCCTTTAGAAGTGGTGGACTTCATTATCCACTCAGTAGATGATGTTTTAAAGAAAGAATTTAACCGCAGCATTTCAGATGAAAACATCCATGTACTCGATCCTTTCACAGGTACGGGAACTTTCATGACACAACTGTTACAAAGTGGATTGATTAAGCAAGACGATTTAGAACGGAAATACCGTCACGAATTGCATGCCAACGAAATTGTGCTTTTGGCGTATTACATCGCTGCCGTAAATATTGAAAATGCTTATCATGATTTGGTGGTTTCTTCCTCACCCCCAACCTCTCTCCAAAATGGAGAGGGGAGTATGCCCACTGTAGAACATAATCTTCCGACCATGCTGTTAGAATATGCTCGGGAATTGCGCAAGAATCAAACCGAGGCAGAGGAATTACTTTGGCAACTTTTAAGAAACAGGCAACTTGCCAACCTTAAGTTCAGGAGACAGCACCCTTTAAAAGTAAATTTCATTCTCGATTTCTATTGTGCTCAAGCAAAGCTTGGGGTTGAAATAGATGGAGGTTATCATTCCACCCAAGACCAACAAGAATATGATAAACTGAGAACAGAAGTAATCAGTCAATATGGTATAAGGATAATTCGCTTTACCAATGAAGAAGTCTTGAGAAAAACCTCACAAGTATTAAAGAAAATTGCAATCGAAGCAATTCCCCCCCTCTCCACAAAGGAGAGGGGGCCGGGGGGTGAGGAGTACACCCCCTTCGAAGGCATCGTCCTCACCGACACGTTCCAATTAGGCGAAACAGACGAAAGCCAAAAACTATTCTCTGAAATGTTTCCGCAAAACTCGGCAAGAGTAGCCAGACAAAAGAAAGCCCCTTTGCGGGTAATTATGGGAAATCCGCCCTACTCAATCGGTCAGAAATCTGCCAATGACAATGCTCAAAATCAGAAATACGAGAAATTAGATAGCGACATTGCCAAAACCTACGCAAAGCTATCTTCCGCAGGACTGAACAAATCTTTGTATGATGCTTACATCAAAGCCTTTCGATGGAGTACCGACCGTTTAGACCCCCAGCATGGCGGCATCATTGCCTTCGTGAGCAATGGAGCCTGGTTAGATGGGAACAGTACGGACGGTTTCCGAAAATCATTGGAAAAAGAATTTTCGAGCATTTGGGTTTTTAATCTTCGGGGCAACCAACGCACCAGTGGGGAATTAAGTAGAAAAGAAGGCGGTAAAATTTTTGGTTCGGGCTCACGTACTCCGATTGCCATCACGCTATTGGTGAAAAAACCAAAGGCTCCCTCTCTGAAGGAGAGGGCGGGGGGTAAGGAAAAAGCCTCCATCTATTACCATGACATTGGCGATTACCTAAGCCGTGAAGAAAAGTTAGCCAAGATTGCGAAATTCCAAACCGTGGCAAATCCTGCAATGTCTTGGAAAACCCTTGAACCCAATGCCGAAGGCGATTGGCTCAACCAACGGAATGATGTGTTTGATACCTTCATTCCTATGGGCGAAAAGAAAAACAGTGAAGGAAAGGAATATTTTAATCCAGTTTATTCAAATGGAATAGTAACAAGTAGAGATGCATGGGTTTATAATTTCTCAAAAGGCGAACTATCAAAAAGCATCCGCAAAACAATTGATTTTTATAATTCATGTGTTGAAAAAGGAATCGATTCAAGCTCGAAAAATGTGAATAACCCTGACTTCATAAGTTGGTCAAGGGGATTGCGTAAATATTTAGATAGAAAGACAAGATTAAGTTTTTCTGAATCAAAGCTTACTACGGGTTTTTACAGACCCTTTTGCAAACAAAACCTATATTTTGATGAAGCATTAATTGAAGAGAAGTCAAGAATTTCAAATTTATTCAAACCAAAATCAAGCAATAGATTAATCACGTTAAGTAACACAGGTTCCAATAAAGGGTTTTCCGTGATTATTACTGAGCACGTGCCAGATTTCCAGACAGTATTTAACTCACAAGCATTTCCACTCTACTATTACGAAGAACGCCAAAAAAACAGCCCCAGCCTTTTTGATGCAGCAGGAGATAGTGAATACATCCGAAGAGATGGAGTTTCAGATTTCATTTTAGAAAGAGCCAAAAAGGTCTATGGCAAAAACGTAGGAAAGGAAGATATTTTCTACTATGTGTATGGTATTTTGCACAGCCCCGATTACCGCACCGCCTTTGCCAATGATTTAAAGAAAATGTTGCCCCGCATTCCCTTGGTTGAAGATGTTCGGGATTTTTGGAAGTTCAGCAAAGCAGGTCGGGCATTGGCTGAATTGCATATCCATTACGAAAGTGTGCCGCCTTATGCGGGTGTGCAGGTAACGGGAGAAAGCAGCGGTTTCTTTACCGTAGAAAAAATGCGTTACCCCAAAAAAGGGCAAACGGACACCATTATTTATAACAGCAAGATTGTGGTTTCCAACATTCCTGCCAAGGCGTATGAATATGTGGTTAACGGAAAATCTGCCATAGATTGGATCATGGAGCGCTACCAGGTTAAAATCGACAAGAAAAGCGGTATCAAAAACGACCCCAACAATTGGGCGGAGGAAGTCGGAAACCCGCGCTACATTTTGGATTTGCTGTTAAGTGTAATTAATGTAAGCGTGCAGACGGTGGAGATTGTGGAAGGATTGCCGAAATTGGAATTTGAAACAGCAACTGAATTGACTGAAAAATGAACGACAACATCCATATCAATGTAAATCATGAAGTCCTTGTTTGGGCAAGGGAATCGCTTGCTCTGAATCGGGTAAAGGCTTCTGAAAGTACAGATATTTCTCCAAAGCGATTGATTCAATTGGAGACAGGTGAAAAGCAGCCTACTTTGAAGGAATTGAAGGCATTTTCTAAAACTTACAAACGTACCATTGCAACGCTTTTATTGAATAAGCCACCAAAAGAGAAACCACTTCCAAAGGATAGACGAACCATAGATTCAAAAGATCTTGGACACTTCCATGAAAAAACCATTATGGCAGTCCGTAAGGCAAGAGCATTGGCTCAGTCATTTGTTGAACTGCGTGAAGAAATGGGTATGCCTTTTCCTAAATTCAATTTATCTGCTTCCATACAGGACAACCCACAAGAAATTGCAGACAAAATCCGTCAGCTACTCCATTTGAATGAAATCAGGGAAATTGACGATATTAGAATTGCATTAGAATCTTACATTGAAAGAATTGAATCTTTGGGGATTGCTGTCTTTCAATTAAGCCTAACACAAGATTTTGTAAGAGGCTTTGCAATTGTTGACGATATCATTCCCATCATAGGAATCAAAAGAGGAGAAGAACCACCTCATTCAAAATTATTTACACTTTTTCATGAATTGGGTCACGTACTTTTAAACGAAGGAGCGATAGCTGATTTATCCTTAAACCCGGCATGGGAATTAGAAAAATGGTGTAATGCGTTTGCTGCTGAAGTTTTGGTGCCAACAACTGAACTTCTGCAAATGAGAATTTTGCAAGAATATCAAAAACAAGGTCAGAAAATTTGGGCTAAAAAGGATTTGGTTGATTTAGCAAATCATTTTCATGTTGGACCACTTGCCATTTTAAGAAGTCTTCTGGAAAATGGTTTAACAACAGAAGCCTTTTATAGGGAGAAACATGAAAAATGGAATAAACCACAATTTGGTAAATCTAAGAATCCCGAAGGCAGAAATTTAGCTAAAGAAGCGGTTCAGGAAAAAGGTAGAACATACATAAACTTGGCTTTTAAAGCCTTTGACCAAAACCGCATTAACTTAAAGGACTTGTCTGATTTTTTAGGCGTTAAGTTGTCCTACATTCCGAAAACAAGACAACTTCTCAACGCTTAATGATGGATTTATTCAGTGAAGGGAATACGGTTTATGTAATTGATACGAGTGCATTGATGCGTTTGGACTTGACATTTAGAAGGGAGAACCCTGTGTTTACAGCTATTTGGGAAGAAATTGAGGACTTGATAGTCCAGCGAAAGTTTTTGGTAATTGATTTTGTTGAACAAGAAATTAATGAATATAGGGGTAAGGAGGTATTTCTTAAAGATTGGGTGAAGAAGTGGAGAAAACGGTTAGTAGTCGAAACAGACCCAGTAAGTTTCAATGCAGCCAGACCAATTATTAATGAAGAATATAATACAGGTTTTCTAAAACCTAATAAACAAGCAGAAGGCAAAGAAGAGGCTGACCCCTATCTAATTGGATATTGCAAGGTTCACAATTATGTTTTAATTACTGATGAAAACAAGTTAAAACCAAATCGAATTCCGGCAGTAGCTCATAAAAATGGAGTTAGGTGCATTGATGTTTATGAGTTTTTACAAGAAAGAGGACTAAGAATGGAAAGGAAAAAATAAAAGGTGTTTGTATTATGCCAGCCCTTCACAACCATACACATTGCCAAGGCCTATGAATATGTGGTTAACGGAAATTCTGCCATAGATTGGATCATGGAGCGCTACCAGGTTAAAATCGACAAGAAAAGCGGTATCAAAAACGACCCCAACAATTGGGCGGAGGAAGCCGGAAACCCGCGCTATATTTTGGATTTGCTGTTAAGTGTAATCAATGTAAGTGTGCAGACGGTGAAGATTGTGGAGGGACTGCCTAAATTGAAGTTTGAAACAGCAACTGAATTGACTGAAAAATGAACGACAACATCCATATCAATGTAAACCATGAAGTTCTTGTTTAGGCAAGGGAATCACTTGCCTACCTGACCGCAGAACCGTTAGGAATTGGTCTTGGAAAAAACCATACTCATTATCGCGACAATCTTTTTATAACTGATTGGGTAGTTTTTAGAACCCCCGACAATCCAGGCAAACTTTCTTGCCCAGCTCCGGTGGTATTCGATCCATCTACTGTAACCATTTAGGTTTTGTAAACCAATCCGCTATACTTTGTAACTCATTGAAACGACTCAATAATGGTTATTAATTCCTTGTATTGTTAACTTTGTCCTGTATTCTGATTTTGTTCATTACATGGTGACTAGCCGGAAAAATCCTGCGAGAGAAATAACTATTTTAATTTTAAATCAACAGCCAATACAGATGAATATCATACTCAGGTTGATTCTTTCAACTGCGTTGATTTGGAATGCATCCGGTGTGTGTGCACAAGATTTATATTTTCCACCGTCCGGAAACAATACCTGGGAGACCATTTTACCGCAAGAATTGGGATGGTGTGAAGAATTTATACCTCCTTTACTTGCTTTTCTTGAGGCTGGAAACACCAAAGCATTTATCATACTGAAGGATGGCCGCATAGTGGTAGAAGAATATTTTAATAACTTTTCGGCACAAAATAACTGGTACTGGGCATCAGCAGGAAAGGTACTGACGGCCTTTGCTACGGGATTGGCTCAACAGGCTGAATTGTTGGATTTATCCGAGTCAGTATCTGACTACCTTGGGCCGGGGTGGACATCGTGTAATGAGTCGGATGAATCCGCCATTACAATTTACCATCAGTTAAGTATGACAAGTGGTCTGAATGAAGGACTGGCGAATTCCCATTGCACCGATAGTGAATGTCTTCATTGTTTGGCTGTGCCCGGTACGCGGTGGGCTTATCACAATGCTCCCTACACTTTACTGAGTTATGTGCTGGAGGCAGCAACAGGGCAAAGCATCAATACCCTGGTAAATAATGCTATAAAATCACCCACCGGAATGGACGGGCTTTTTGTGCAGGTGGGGTACAACCGCACTTTCTGGAGTACACCGCGAAGTATGGCGCGTTTTGGATTGCTCATGCAGGCGGGTGGAAACTGGAATGGAACTCCTGTAATGGCCAATCCGGGTTTTTATACTCAGATGATCACGCCATCCAATACCATGAATGAATCCTATGGATATCTGTGGTGGCTTAACGGACAAAACAGTTTTATGCTGCCGGGCACTCAGGCAGTATTCCCCGGGAAGCTATTTCTCCAGGCTCCTGATGATATGTTTTCAGCCCTGGGTCTGAACGGCCAAATACTGAATGTTGTGCCCTCTGAAGGGCTGGTTATGATCCGTATGGGGGAAGAACCACAGCTTCCCGGTCCGGACTTTACCCTGAATGATTCAATCTGGACTTATCTGAACCTGATTATGTGTCCGCCTACGTCTGTAGATCAGGGCTCAACGAAGTCTTTTCCGCAACTGTATCCCAATCCCGTGCAGGGTCGATTGTTTTTGGATCCCCGGCCACAAAATGCACTATATACCGTGTACAGTGTTACCGGAAAGCATGTGTGGACCGGAGACCGGCCGGAAGATCTGGCCGTAGATTTATTGCCGGCCGGCATATACCTGCTGGTGGCCGAATGGGAACAACATCGCAAGGTATACAGGTTTATCCGGTAAATCTGGGTTTCGCCACTTACATATCCTTTTCAGCTCAGTTATCGCGGATAGGGCACAAACTCGCTTTCGCCGGGCACTTCCGGAAATCTGCGTCCGATCCAGTCCTCGCGTGCTTGCTTCAGCCTTTCCTTACCGGATGAAACAAAGTTCCAGTCGATGAAACGCTCTTCAGGAAAGGGTTCACCACCAAAGATATACACCGTGGAGTTGGCTTCCATTTGAAATTCGCACAGCCTGGAGTCTTTGGCAATCAGAATCTGTTTGGGTTCATAGCGGTTGCCTTCGCTTAACACTGCGCCTTCAAGAATGTAGAGTCCACTTTCCCCGAAAAGCCGGTCACCTATGCTGACGGTACCTGCATTACGGCATTTGATTTCAATAAAATACAGCGGGCTGTGTACCGGCACGGGCGATTTCATGCCCAATGCTTCTCCTGCAATCAGTTTGAACTGAATGCCATCCTCTTCCCGTGATGGGATTTCCCGGGCAGGAATATGGGTAAAGGAGGGCTCAGTTTCCTCAAGATGCAAGGGCAGCGCAACCCAAATCTGCAAGCCATGCAGGGTTTTGACAGACTTCCTCAGACGGTCAGGCGTCCGCTCGGAGTGAACCACACCCCGGCCTGCAGTCATCCAGTTAACCGCACCCGGCAGAATTTCCATCTCGCTGCCAATACTGTCGCGGTGCATGATGGCACCTTCAAACAGGAAAGTGAGGGTTGATAGCCCGATGTGCGGATGGGGCAGCACATCCATATTTTCGCGTTCATTCATGGCCACGGGTCCCATGTGGTCAATAAACACAAATGGCCCAACAGAGCGTTTCTGCCTGAAAGGTAGCAGACGACCGACCATAAAATTGCCAATGCTGGCCGCTCTTTCATCAATGATGAGGCTGATGTTTGACATAGCTTTTTGTTTTTACTTAGTCCTCTAAATAGCCGAATTTGCCCTTGTTAAAGTCATCGATAGCCTGAATGATCTCTTGACGGGTGTTCATTACAAACGGCCCGTGGGCGGCAATGGGTTCCCTGAGAGGTTCTCCGCTGAGCACCAGAACTACAGATTGTTCTTCGGCCCTGATGGTGAAATCGGTGTCATTATTCTCAAAAAGCACAAAGTGGTTGACAGGTACATGTTGTTCACCATTCACCTGAATACTGCCTTCAATCACCAGGATAGCCGTATTGTGATGAGCTGGAAAGCTGAAATGAGCCTGACCTTCTTTTTCCAGTTTGGCATTCATCAATGCCACCGGAGTAAAGGTGCTGGCAGGGCCTGGCATGCCCCCGTGTTCTCCGGCGATGATTTCAACCACTCCGGCATTGTCCGGCAGTTCATAAACAGCCATTTGCTCATTGGCAATGCTTTGATACTTTGGTTGTGACATTTTGTGTTTTGCGGGCAGGTTTACCCATAACTGCACCATTTGAAAGTCGCCGCCTTGCTTACTGAAGCTTTCTTCGTGATACTCTTTGTGCAATACTCCTGAAGCAGCGGTCATCCACTGGACATCCCCTTCGCCGATTACGCCGCCTCCGCCGCTACTGTCATGGTGAGCTACTTTGCCTTTGTAGGCTATGGTCACTGTTTCAAATCCGCGATGTGGATGCACGCCAACACCACGGGGCTTATCAGTAGGCGGAAAATAAAATCTGGAGTTGTAGTCCAGCATGATGAAGGGATCCATTCTTTGCATGTCAAGGCGGTAGCCTCCCGGGATAAAGTTATGTACCCTGAATCCGTCGCCGACAAAATGAGGTTCCCGGGGAGGAACGATGACTTCTATGTTTCTCATGGACTCGAATTTTGTGATGAATGAATGACACAAAGGTACGCCGGGTGCGTGCATTGACCATTGATGTATGTTAAGAAGAGAGGATTGTTACTGTTTGCCGGCCAAACCTTTTCGCACTCTGCTGAGGCTCTCGGGTGTAATGCCAAGATAGGATGCAATCATCCATTGGGGAATTCTCAGGGTCAGATCAGGATACAGGTGAATAAAGTCCAGATATCTGGTTTCGGCATCGGTAGCTATCAGCATATTGATCCTGTTCTGCAGTTGCCTGATGTGGTTTTGCAACAGGTATTCATTGTAAGTCCTGAATTCATGACTGATGTCGGAAGCCATGTCGGTAAACTCCTGATTGAGCACCACGACGCCTGTCTTTTCCAAAGCATCGATAAAAAATCCGGAAGGCGTTCCAAAATACAGACTTCCTCTTTCGCTGATCCACCAGTTTTCCGGCGCAAACTGAATTATGTGCTCTTTCCCGTTTTGATCCAGTGAGTAAAGCCTGAGCAATCCCGTTTCCACAAAATAGATGTTTTTACACACTTGTCCTTCCGTCAAGAGGATTTCGCTTTTCCCCAGTTGTTTTCTTGCAACCTTTTCGGTAAGTATAGGCAGATGCTCCGGTTTGATGTGTATGGTATTGCTGAGGTATTTTGAGAAGGAGGTTTCCATGGAAGGGGAGGGTATGGATTTTGTGACTGTAAAAAAACGAAGAAAAGTTTTTACAAACCGTATTAATCAGTACTGTTTCTCACGATAAAAGGGTCAATCGCTTCGTGGTGTATAATGCAGAATTTCAAATCTCCATCACTTCCTGCATCCACTGATCAATGATCTCCACTAAGTGATGATTAAAAGGCTTTTTAAACCGCTCTTCCGTACTGAGTTGCAGGTTTTCATTCATGGTTCCGGTGAGCAGCAGGCCGTGGTCGGTTTTGGGAAGCAGTAAAAACCTTCCTTTGCCGGGATGGTAAGTGTTTACAATGTCCGCAATCAATTTATGCCCGCGGTAGTTAATTGCTGCTATGTCTGCTTCACCGTAAATTGCGAAGGTATGCGTGCCGGCGTTTTTCCAGGCTCTTGGCAGTTCCTTATCCTGCAGTTGTTGCCAGAAAGTATAGTGCCTGCCCAGGATATGACCTTCATTTGTCATGCCCAGAGAACTTGCAAGCAAACCGGCATATTCAGGGTTTGTTGCAGCAAGGTCAAGCGGCGATTTTTTGTGCACCAGATAGTCGCTCAAAAGCGGAAACATAATTCTTGCATCATGTTCTATTCGCATATAATCCATGCCCCATAGCAAGCGCTGTTCCCTATAAATGTCGAGCATGTATTCAGCCCAGGGCTTCAAAACGGTTCCATAAACCACTATTCCCCTGGGCCGGATATCGGTTGTCATAAGCGGTGCAGCTATTCCTCCCAGTGAATGACCGAATAGAAAAATGCCCTCAGTGTCGATAAAGGGAATTGTCTTTAAATGGGACAGCCCGGCTTTAAAAGCGTTCAACTCTGTTTCATAATCTATCTGCCTGCAATCGGGAAGGTTATAGCTGTCACCCACACCCGGTTTTTCCATTCTGAATACTGCGTATCCCCGGGATACCAGTCCCTCAATGAGCTGTTTGACCGATGAAGCAGGCTGCAAATTGTCGATACTGGAACAGGTATAACCCTGCAGATAGAACACTACAGGGAAGGGTCCGTTACCCTCGGGTTTATTGGTAATGGTGCGTATGTAGCCATCCAAATAGGGCAACTCACCATAAACTACCTCTCCGTTGACGGCAGCTTCATAGGGGCGTGCCAATACTTTTCCACGAAGTATCTTTCTTACCCCTTTCCTGATTATTTTTACTTCCAGCTCGTCTCCGCTATTCATGTCAGCGGCTACTGCCGATAAATCGGCAATGGCGGTAATAACTCTGCCGTTGCATTCATAAATAATGTCCCTTTCCTCAAGTCCGATAGCTTCTGCGGAGCTGCCTTCAATCACCTTGATCACTACTACAGCTCCAGAC
>JBJHCA010000055.1:0-22073 GCA_050485785.1 Saprospiraceae bacterium | reverse complement strand
CAGTAACGGATGCAAATGGTTGTACTGCCACCCATCAGATCATACTCGGTCAACCTTCTGCGATCACGATATTATTGGATGATCTGAGCGACGAAACTTGTCCGGATGCGGCAGATGGTTCTATTGAAATTTCTGCCACCGGTGGAACCGGAACAATAACGTTTGCCTGGAGTAATCAGGAATCAGGGGATCTCATCGAAAACCTCACCGCCGGCTTTTACACGGTGACGGCAACCGATGAAAACAGTTGCACGGCAACAGAAACATACGAAATTGTTACGCTCAATCAAAACCCGCAGGTTGATTGCCCGCAGGACTTTGCCGTTTGTGCCAACGATGCAGCCTTTACGCTTACCGGCGGCGATCCTTCAGGTGGAACGTACAGCGGACCCGGAGTGGTAAGTGGCACCAGTTTTGATCCAGATCAGGCCAATACCGGTGCAAACTTAATTACCTACATCTATACTGACCCTCAAACAGGGTGCACTGATTCTTGTACTTTCACTATCACGGTGAACACTAATCCTATTGCCAATGCCGGCAGCAACAGCCCGGTATGCGAAGGGCAAACCATCAATCTCACGGCAACCGGTGGTGTTAGTTACAGTTGGGAAGGACCGGACAACTTTACAAGCAACCAGCAAAACCCCAGCATACCCAATGCCCAGCAAGTGAACTTCGGCCAGTACTTTGTAACGGTGACCAATGCGGCAAGTTGTACAGCCTCTAATTCGGTAACTGTAACCGAACAAACACAGGATTGCTGTCCGTTGCCGGGCACTACACTTTATGTAAGTCCAAACGGCTCAGGCAGCGGGCTTTCACCCGGTGATCCGACCAGTCTGGAGGTTGCAATTGACCTTGCCAATAGTTGTGCTGCCGGAGATGTAATTGAAATTGTACTATCTGCGGACACATTTTATGTTCCTATGGTTCAGGGGAATTGCTTGGCTTATGTTTTGACAACAAACTTAAGCGGTGCACCGGGCGGAGGAACAGTTCTTTCAGGCAATGGAAGCAGCAGAATACTCGAAATTGAAAATGGGAACAACCTACTCATACAAAATATTCGATTTATTGACGGATATGCCAGTGGAGAATGCGCTTTTCTTAATCATGGAGGTGCCATTGCAATGGGTTCTTTTGGGGCGGAAGGATCAAATATGGTAACTATTAGAAATTGCGCTTTTGTCAATAATGAAGCGGAAGGTATGGGTGGCCATATTTATAATGCCGGTAACTCTGTAACTACCCTGACTATTGAAAATACAACCTTTAGTGGTGGTGTTAGTGGAAGTAGTGGAGGTGCTATTGCCAACGAAGCTGAAAATGACGATGCAGTTGCGAATCTGAATCTTATCAATTGCCGCTTTAATAATAATGAAGCAGATGAATTTGGAGGTGCTGTATTTAATAATACACAAGGCATCGGCTCGGAAGCTAACCTTTACATGGTCAACAATTTGCTTTACAACAATGAAGCCAGTTCGGGTGGTGCAGTAGCTCAATTATCACAGGGTAGTACAAGTGTAACTAATGCAGAACTTATAAACTGCACGGTTGCCGAAAATGCAGCTACTACTTCAGGTGGCGCTTTTTACAACCAAAGCCAGGGGGCTAATTCATCAGCTAACCTCGAGGCAGCCAACTCTATCGTTTGGGGTAACACCGCACCGGACGGCCCTATGTTGAGAACAATTGGCGGTGGAGCTACCAATACATTTGAGTACAGCCTGGTACAATCAGCAGATTGTAATGACGCTGCAATAAGCAACGCAAGTGCTATTGTAACATGTGATGCCAGCAACATTTTCAACGATAATCCCCAATTTAGAAACCCCGGTGCCGGAGATTACAGCCTGATTCTTACCTCTCCGGCCATAAATACCGGTGATAATGCCACTATAACAGCTACCGGTGTAAGTGTTGATCTTGCCGGCGGCCCCAGAATTTTGGAAGGCATTGTAGACATGGGAGCATTTGAAAACATAGCTGCTATCCCCACCCTCAGCGAATGGGGCCTCATCATCCTGGCGCTGCTTATGTTGCAAGGCATATGGCTCACGCTGGTATTCAAACCCGCCAATGCACTCAGGCAGATTCCTTCTCTTTGGGTACAGGGCTTAATCGCCGGTTTACAGGACAACAAAGTGTTATATCCCATAACAGGAATAGCAGTAATGGCTTTCTTGTTGATGGCCATATTGGGCATTGCCCAGCCGGCTGATCTTATAGGTATTCCTGTACTGGCACTCACGATCTTACCGTCAGTTTACTGGTACAAGAAATTTCGGGCTTTCGGCCAATTGGCAAAAGTCTAAATATTGATAGACATTTTTCTTAAAACGCCTGCTTCAGCTATCTGAGGCAGGCGTTTTTTTTGCTCCTGAAATTATCCCCGGGAAAACAAATAGAATACATACATCCAATTTTTAAGGTTAACTTAACATGACACTATAAGAAAGTTTTTTATATTTTTGTAAAAGCATTTTAAAAATACTTAACTATACAGGCTTTTGCAGTATTCCAATTTTAGGTTGCCTTTTATTTAGCTTAAGGAATCTTAGTTTGTTGAACTCAATAACAGAGTGGTTAAGAGTTTTTATATAGTGAAACTACTAAAAATGGGAATATGAAAATTAATGATTGCTTTTGTCATTATTACTATTGCGTCTACGATTATTTCAAGGTTGGAGGTAAGTATCTGGTTCTTGCAGGTTTAGCAATAGCAATGCTTCAAATTGAAGCGAATGGACAGGTTTATACCTGGGAGGTTCAGTCGGATTATTTTGGTGAACGCAATCAGGTTGCCCAATCCAGAACAATCCGAAGTATGGCTGTCAGCAAAGATGGAAGTGCTGTGTTTACGGGGTTTATTCAAAGCCCAAATGTTGGTACAAATGCCATTCGTAAAGTTTCTGCTGATGTTTTAGCTGTTCCCGGCACAGACCATGTTATTTTTGGGAATGGCATGCCGGGTGGTACAGGAGGGTTTGGTCAGGTTGGTGGGCAGCCGGTATATGACGGTGGCTTAACAGGAACTTTTTTGGGCTGGACGCCATCAGGAAATTCACCTCGAGATATGGAAACAGATGATAGGGGATACCTATATGTTGGACTAAGCTCAGGTACCTCACCGGCAAATCAAATTGTTGCACTCTCCAGTGAATTAAGCGGTATATTGTCGTCTGTAAGTTTTGCAAATTTATCTGCTTTAGCTTATTGGAATAACGATGGGACTCATTATTTATATGCATCTAATGGAAGCACCATAATTAGATATGATGTCACAAATTTTCCATTTGTACAAGATGCAAGTTGGCCAAATCCCTTGATAAATAATATTACTGGACTTGCAGTAGATTCGAATGGAGTAATTTTTGTTGCCGGCGGGAATTTAGTCCGTAAAGTGTCTGCAGATGGTAGTTCAATTATTCAAAGTATAACCTTAAATGGCTCAAATGATTTGGCGATATTTGAAGATAAATTGTTTGTAACAAGGCAGGTTTCCAATGCAGGAACCCAACCTATATCTGTTTACTTTACCAATAATCTGTCTCCTGCAAGACCAGATATTGTTACTCCTACTTTTGGTGCAAGTCGCGGTCAACTTGCACAATTTACTTCAATAGATATAGGGCCCGATGGAAAAATTTATCTAGCTGAAGAAAATTATACCGGAGCCATTTCGGGCACTAATGCCGGAGCACTCACATCATATACTCCCCCTGTTACTACATTTAATCTGACTCCGGGTACTATATCCGGTAGAATTTATTTTGACCGTGTATTGGTATCATCGATTGCTATAGATTGCAACCCAACAGATTTTGTGCTTTATGTAGATCCTGATGCGACCGGCAATAATGATGGCTCATCTTGGGAGAATGCCTACAACTCTATTGAAGTTGCATTTGAGGCTGCTGCATTATGTGAAGAAGATGTACATGAAATTTGGGTAAGAAGTGGTTTATATACCATAAATCAAACACTTCAATTAATCTCTGATGTAAATGTTTTCGGCGGATTTCCACCGGAATCTGTAAATGCTTCGCCAGCATTTGAAGACCGTAATCCGAATAATTTTCTAACGATTTTGGATGGCAATGGGACGATTTGTCATATAGTGTCAGGAACTAACTTAGAGGCTGAAACAATTCTGGAGGGATTTGTACTTCAAGGTGGTAATGCAGAAAGCAGTGGCACTTGCAATGGCTATGGTGGGGGCATATTTGTATCTTCAACAGGTGTAGGCTCAACAAGCCAGTTGATTTTACGCAATCTAGTTATACAATTTAATGAGGCTGAAAATGGAGGCGGGGGAGTTGCAAGTTTTGGCAACTCAAACAATACACTCACTCTAGAGAATGTTACCATAAGCAATAATTCCGCCCCCATTGGTGCCGGCTTATATAATGAAGCTTCTGCGCCAAATTCAAGTTCACTGGTAACTTATATTAAGGGACTTGTGTTCGGGAATACCGCCACAGGGCAAGGTGGTGGTGGATTCGCTAATATTTCAGATGCAGACGGTGCGTTGGCTGAACTTAATTTGATTAACCTGCTAGTTTATAATAATTCAACCACCAGTGGTAACGGAGGAGCAGCGCTTCAGGAAGTAAATGGTGGAAATGCTGAAACAACATTGTTGAATAGTACGGTTGCTGACAATACGACATCCGGTCAAGGTGGGGCATTTGCTAACTATTTTAACAGTGGAAGCAGCTCAAATCTGATTGTAAGTAACACCATAATATGGGATAATACCGGCACTACCGGCGCCAGTTTGTTGGTTCAAAGTGGCGCTGCTTCTGTTACAGACTTTAATTTCAGCTTGTTACAGGTAGCCGCATGTATAGATGCGGGGATTATCAATTCGGGAGGAACTGTTAATTGCAATGCAGGTGTAATATTCAATCAAGATCCGCTTTTCCTCAATGCAGCTGCCGGAAATTATAGGGTTGACATGGGCTCACCGGCAGTTAACTCCGGTAATAACGATTTAGTTCCTACTTTTCTAACTACAGATTTAGATGGTGTCAGCAGAATTCGAGATGGAAATGTTGATATGGGAGCTTTTGAATTATTTATTCCTATTCCGACCATGAGCGAATGGGGATTAATTATTCTTGCACTGCTGATGCTTCAGGGAATTTGGTTCACCCTAATGTTTAGACCTACGAATGTTTTGAACGTGATACCTGCATTGTGGCTTCAAGGTCTCCGTGGTGGTTTGCAGGATAAAAACTTGCTACTCATACTGGGTATTATAGCTTTATCGGTACTTTCATTGATAGCATTTTTTAACATCGCTCAGGCGGCAGATTTCATTGGCGTCCCGGTGGCGATGTTGGTAGCATTACCGGCTGTTTATTGGTACAAGAAGCTTATGGGCGTTTCAATGCGTTTCATAGGGTAATCAGCCTGTTGCGGTATAAAAGATAAAACGCCTGCTTTATTCATTTAAAGCAGGCGTTTTTTATATAGATTCCGATACAGTCCGTGCAGTATTCGAAAAACTGATTTTCCCTTCCCCGGGCCTTAATCCAATAAAATATACATCTACCTGAGTAAGAACCTGTGCTTATTCACAATGCTTTTTTTCCTGTCTGTCAAAAAACTATTGACCTCAAAAGTTTTGAATCTGCAAATTTGAAGTACTTGCAGTGCAATGTTGCAAAAGCTGAATAGTCAGTAGTCTGAACCTGATTCCGGACTCTGGTCAGTTGAGGGCAATCCTGTGGGGACCGGCTACTTTATACCAATCCGTTAACCACTAAAGCGCATCACAATTGGCATGGAATGAAGCGCCACCCTGGATGCCGGACGAACTCACTTCATAAAGGACCCGGATGGATCGCAAAGATTACCTATCATTAAAAATACAGTTTATGAAAAATGCATTTCTACCCCTTGTTTTAAGTTTGTGGCTGGTGTGTGTTTATACACCTATTCAAGCACAAACCACAGTGATATTGAGCGCTGCCGCAGATAACACCCTCTTTGAAGATGCAAACGGTTCATTATCCAATGGAGCCGGCCCCGGCCTGTTTGTGGGAGTTACCAACCAGGAAATGATCCGCAGAGCAGTCATTCGCTTCAGTTTGAGCGGATCTGTCCCTGCAGATGCAACCATTACAGAAGTTTCCCTATCCATGAATATGGATATGACCATTGCCGGAAATACGCCCGTAACGCTGCATAAAGTAACTGCTGCATGGGGTGAAGGCACTTCTGATGCCGGCATACCCGGTGGAGGCGGCGCTTTGGCAGCCACCGGTGATGCCACATGGATCCATACTTTTTTCTCCTCCGCTTTCTGGACAAATGCAGGAGGAGATTTTGTCAGCTCTGCCTCTGCATCCACCATTGTAGGTGGTACGGGCTCATACTCATGGACGTCTACAGGAATGATTGATGATGTTGAAGATTGGCTGGCAGACTCAACCACTAACCACGGTTGGATATTAATTGGCGATGAATCCACCTTCCCTACGGCAAAGCGATTCGGAAGCCGCGAAAATACCGGTCCTGGAATGCAACCCTTGCTGAGTATCACCTATACCGTTCCCTGTATTGAACCGGACATACCAACACTTTCAGCTGGAAGTATGTCAATTTGCCTCGGCGATAATACATCTGTTGTAGCTACCGGTAATTTGAATGATGCCACTGACTGGTTTTTGTATGAAGGCAGTTGTGGAGGCAACCTGATAAGCAGTAATTCAACGGGTATCTTTTCTGTTAGTCCGGTAGTCACTTCCACGTATTACGTTCGCGGTGAAGGTGGTTGTACAAGCCCGGGTGATTGTGCCCAGATTACCATTGTTGTTAATGAACCCGATGATGCCACATTCAATTATCTGCAAACGGCATACTGTCAGAATGAATCTGCTGTGCTGCCGTCTATTTCGGGAGTATCAGGAGGAGTCTTTTCGGTCTCCCCTGCCGGTCTCGACCTGAATGCAGTAACCGGTCTAATCGATCCGGCTTCCAGTTTACCAGGAAGTTATACCGTCACTTATACCACGCCGGGAATAATCTGTGAAGGTTCATCCAGTGAGATGATCCAAATTCTTCCGTCATATTCTGTTCAAGTAGAAGCCTTTTTCTGTGTAGGAGATACATTTACTTTCGGAAGCAATCAATACACAGAAGAAGGTATTTATGTGGAAACTTTTATCAGCAGCCAGGGATGCGATTCAATTGTGGAACTGACGCTCAGTTACACCAGTCTACAGGAAGAACCGGAAATTACTTCCGTATCAGCAGGGTCCGTTGTTTTATGTGCAGGCGAATCCACCACCATCACCATTTCAGGGTCACTGAACGATGCCACAGCCTGGCACCTGTATACAGACGGATGCGGCCTAACCCCGGCAGCTTCCAATTCTACGGGATTATTTGAGGTCAGTCCTTCCGCTACGATAACCTACTTTGTGAGGGGAGAAAACCCCTGTGCGCCGCCCGGTGGATGTGAGGAAATAACCATCACTGTATTACCCATGGACGATGCCGGCTTTAATTATCCGGCTACTGCTCTCTGCCAGAACGAAAGCCCGCAAACACCGGTAATAACAGGCACACCTGGCGGTGAATTTGAAGCCATACCTGCCGGATTACAGCTCAATACGACTACCGGTGTCATTGATCCGGCAGAGAGCACACCGGGTACGTATACCGTGTTGTACACCACACCCGGACCGGATTGCCCTGTTGTTTCAGAAGTCACCATAACTTTGTTTCAATCTTATGATCAAGAAGCAAATGCAGAAATATGCAGCGGCGATGAATACGTTTTCGGGTCACAAACCCTGACGGAAAGCGGTACCTACATAGAAGTTTTTACCTCGGCTCAGGGTTGTGATTCATTGGTTACGTTAAATTTATCCGTTATCACTTTCGACATCGATGTGGATCAGGATAATGAAGTACTGATTGCCGTACAAGGTTTTGTCAATTACCAGTGGGTAGATTGCGATAATGGCTTTGAACCCATCGTCAATGAGACCGATCATATATTCACCGCTTCCCAAAACGGAAACTACGCGGTTATACTCAGCTTTGGTGATTGCTCGGCCATTTCAGATTGTTACGAAGTGACTACCGTTTCTGTATCCGATCCCGGCAATGATCACCGGGAGTGGATATCGCTTTCACCCAACCCGGTCTCCGGCTATTTAAGGGTTAATTCAGTTAACCATGCTCAGGTTAGAATTTTTGACGTAACCGGCAGATTAGTCCATGAACAAACCATTATACCGGGAACTGTTTTTGTGGAAACCGGAAAGCTTAGTAATGGCTTTTATTTACTGAAGGCTGAATCCGCTCAGGGTGCCAGCATAATCCCGTTTATTGTGCAGCATTAAAAGTCAGTAATTTTTGTTGTTCCTTTAGATTACATTTATGATGCGTCTGGTCAAACATTGGCACCAGCTTTAAAAACAGATTTCTTCTAGGAAACACCTGTCCTGGTCAGCCGGGGCAGGTGTTTAATCATTACCCCGCTTGAATACCCCAGCCGCTCAGCATGATAGAATTACTACAACTGCTAACCTTTCATTGCAATCACTGCTGATAAGCAGATTTTTACTGCAGCAGTGTACACCAATATTTACTTTCACTGCTCATTATGTCAGCTGAAGTTTTTTCGGGACATGCTTACTACTCCTATAATCCACACTAAACCAACGTACTGCAGAAAAACGCACTCGATAAATTTTTTAAAAAAATTTTCATAAAATATTTGGAAAATCAATTTTTCGCTTTACCTTGCATGTCCCTTTACACACGAGAAAGTAAACCTATTGCCATGAAAGCCTTTTCTTCAAAGCTTTTCAACTTCAATCCTGCCTTTGGTTCCCAGGGGTTTTCAGGCAATATCAGCACAAATTCAACGAGCAAGAACTACAGCAACAGGGATGTACCCCGGGTGTTTACCGTTTATTATTCTTTACTGACCAAAACCAATGCAATAAAGAAAACGGTGATGCCTGACCTAACTTTCCCTGCCGGGCATCAACCACCCGGTAATTCCCTTGTACATCCCCGGAATTGGTTGGGTACCGGATGAGAAATGGAATATAAAATGTAACCTAGCGGCTACTTTTAGTCGAATCTTGGTTCCATCAACCAATGTACAGCAGGCCCGATAACCTTTAGTTATCGGGCCTCTTTTTTTACGGCAAAGTGCTTTATCCTTTATTGCCCAAATGCCGTTCCCCGCTTTGTGGAAAAGCATCAAATATCCATTAGCTTTGCCATTCAAATCCGATTGAACACTTATGAAAAACTTGTGGATCGCCCTGAAAGGAATGGCTATGGGTATGGCCGAAGTAGTTCCGGGGGTATCCGGTGGTACCATTGCCTTCATCACCGGTATTTACGAACGATTGCTGGCAGTGATCAACAGCATCCGACCTTCACTCTTTACCACCTTGCGCAAGGAAGGACTAAAAGGCTTTTGGAAAAAAATTGACGGAGTCTTTGTGTTTTTCCTGATGACAGGCATGATCGTTGGCCTCATCATTGGCGTCTTTGGCATAACATGGCTATTGGAAAACTATCCCGTTGTGTTGTGGGGCTTTTTTTTCGGCCTCATCTTTGCTTCTTCTGTCTATGTGGCCCGTCAAATCAGTAACTGGACCATAACCGAGGCTATTTTACTGGCATTCGGTGCTCTTGTAGCTTTGGGAATTACCATGCTGGCACCTGCCGAAGGTTCCGTTAATCCGGTCACCATTTTCTTTTCCGGTGCAATAGCCGTTTCAGCACTCATCATGCCCGGTATCAGTGGAAGTTTTATTCTGCTTTTACTGGGAATGTATACCATTATAGTGCCCCACGTAAAAGAAGCCATCAAAGGAAGCACGGAAAGTATACAGATCAGTTTCATTTTTTTCATGGGCTGCCTTACCGGCCTGTTTACCCTGGCTCACATCCTGTCCTGGCTTTTTAAACATTACCGGTGCCAGCTTTTGGCTCTTCTCACGGGTTTTATTTTCGGTTCGCTCAACAAAATCTGGCCATGGCGCAATCCGGCTATCTGGCTCGACGAGCAGGGAAACACTATTACCGATGCTGTACTGGCCACTCTCATCGATGCCCGCCTCATCAGAGAATACAACGTAATGCCCTGGAATTTTGATGGAAATCCCAATACTTTCATAACTATAGGATTTATGGTCTTCGGAATGGCTTTGGTCTTTATGCTTGAACGTATTGATACAAGAGAGGTAGCTGAACAATGATGGCAGGTAGTTTTTTTATATGTCATTTTGTTATTCTTTTCCCTGAAAGCAACCCGGTACCCGTTCTATAAGGTATCGCCACATGGTCTTCCGGTTTAGCAATTGGAGCTAAACCCGAACACCGGGCAACTTTGTTAACCTCCTATAATCATCTATCGAACAGCTTATGCAGGCACTTTACCTCACTTCTCTTCACAGTTATCCCGAATACACCACGGTTCCCCTTCCTGAGCCTGTCCCCGGCGAGACCATGGTACAACTCATCGCCGCTTCGCTCAACCGGCGTGATTTGTACATTTCCCGCGGCAAATATGCAGGCATTCGCTTGCCGGTAATTCCCGGCTCTTGCGGTTGCGGCATAGTCAATAACCAACGGGTATTGATCCAGCCCGGATTCAACTGGGGAAACAGCCAAAGCCACCAAAGTGCCGATTACCATATTCTTGGAATGCCGCGCAATGGCACTTTTGCCGAATGGGTGCAGGTTCCCGATCATCACCTATATCCCTGCCCTCAACACCTGACACATGAAGAAGCTGCTGCGCTGCCCCTGGCCGGCCTCACGGCATACCGGGCATTGTTTACACGTGGGCAACTAAACCAGGGACAAAACGTCCTGATTTCAGGTATTGGCGGCGGGGTTGCCCTTATGGCAATGCAGTTTGCTCTCGCTGCCGGTGCCACCGTTTGGGTCTCCTCGGGAAGCAGCGGAAAAATTGCAAGAGCAATAGACCTTGGAGCTGCCGGCGGAGTTGTGTACAAAGAACAAAACTGGCAGAAACAACTCAGGTCCGAAGCCGGATTGTTTGATCTGGTAATAGACAGTGCCGGCGGAAGCCAGTTTCAGTTTTTCCCCGGGTTATGCAAACCGGGTGGCCGCATAGTAACTTATGGCGGAACAGCGGGTAACATCGATCAACTCAGCCCACAGCAAATCTTTTGGAAGCAACTCAGCATTTCAGGCAGTACCATGGGCAGCCCTGATGAATTTGCAAAAATGCTCAGCTTTGTAGACAAACATGCCATCAGACCCGTTGTGGATTCGGTTTTTAGTCTGGAACAAGGCAAAAAAGCCTATGAAATAATGGATACATCGGTTCAATTCGGTAAAATTGTGCTGAATATCAATCCAATGTAATAGCTATTATGGTTCATTACAATCATATTATCATTCCCGGCACGGCCGGCCGCGCCATTACCCTGGATGTATGCTTTAAGGCTACGGGACGGCGCAAACCGGTGGTTATCTTCGCCCATGGATTTAAAGGGTTTAAAGACTGGGGACCATGGAGTATAGTGGCGGATCATTTCGCGCGGCGGGGAATGGTTTTTATCAAATTCAACTTTTCCCACAATGGTGTCACACCTGATCATCCCGACACTTTTGATGACCTGGAGGCTTTTGGCCGCAATACTTACAGCAAGGAGCTCACCGATCTGAACGATGTGATCAACTGGGTGTACAGCATGCCTGATGAGTTACCCGAAGCAGAAACCGAATTTCACCGGATCACCCTTATCGGCCACAGCCGGGGTGGTGGGGTTTGTATTATCAAAGCGGCAGAAGACGAAAGAGTGAACCAACTGATCACCTGGGCTTCCGTTAGCAGGCTTGACTATTCAGAATACTTCCATGAACCCAGATTTCTCGACCAGTGGAAAAAGCGGGGTGTCATCTACGTTTTCAATGCCCGTACACTGCAGGAAATGCCGCTAAACTACACTCTTTATACCGACTTTTTGCATTACAAAGAGAGATTGAACATTCAAAAAGCGCTGCAATCGGTCAGTATACCCTGCCTGTTTGTTCATGGTTCAGCAGATCAGGCTGTATCTGCCGAATCCGCCAAACAATTACATTCATGGTGCCGTAGTTCTTCACTGCTCATCATACCGGATGGAGATCATACTTTCGGTGCCACTCACCCATATACCCATGCACAGTTGATACAGCCTCTGTATGAGGTTTGTGAAAAATCTGCAGACTTTGTACTGCGCTAAACCTCAATTTGTTTCAGGAGCTCATTACATTTGCCTACTTCCGGCAAATCATCGACGGACTCTTTCATGCGTCATCATTTTGGTGTTTTGTATTGTCAACTTTTTGCTCTGCTTGCTTTTACAGAAAGTCTGCCGGATACCGGATATGTGATATGGGCGCACAGAGCCCATCAAAGCATAACCATTGACGGCAATTTTAACGATGTCGACTGGTCTTCACCTCCTGAGCCCGGGAAGATATTTGTTCAGGAAGAGCCACATCCGGGTGAGCCCGCTCTATTCCCTACCGGTATAATGGTGAGATACAATGATCAGGCACTTTACATCGCAGCCAGGCTGTATGATGATGACCCGGAGGGGATTCTGAGGGAATTGAGTGAAAGAAACACCATTGGCAATGCTGATTATTTTGAAGTGATCATCGACCCTTATGCAGATGGCGTTTATGGTTACTCCTTTGTGGTAACGGCATCAGGCGTACAGCGCGATGCCCGCATTTACAATGACAGCCGCGATGCTTCCTGGAATGCAGTTTGGGAAAGTGCAGTGCAGATTGACGATGAAGGCTGGTCGGTGGAATTGCGCATTCCATGGGCTGCTCTCAGGTTTCCACGCGGTGAAATGCAGGAATGGCAGATAAACTTTGGCCGGAATATCCGCCGGATACGGCAGCAGAGCTGGTGGCATCCCGTAGACCCCAACCGCGCCGGTTTGCTTATGCAAACGGGAACACTAAAAGGTATCAGTAATATCCGTCCTCCGCTCAGGTTGTCCCTTTTCCCTTTTGCCGCACTCGGTAAGGAATTTAACCAATTTACCGATCATCATCCCTGGAGCCTGAGTGGTGGTATGGACCTGAAACTAGGCATCGGTCAAGCATTTACACTAGATGTAACCTTGATCCCCGATTTCAGCCAAACCATCTCCGATCGCGATTTTCTCAACCTTACGCCTTTCGAACATGAGTTTGATGAGAACCGTCAGTTCTTTACCGAAGGCATGGAAATTTTTAACCGTGGTTCCATTTTCTACAGTCGCAGAATTGGTGGTTCTCCCCGTTACAGATTTAACCTCAGCGAGCAACTCGAACCCGGTGAAAGCATTGTTTACAATCCTGTACTGCCTCAACTGATCAATGCCACCAAACTGTCGGGAAAAACAGGTGGCGGAACGGGAATTGGTTTAATCAATGCCGTCACCGCCGGAATTATGGCCACAGCAGAAGATGAATCCGGTGTCCGGCGTGAAATTCCGGCTGTTCCCGCCACCAATTACAACATGCTGGTAGTTGAGCAAAGCTTTGGAC
Source organism: Saprospiraceae bacterium (assembly GCA_050485785.1). GTDB lineage: Bacteria > Bacteroidota > Bacteroidia > Chitinophagales > Saprospiraceae > JBJHCA01. Next base: position 8,516 of record JBJHCA010000055.1, on the reverse strand, counting down.
ACCAATCCACAATTGCCCTGATGAACACCCATGTTTATCGTGGCCAAAAAACCCCGGGTTCCAATGTTGCCGGTGCTGACTTCAGGCTCAATTCTGCCGGTCAGATATACAGTCTGAGGGGCTCAGGGCATTACAGCATGGTCCGCAACACAGCAATTAATGATGAACGCAGCCGGGGACACCAATTTCACCTGGAGGCCGGGCGAATAAGCGGCAGGTGGAGAGGGTCGGCTTCGTACAGGCAGATCAGTACACACTTTGACCCCAATGACCTGGGACTGCTTACGCTCTCCAATGAAAGACGTTGGATAGGAGGTGGCGGATATTACCGGTACGAACCCTTCAGCATTTTTAACCGGATGAACAGCCATCTGAACCTGCACTATACCCGGTTGCACAGTGCCGCAGATATTACCGGCCTCCGGCTGGAATGGAATACCATGATGTTTTTCAAATCATGGGACTTTATTTACCTCACCGTCCAACATTCTCCCATAGACGTCAAAGATTTTTTTGAACCGCGTACCGGCCGGTTCGATGTGTTTTACCTTCAGCGGCCACGCACTTACGGCAGTTTTTATTATTCTTCTGATTACCGGAATCCGGTGGCCATTGACATCAGGCTTTCCGGAACAATGTTCCCGGGAAGTTCCCGAAACATTTTTGAGATTTTACTGGAACCCCGTTTCAGGTTGTCTGACCGGTTCTCGGCTTTTCCATCATTCCGCTATCTCCGGTTCTTCCACGACGAAGGGTTTGTGGCCAAAAATCCGGATTCGCAGGGTTTCGAACAACTGGAATCTGATGCTATTGTTTTTGGCCGGCGCAACAGACTGGTTGTCGAAAACAATTTGCGACTACAGTACATTTTTACGCACCGAATGAATGCAGTTGTCAATCTCCGGCATTTTTATTCCAATGTGGATTATGACTCCTTTTACACCTTGCAGCCCAATGGCAAACTGGCATCTACAGTTTACAGCGGCAGAAGAAGTGATGGCGAGAAGAGCCTGCACGACATTGTATTTCATATCTTTACCTTAGACCTGATCTATACCTGGCGTTTTGCACCGGGCAGTGACCTAATATTCGTATGGAAAAACAACATGTTCTCCAGCAATAATAGGGTACCGATGACTTATTTCAGGGAATTTGGCCAGTTAGCTTCAGGCCCCCAACACAATACCTTTGTGGTGAAAGCCATTTATTACCTGGATTACAATTCCATTCGGCAGGCCGTGAGCAGTTCATAATTACCGGGTATTTTATGCTTTACCCGGCTAATAGAATCGGGAACCTATGATGAAGATCAAAGATTGGGCAAGGCTTGTTTTTTATCCATTTCTGCTGAATCGCGGCAAATGGTTGATGAACAGAGTACCACCCGGAAAGGTCAGTGTGCTGATGTACCACACCATTGCTCCTGAGCCACCCGAATACACCATAGGCGCTTATCCGGTGAAAACACCCCAACAATTTGAGCTGGACCTGCAATTGTTGACCCGGTTTGCCTTTGCGGCTGACATACATCACCTTACCCATTCAAACTCAATGGAGGATCCGGGTTTTATCATCACCTTTGATGACGGTTTGAGCGGATGCTACCACTATGCTTATCCATTGCTTAAAAAGTATGGGTTAACCGGTATTTTCTTTGTCAATCCTGAGTTTATCGAAAACCGTGGATTGTTTTACCGGTACAAGGCCAACATCCTGCTTAACAGGCTTTTATTGCGGACTTCCGCACAACAAAAAGATATCCTGAAAAAAATAAACAAACGCAAAATTCCGGTACTCAACCATCCAGGAAATCTGGCAAAATGGCTGCAAAATGCAAAGTATAGCGATACCGGCATACTGAATGAGCTGGCGGTGCTTCTGGATTGGGATGAAAAAGCTTACCTGGCTGAAGAACAGCCTTTTATGACCCGAAACATGCTGATTGAAATGCAGGCCAATGGCATGATCATTGGCGCGCACAGCATGACGCATCCGCTTTACAGTGAATTGGGGTTTTCAGAACAACTTGCCGAAACCGAACAGAGTTTGGAGTTTGTCAAAAACCTGCCCGGCAACCAAGATTTGCTGTTTGCCTATCCATTTACGGCAGATGGAGCAGATCCTTCACTGTACGCTTCAATTCAAAACCGGCTGAGGCCTGAAGCGATGTTTGGCACAGGTGGTGCGGGTTCCACCGGACCATTGCACCAACGGATCAGTGCGGATCACCCGGCGCGAAATATTCTGAAGGAGATAGCATTTTCGTGGCTGTACCTGAACCTTCGGCAACAGTTGAAACCCTGATCCCGGGCCACTTAAAATTTTCCCGGCATTTGCCAATTTTGCGGTAATTTGGGGCCCAATTCAAATCTTGTTTTCCTATGATCATTGCCAATACTGCCGGTGTAGCCGGATACGAAATTACTGAAACCCTGGGGCTGGTAAGGGGTAATACCGTGAGGGCACGCAACCTGGGTCGCGATTTTTTTGCTGCACTGCGCAATGTGATTGGTGGCGAAATCAACGAATACACCCGGCTGATGAATGAAGCCAGGGATCAGGCTGTGAACCGAATGTCGGATGAAGCCATGGCTCTGGGTGCAGATGCTGTGGTCAATGTGCGCTTCATGACCGCTCCGGTGATGCAGGGTGCTGCCGAGATCATGGCTTATGGTACCGCCGTTAAGCTGAAACCACTCCATGAATTGGTTTAGCAACGCCGAAGATTCAATAACCGGTGTTTGCTGAATGCTGATTGTTTTGATTGTACATATCTTTTTGTGTCGCGTAAGCAGAACCCATACTTAAGCCTATTTCGCCGCGATTTAGAGACATTCGTCTGCCTCTCTCCATCTGTTGGAACCGACAGGAAGAGGAATGCAAGGATCATGATTTCTTCATGGAGGCAGCTGCCAACTGCTGAAGTTCCTTGAGTTTCATCATGCAATCAATGGGTGTAAGCGTATGCAGATCAATTTCCTGCAGTAACTCTCTGATCCGCGCAATGTGGGGGTCGCTGGTTTCAAAAATACTGAGCTGCACAGGGCTGTGACTAAGCGCGGCCACTTTTTTGGCCAGCTCGCGGTCTGTGGCCGGGTGGCCATTACTGCCTTCACCGATATGTTCCCCGCGCTGATCTTCCAGTTCGCGGAGTATTTGTTCGGAACGTTCCACAACAACACCTGGCATACCTGCCATTCGGGCCACATAAATGCCAAATGAATGATTGCTGCCTCCGGGTACCAGTTTGCGCAAAAACAATACTTTACCGTCTATCTGCTTTACACTGATATTGAAGTTTTTAATTCTGCTGAACCTGCGGGCAAGTTCATTCAGCTCATGGTAGTGGGTGGCGAATAAAGTTTTAGGCCTGGCCAGTCCGTTTTCGTGTAAAAACTCTGCTATGCTCCAGGCAATGCTAATGCCATCGTAAGTGCTGGTTCCCCTGCCTATTTCATCCAGCAGTATCAGGCTGCGATCGGAGATGTTGTTCATGATGGAAGCCGTTTCGCTCATCTCCACCATAAAGGTGGATTCTCCGCTGCTAATGTTATCGGAAGCCCCAACCCGGGTAAAGATCTTATCCACCAAACCCAGCTCAGCAGATGCTGCGGGAACATACCCTCCCATTTGTGCCAGCAGGCAGATAAGGGCTGTTTGCCGAAGTACTGCTGACTTACCACTCATATTGGGTCCGGTGATCATGCAAATCTGACAATCCTCATGATCGAGTACAACGGAATTGGGAATGTATGCTTCTTCAGGAGGAAGTTGTTTTTCGATCACCGGATGGCGTCCGTCAGTAATTTTGATGGTAAGACCGTTATTGAGCTCAGGACGCACATATTCGTTTTCCGCAGCCACGGCAGCCAGCGACAACATGCAATCGAGGCGTGCAATCAGGTCAGCATTGTGCTGAACAGGTTCGATATACTGCCCCAGCTCTGCAACCAGTTCACTAAAAAGCTCTTCTTCCAGTATGGATATTCTGTCTTCGGCACTCAGTATTTTCGTTTCGAGTTGCTTGAGTTCATCGGTCACATACCTTTCGGCATTGGTCAGGGTTTGCTTGCGAACCCAGTTGTCGGGCACCAGGCCTTTGTTTTTGTATTTGTTGGTCACCTCCAGATAATACCCGAATACATTATTGAAGCCGACTTTCAGGTTATCGATACCGGTTGCCCGGGCTTCCTTTTGCTGCAAGTCCACCAGCATGGTTTTGCTGTTCTTTATCAGATGACGCCATTCATCGAGCTCAGTGGAAGCCCCGTTACGGATTACACCGCCTTTATCGAGCTTTACCGGAGGGTCATCGTTCAGGGATTCAGCAATGCGGTTTCGCAATGCAATGCAAAGGTTAAGTTTGCCGGCTATTTCTGCAAGTTGCGGGTGTTTTGTCTCCAGCAATCCTGTTTTAACTTTTTTTATGATGTCCAGGGCTACCCTGATCTGATTCACTTCCCTGGGGTTGATTTTCCCTAGCGGAACTTTTGCAATCAGCCTTTCGAGGTCACCTATACCGCTTACCCATTGTGTAAAGGCAGCCGCAGTTTCGCGATGATTAAAAAAGTATGTCACCGCTTCCTGCCTGGCATTGATCTCATCCAGGTTTCGCAGGGGGAGAAGCAGCCATTTATGCAGCATCCGGCCTCCCATGGCACTGACCGTTCTGTCAATGATTTCAATGAGTGAAACCCCGCCTTCATGCTGGCTGCGCACCAACTCCAGGTTGCGGATGGTAAATCTGTCGAGCCATACATAAGCATCACTTTGCATGCGGGCAATCCGGTTTATATGGCTCAGGTCGGTTTTCTCGGTGGTAGCTACATAATACAGGATAGCTCCGGCTGCTATCTGCGCTGCAGGCATGTTATCAATACCAAATCCTTTGAGATTGCTGACACTGAAATGACCCAAAAGCTTTTCTTGGGCAAAATCCAGGTGAAAAACCCAGTCATCCAGCAGGTATTGATAGAATCTGTTTCCGAAAAATTGCTCAAACCGGTCTTTAAATGACCGCATAAAAATTACTTCAGACGGATTGAAGCTCTGAAGCAATTTATCCGCACCGGCAATGTCGCCTTCACTCACGAGAAACTCACCGGTAGTAATATCGAGCATGGCCAAACCTATTGTGTTGTCTCTGCCGGGTTGAACGGCGGCCAGGTAATTATTGCGCTTCTGATTGAGGAGTGAATCTCCGGTCACTACGCCCGGAGTGATCACTTCAGTAACTCCCCTTTTGACTACCTTTTTGTTAGGAGAAGGCTTTTCGAGCTGGTCGCAAATGGCCACCCTGAAACCGGCCTTTACCAGCCTTGGGATGTAAACTTCCACAGAATGATGCGGGAAACCGGCCAGTGCAGTATCATCGCCGCCGTTGTTGCGGCTTGTGAGTGTTATACCCAGAATGCGGGCTGCGGTTTTGGCGTCTTCACCAAAGGTTTCGTAAAAATCGCCAACCCGAAACAGCAGAATTGCATCAGGATATTTACTTTTGATCGAAAAATATTGCTTCATTAACGGAGTAGTAGGTCCGCCATCCGTTTTTTTGCCGGTTTTGCTCACGGTATTTATATTGTGCTTAAGAACTACGAAAATACAGAAAAGGCCCTGCAATCATCAATTTATCAGCACATATTCCCGAAAATTAACTGACTCCATGGCAAAAAAGCAGAAGTATTATGTGGTTTGGAATGGCCATCAGCCAGGCATATACCTTACTTGGGATCAATGTTTACGGCAAACCAAAAACTATCCCGGGGCATTGTACAAAGCTTACAACAGCCGCGAAGAAGCAGAAAACGCATACCTGGGCGGGCCTGAAGGTGAATTCAGCAAAGGAGGAACAAAGAAGGCCTTAATGCCACCGGATTCCGTGAAGCAAAAACTTAAGTTGCCCGGCTGGGCTGTGGATGCAGCTTGCAGTGGAAATCCCGGATTGATGGAGTACCGGGGCGTTGATCTGGAAACCAATGCTGAGTTGTTTCGTCAGGGACCATTTGCCGAAGGTACCAACAACATCGGTGAATTTTTGGCCATAGTCCATGCGCTGGCACTGCTCAAACGGGAAAACAAATCTAGCCACAGCATTTATACCGATTCCGCAACGGCCATAGGCTGGGTAAAGAAGAAAAAATGCAATACCAAAGTAAAATCCACGCCAAAAAATGCTTCATGGCTACCAATGATCAAAAGGGCTGAAAACTGGCTGAAGAACAACACCTGGAACAACCCCATTATAAAATGGGAAACTGAAGTATGGGGTGAAATCCCGGCTGATTTTGGCAGAAAGTGACCTTTGGTCGCTGTTATCTGGCTTTTTCCAGGGTAAAGCCAAAAGTGGAGCCCATACCAACAGAGCTTCGCACATGAACAGTTTGCTTATGGGCTTCGATGATGTGTTTCACGATGGCCAGCCCCAATCCCGTGCCTCCCTGACTTCTAGAGCGGCTTTTGTCTACTCTGTAAAAACGCTCAAACAATCGCGGTAGGTGCCTGGCATCAATTCCAATTCCATTATCTGCTATTTCCACCAAAATATTTTTGTCCATGTCATAAAAGCTGATCTGGGTCAGCCCTCCTTCCCTGCCATACTTAATGCTGTTACTGGCCAGATTGATCAACACCTGCCTGATATTTTCCCTGTCGGCACGCACTTTGTACGATTGGCTGGCTCCTTCTTTAAAGCGAATACTGATACGTCGTTTGGCCGCTTTCATCTCCATATCCTCTATCACTTCACGGGCCAGTTGTTTAATATCAAACACCTGGTAATCGAGCTGCAGTTCACCGGCTTCAAGCCGGCTGATCACTTCCAGATCCTGAATGATAGTTTGAAGCCGGTCAAGATTATTCACTGCCTTTTTGAGATACTGCGTGTTGATCTTCTTGTCCTCAAGTCCACCATCGAGCAGGGTGTGCAAGTATCCCTGGATATTAAAAATAGGTGTTTTCAGTTCGTGGGATATATTTCCCAGAAAGTCTCTTCGATAGGCTTCCATGCTCTTCAATTCTTCGATTTCACGTCGGTAGCTCTTGGCCCATTCACGCACTTCCTTCTCCACCTCGTCCATGATATGAGCAGTAAGGTCAACATCCCTGCTTTGCTGCTCATTGGGCACTTTAAGCCGATGTATGGTTTTGTATATAAGCTTGATTTTGCGATAGATATACCGGCCCAGTGCCGCTTCAATTACGTAGTATGATGCCAGCAAAACAATAGCAGCTAACGGGAATACCACCCACCAGGGCATGAGTTTGCCAAAAACCAGCATGGTAATAAGCCCTGCAGCAAGAAAGAGAACAAAAACCAATAGTGCTGAATAAAACGCAATTTCCCTGGGCGTGGGGTTTTTGGCGTTGAGAATGGCATTGATCCTGTTGATGGGATTCCAGGGCATAAAATCAGGGTATGATCATGTCAAAATTCAAACTTGTAACCGATACCCTTGATGGTCTTGATAAAGTTGTCACCAATTTTTTCACGCAATTTGCGAATGTGCACATCGATGGTCCGGTTACCCACTATAACATCAGAACCCCAGATTTTGCTGAAAATTTCTTCCCGGGTAAAAACCTTGCCGGGTTTAGAGGCTAAAAGAGACAATAATTCAAACTCCTTTTTGGCAAGCTGGATCAATTCACCTTTCTTATACACCTCAAACTTTTCATGATCGATGGTGAGGTTCCCCACTTCAAGAATGGATTCCCCGGTTTCCTGTTCTCCGATCTGATGCCTGCGAAGTAGTGCCTTGATCCGGCTGATAAACACACGGGGCCTGATGGGCTTTGTGATATAGTCATCGGCGCCGGCTTCAAAACCCGCTATTTGTGAATAGTCCTCATTGCGTGCAGTGAGAAATGCCACCAGGGTATTTTTGAACTCAGGCATTGTGCGAATCTTGTGGCATACTTCCACACCGTCACCTTCCGGCATCATAATATCCAGAATGATCAGATGAGGCTTTTCTGCCAATGCTGTTTGCATGGCCTTGGCCCCATTATCGGCAGTAAATACTTTGAAGTTTTCCCTGGTCAGGTTGTATTCAAGAAATTCAAGAATATCGTGTTCGTCATCAACGATAAGGATCTTGATTTGACTTTCTTCCATGCGGACGATTAAATTGTTGGTGCGATATTAATTAAAGCCACCGTGGTGAAGCGTTTATTGGCGTTAAAAAATTGTTAATTTGACGTTTAATGGGGACGAATCTGAATCGGACAAGGTTTCCTGAAACAGTTTTATCCGATATAATTTGCGGTTTGTCGGGATAAACAAATTTTGTAAAAGGTATGTTAAAAAACCTGAACCGAAGTAACAGACTTTGTTTCCGTTGGTAAAGTTCACTACTTTTGCGTTGACTTACAAGAGCCGATTGAATTATTTAATAAATCAGAATTAGCACCATGAAAAAGACAGGACAATTTTTGATGCTCGCTGCATTATTCAGCTTTTCAGTGATGTTCACACAATGTGCATCCGATGCTGACGATGTGAAGGATCAGGCCAGGGA
>JBJHCA010000054.1:0-22335 GCA_050485785.1 Saprospiraceae bacterium | reverse complement strand
CTTCTATAGATTTAACAGAAGAAACAATCGGTCAAACATTCTTCACAATATTATGGAACGATGTGTATTTCACGAACCTGTTACAGCTCAAATGATTAAATGTCGTGCGACCTAAATGGGTAACCCTAAAAGATTTTTACCACTTTTTCTAACAATAAATTTAACTTATATTGCGATTAACTTTATAGACTAATGCACTTTCGGGTACAATTCACTCAGGATTTTAACGGGTCATCCTCAGTTTTATATTTTCCAGCAAACCTTTTGGTATTGCAGAAATAAGCTGCTGAGTATATTCTGTTCCCGGATTTTCATATACCTGATCAGAAGAGCCCATCTCTTCAATTTTTCCTTTATTCATTACGATCATTCTATCGCTCATGAACTTAACTACAGATAAATCATGGGAAATGAAAATGTAAGTGAATCCGAACTTCTCTCTCAATTGCATTAACAGGTTCAATACCTGAGCCTGAACGGATACATCCAGTGCAGATACCGACTCATCACAAATAATAAAGCGCGGCTCCAGAGCAAGTGCCCGCGCAATACAGATACGCTGACGCTGTCCTCCGCTAAACTCATGCGGATACCGGTTAAAATGGTCAGCTTGCAGGCTGACCGTTTCCAGCAGTTCTATCACTTTTTCCTTGCGCATTTTGTCATTGTTCAGCACTTTATGAACCTGCATGGGTTCCATTATGGCATCGCCAATGGTGATACGCGGGTTAAGGCTGCTGTATGGATCCTGGAAAATGATCTGCATTTCCTTCCGCATTTGCTTCAGCTGATCAATGTCGAGTTTGAGGATGTCTTTTCCGTCAAATATAACTTCACCGCTCTGCGCATTAACCAGCCTCAGGATGGTTCTGCCTAAGGTGGTTTTACCACAGCCCGATTCCCCTACCAGTCCCAGCGTTTCGCCGGGATATACATCAAATGTCACATCATTCACCGCTTTAAGCCATGCTGTTGCCTTGCCAAAAAAATTAGTGGTGGTTGGAAACCAGGTTTCAAGATTGCGAACCGAAAGCAAGGGCTTTTGCCGCATCAGATTTTCAAGCCTTGACGTGGTTTCTTCCGGTTTAACGGTAACGGAAGTTATCACCTCTTCTATACTGGCTTGTTTTTCGATAATTCTAATCTCGCCATCCTCATCGGTTACTGTTTCCATAAAATCAGATACAACCGGTAATCTCTTCATTCTGAATTGTAGAGGTGGCCGGCAGGCAAGCAAGCCTTTGGTATAGGGATGCTCAGGATTGGAGAATATTTCGAGCACACTGCCCTGCTCCACAATTTTGCCTTTATACATCACGATAACGCGGTCGGCAATCTCAGCAATTACGCCAAGGTCATGGGTAATGAAAATTACTGAGGCATCAAACTCATGCCGCAGATTATCCATCAGTTCCAGAATCGTTTTCTGTACCGTGACGTCCAGTGCTGTGGTGGGTTCATCTGCAATCAGAATAGACGGATTGCAGGACATGGCCATGGCTATCATTACCCTTTGCTTTTGGCCACCGCTGAGCTGATGCGGGTATGCCGAGAATATCCTCGATGGATCGGGTAATTGCACCCGCCCAAACAAATCAAGGGTCATGCGGCGAGCTTCCTTTTCCGACACTTTCCGGTGCAATCTGATGGCTTCCGTAACCTGATTACCGCAGGTAAAAACGGGATTGAGTGAGGTCATGGGTTCCTGGAAAATCATGGATATCTCATTGCCTCTGATCCTGCGCATCTCATTTTCTGGAATTGAGGCGAGATTGACCGGAGGTTTGCCGGGATCTTTGTAAAACATCATCTCTCCCGATGCTATTCTGCCGGGCGGACTGGGAATTAAACGCATAAGCGACAATGAAGTGACCGATTTACCTGAGCCCGACTCGCCCACTATACCAACCGTTTCGCCGCGGTAAATGGTAAAATCAACATGATCAACAGCTTTTACAATTCCACCGTCCGTCGAAAAATGGGTGGAGAGGTCTTTTACGTCCAGCAAAATGCGTTTTTCCATACTTGCAGTTAAATGGATTCAGGTTTAAAGGTAATAACACACAGGCAATGCAAAAAATTTTGGCCGGCTTTTCGGAAATTGCAAGCCTTTCGGCAATCTATATTCCATTGAGTTTTTACGCGGCTACATTTTTATCCGATGGGCTACATTGCCGGTTTAATTCATGCAGCAGTGATTATTTTTATGGATAACTCTTTGTTGTGTAATGCCCGCGAAACAAACATTGCCCCGGTCAAAAGGGATTGCCCGAAACTTTGCCCATGGTTTAACTATGGGCTACAATGCTTAAACTGCTTCTTCCGTAACGACCAACTATACCGTTCCGCAGCGCGGAACCCAAAAAAAGATATGAAAAATCAAAACCCTGATGCATAGAAACGCCTCGCGTCCAAACAGCCACAGTTCAGCTTTCCTGGCCGGGAACCCACAGGCCTTCAAAAACCCGCACAGCTTTTCCGGTAAGTAAGGGGTGATTACCCGAAGCATCAACATACAACATGCCCCCCATGGCCTTCACCGGCACTTTGGCGGCATCCTTCCACCAGCCTGCCTCACAGGCCACCAATGCAGCGGCTACCACACCGGTTCCGCAAGCCAGGGTCTCGTTTTCTACCCCCCGTTCAAATGTCCTGATCTGCAGACCGTTATGGTCAACACTTACGAAATTGACGTTAACACCACCCGGTTGGAAAACGGTATGATGTCTGTAGTGTTTGCCTTCAGCCATCACATCCACGGTTGAGGGCTGATCAACTTTTACTACGAAATGCGGCGAACCCGTATCCGCGAAGTAGCCGTTCAACACAGGCCTCGGTCTTTCCATAATGTGCATCTCGACCTTTACGGTATTATTTTCGCGATCCAAAAAAGCCCGGTGATGGCCGTCAAAGGCACGGAAGCTCATTTCCCGATGAGGCCAAATACCCAGTTGGGATGCATACATTACCGCACAACGGGCACCGTTGCCACAAAAGCTTCCCACTTGGCCATCCGCATTAAAATACCGCATGTAAAAGGCAGATGATTCGTCAGTTTCAATGCAGATCAGGCCGTCAGCACCTATACCGGAATGTCTGCGGCACATGGCGACAATTAAACTGACGTTATTGATCGGGAATATTTTCCTCCGGTTATCCACCATAATAAAGTCGTTGCCTGCACCATGGTATTTGGCAAATGCCCATGGGTTGCCCTCATTCGGTTTCAGCTCACTGATCATGGTTCACCGGTTGTTCTTGCTGAAAAGGTTTCCCCGTGCGCATATCCACCTGGCCACTGCAATGGCCGTATGCCACCAGCATGGTGAATGCAACAATGATCACCAGGGAAATTTTGGAAAATTTCCATCCCCAGATATTGCCTATGTATTGATCGGGATCACCGAATACCTGCTTTCGCATAGCTTCTTTTTGAGCCCGCCTTTCTTCTTTTTCGTTCATTACTCTACTGCGTTTCAGCAGGGGCAAAGATACAATTTAAGTAGCTGAGGCCGATTTTGGCCATGCTAAATAAACCCTGAAGCTGAAAATTCATTAATTTTATGTGTGAATCGTGCAGATATAACAAGTCCTTAACAGATTTGCGCACACCTTTTTTGCGTTGGATGCATTATATAGTCAATGTTTCATAAAAAAGCCAGCCGATATGATCAAGCAAGTTTTTGTACTGGTAACCGTATCCCTGATGAGTGCCCTTGCAGCCGTGTTTATATACCACAATTATATTGGCGGGCCCACAGAAATTATCACTATCCGGGAGCAAATGCCGGTTCGTTATGCCAGCAACCCAGAGTTTCAGCACGGCAACACACCGATACATACACCGGTGCCAACCTTTGAAAGTGCCTATCCCACAGATTTCATTGAGGCCTCTGCATTGGCTACGCCATCCGTAGTCAACATCCGTGCACTATCCAACCAGGCCACCGGCAGACGATACTGGGGAAGCGGAGATAGGGAAATTTCGAATGGCAGCGGTGTGATCATTTCTTCTGACGGTTATATAGTAACCAACCGGCACGTTATTCATCAGGCTACATCCCTGGAAGTGACCTTAAACAATAACCGTCGATTCAACGGCCGCGTAATTGGCATGGATGCATCCACAGATCTTGCCCTGATCAAGATACCCGTTGACTTTGACCTGCCCTATCTCGAATTTGGCGATTCCGATGGTGTACAGATTGGCGAGTGGGTACTGGCCGTTGGCAACCCTTTTAACCTGACAAGCACGGTTACCGCCGGCATAGTTTCAGCTAAAGGGCGCAATATCAACATACTCGAAGGCGATTATTCCATTGAATCATTCATACAAACCGATGCTGCGGTAAACCCCGGAAACAGCGGTGGTGCACTGGTGAATACACAGGGGAAACTCATCGGGGTCAATACTGCCATCATCACCAGAAGCGGGCGTTATGAAGGATATTCTTTTGCCGTGCCGGCCAATCTGGCCTACAAGGTGGTGAGTGACCTGCGGGAGTTTGGTACAGTGCAGAGAGGTTTTCTTGGCGTAACCATATCCAATGTAACCGAGCAACTGGCGCGGCAAAACCGCATGGACCGAATAGAAGGTGTTGTGTTGAGCAGGATCAATCCGGGTAGTGCGGCAGATAAGTCCAATTTGCAGGAAGGGGATATTATTATTGCCATCAACGACAGACCCATCAGAACAACTCCTGAACTGCAGGAAATAGTAGCCCGCTACAGACCGGGGAACACCATAGCGATAACCTATGTAAGAGACGGTAATACCTTTACCACGGATGTAACCCTGAAAAATGCCAATAACACCCTGACATTACAAAGCACCATACAGCATACCGATGTGGCCGAATCACTGGGGATGGACCTGCGCAACCTCACCGAAAACGAACGCGATGTGTTGAATGTAACCGGCGTTAAAGTGATCAGTATTGTGAAGGGGAGTAAAATTGACCGGACCAATATGGATCCGGGATTCATTATTACCCATGTGAACGATGAAAAGGTACACTCAATGGAAGAATTTTTGAGCCTGATCGAATCGGCCAATGGCAATGTGATCCTTGAAGGGGTGTACGAAACCTACCCCGGGCAGTACTATTATGCATTTGCCCGGTAATTTATAGTATGCTTGCTTCAACTTCGGTATCTTTGCAGCCATACTGAAAGAGGACAGCAATGCATATCACCACACTCGACGAATTTATACTGAGAAGGCAAAAAGATTTCCCCTACGCTTCCGGTGAACTGAGCGGATTGCTTCGCGATATTGGCGTAGCTTCAAAAATAGTGAACCGCGAGGTCAATCGGGCCGGCCTGGTCAATATCCTGGGCTTTGCCGGAAGCCTGAACTCCAGTGGTGAGGAAGTAAAAAAACTGGATCAGTACGCCAACGAACGGTTCATTGAGTGTTTGAAGCACAGTGGAGAATGTGCAGGAATTGCCTCCGAAGAGAATGCTGATTTTGAAGCCTTCCCATTCCACGAAAACAAAACTTCGAGGTATGTGGTGGTATTTGATCCGCTGGACGGCTCATCCAATATTGATGTCAACGCCTCACTGGGCACTATATTTGGCATCTACCGCCGGGTAAGTGATCATCAGCATCCGTGCAACATAGATGACTTTCTGCAGCCCGGGTATAAACAGGTAGCCGCAGGATATGTAGTTTACGGAACCAGCACTATCCTGGTATATACTACAGGACGGGGAGTCAACGGATTTACCCTTGATCCTTCAATCGGAGAGTTTTGTCTTTCTCATCCCGACATTAAGATTCCGGAGACCGGAAAGTTTTACTCAATTAACCAGGGGTATTACAAAAAGTACAGCAAGCCTGTGCAGAAGTACATCGATGAATGTGCAGCCCGGTTCATGCGTCTTCGCTACATTGGAACTATGGTAGCCGACGTTCACCGCACCTTGCTGGCAGGAGGGATATTTCTCTACCCTTCACTCGAGGGCTATCCCGAAGGAAAACTCAGGCTTTTGTATGAATGCAGCCCGATGGCATTCCTGATAGAACAGGCCGGAGGGATGGTTATTAATGAACGTAAACAGCGAATACTCGATTTACAGCCCAGGGAGTTGCATCAGCGGGCATCGGTTATTCTCGGTTCGCCGGCAATGGTGAAACAGGTGCTTTCATACCTCACTGACCATGAGATGAGCACGTCCAATTGATATGCATCTCAACCTGATCACTGCTGCATAATCATTGCATTGATCTGTTCTGCCGGGCAAGGTTGACTGAACAATGCCGGTAAGCAGGTGTTTTTTTAAAAAAAAGCCATGATTAGCTGGTTTAAAAGAGATCCTCAGAAAAGGCTGAAAAAAGAATATGAGCGTCTGTTGCAAGATGCCATGATGCTTCAGCGGGGAGGAGATATCAAAGGTTACGCCAACAAAATGGGAGAAGCAGAAGCCATTCGAACTGAGATGGAAGCACTTGACCAGAAAACGGACACCAAAAACGACCGTTAATTGTTGAACAACCTGATCTCTCTTCCTTCAATTTCCTGTACCGGCCGGTAGTTGTGATATAACAGCGAACTGAAATGCAGAATTTGTGTCGGCGAAGCGCTGATGGGGGTTTTCATCACCATCCATGTAACTATCTCATCGCAGCCAGGTGTGGTTAATGAACCCTGATAAGTAAAATATGACCGGTTTTCAGGGATGAGTTCGTAGACATTGATTGTGTTTATTGAAACGTACACTTGGTTTGCTTCCTGAGGTAACACCGATGCCAGCATGCCGAGTAACTCGTTCTCCTCACCTTCCTCCACCATTATACCTACCACTGCCAGTTCATCTGCAGCCTTTCGGTGTACAAGGTGTATTTCCATGGCATAGGGTTCACCGTCAATTAAGTGCTCGCTGCGGGTATGAAAATGGAACTGCAGCAATTCATAGGTGTTGCCGCCCCAGTCCAATTCACTTCCGGAACTATAGTTAAACTTAACGGTCTCACCCGTATTGATCAGGTCGATTGACGATGCCTGGTAATTAAATTCGGGTTCCTCTAATGCTATATCATTTTGGTATGCCGTAATATTGACCGGTGACTGACTGTGGCCGTTACACCCCGGAATACAAAGACCCCAGAATTCGGGTCCGGTATCTCCGTGATAGCCCCATTCAAAAGCCATGCAATCCAGTGTGTCATCGTCCTTATCCTTGCATGATATGCCCGGCAAAAGCAAGATTGTCATCAATACAAAGCAACAGCAAACAAAGAAATGATTCATGGCAACGGATTTATTTTCAGTGCGCAATATAACAGGTAATCTGCTGATTCTCCCTATTCGTTTCAGAATATTCCTGAAAACGGGTGACTGATCAACAATAAGACCCGATCGAAAAACCGCAACTATAGTACATACATTTTGCCAACGCAAGCTGCATTTTAGCGTGGAAAGTTCACCGGCTTGTGGAGTGTAACATGGGGTGGTTCCGGCCTGTCATAACTTACTCCGGCCATGATTGTCTGATACCCGATTCTGTACCATGGGGGTGTACCAGCGGTTTATGGGGATTGTCTATTCCCAGTTGCTGCATGCGGGTAATGACCGGACGCAGGCGGGCATCCCAGGAGTTGATGGCTGCATTGTAACTTTTACCGGCCTGGTCAAGTGACTCGCCCACCTGAATAAGGTGTTTGGCAAAAACCCTCAGCCGGTCATGTAAATCCATGGCCGTATTAAACACCTGTCGCGCATTTTCGGCGGCTTCGTGTTCTCTCCAGTTTTGCGCTATAGATTTTAACAGCGCAATCAGGGTGGAAGGCGTAGCCAATATTATGTTGTGATTGACGGCCAGATTGATGAGGTCTTTATTGTATTCCACCGCTGATGCGAAGGCAGGTTCCAGCTCTACATAGAGGACAACAAACTCAATGCTGTTATCCAGGTTTTTCCAGTAATCCTTTCGGCCTAAAGTCTGAATATGGCTTTTAAAATCGTTGCTGAACTTGCGAAGCCACTGCTCCTGTTGAGTGCTATCTTCAGCCTCCACAGCCCTGATGTATGCATCCAGCGGCATTTTGGCATCAATGGCTATTTGCTTGTTGCCGGGTAAACTCACCAGCATATCGGGTCTGATAACCCGTCCTTCGCTGTCTGCGGAAGTAGCTTGTTCCTGGAAGTCAACATGGTGATTAAGTCCTGCAAATTCAACAGCCCGCTTTAATCCGAGCTCACCCCAGCGTCCCCTCACCTTGGGATTTTTTAAAGCTCCGGTTAGTTGTTGGGTTTCGTAGGACAAACGCTGATGGGTGTATTTCAGGTCCTGCAAAAAAGCATGAATGGTGCCAAATGTCTTTTGTGAGGATTCACCCAGTTTGCTCACTATGGATTCGTGTTTCTGAAGTGCTTCCGACAGAGGTTTGATCATATGCTCCACGGCCGTGCTGCGTTTTTCAAGTTCGTGCTGTGAGGTTTTCAATGCCTGAGCCAGGGTACCTTCAGCCAATTGAATAAAAGTTTGATTATTGTTGTTGAGTGCTTCCCTGGCGGCAGCATCAAAAGTATCCTTCAGTTGTTGCCTGGCCCATTCAAGACCATCTTTGGAGGCTTCATGGGCCGCTTCAGAGCGCAGTCTTTTCTCTCTTTCCTGATGGAACTCACGTCGCCACCGGGCAACACGAAGGGATAAAATGATGGCAACCGTCACCAGTGCCACTACTAAAGCACCAATGGCAATGAGGTATATTCCGGGTTCAATACTCATGTGACTTGAACGCCGGATGATTGTCCTTAATTATCTGCATTAAAAAATACGGGATACATTGCCGCAGGTTTCCGAAACAGCCTACATTTCCATCATATCATCGCCATTGCCTCCCATGGACGGCGTTCTGCCTCTACGCTGACGCTGGCGCTGATCTTCTACCCCAAATCTGTAAGATACATTGAGCCGTACATTGCGGCCATCATGCCTGCGTTCAGACTCCTGGTAAATCGTTCCGGTTTCGGTGATACTACCCCAATACCGGCTGTTCAGCATATCTGAGAAGATGAGGCTGATATTCCACTGCCGGCCGATCTGTTTGCTCAGTGCAGCATCGGCAAAATAGAAATCCTTGGTTCTGCCCTGGGGTAAAATTCTGGGTGAGCGATACGAACCACTGACCTGCAGGGCTAAATTCCATGGAAGCTGATACCTGATCATCGGATTAACCACAGCCGCCCATCCGGCAGTCCGTACTACACTACCATCGATCTCGGCATCCAGTATGGCATAATAAAAATGAGTACTCAGCGTAAATTCCAGGTTTTTGATAATATCGTACCTGAAAATATTTTCCCAACCGTAATTGATCCGCCGAACTCCGTTGATCGGAGTAAATACCAGAATGGATGAGTCCTGCTCATAGGGCACATTGATCCAGGTAAACGGGTCACTGATATAACGACCATACACTGAAGTTACAAAATTCCCTTTGTCGAATATATTCTGGTATCCCAATTCGGCAATATTCATAAACTCGGGATTGATACTCGGATTCCCTATGCGGATATTTTGATTATCCCTGAATGTTACGTTGGGCATGAGCTGCCAGCGACCCGGTCGGTTGATTTTGCGACTCACGCTAAACTGAAGTGTCTGACCCGGTGACAAAGTACGGGTTAAATAAAATGATGGGAAAAATGCTTTCAAAAAGCTGTCAAAAGTGCCGGAAGGATAGCGATAGGAAAAACTGCTTTCCGTGTCCAGGATATCGCCCCGGTAATCCGAGTATTCAAACCGCAAACCAAGCTGATACTGCCATGGGGCGATCTTATTGGAGAAAATACCGTATGCGGCATGGATCATTTCATCAATCCGGTAATCTTCTGAGAGAAATGGGTCCACTTCAAAATCCGCTTCACCAAAAGGTTGTATGCGCACCAGATTTTCAACCAACTGGTAATTGTAGTAGCTCCGGACTCCGGCTTCGACCTGCATTCGCTCATTGACCGGATGCACATAATCCAGTTGAAAATCAATTCTTGAATTGCTGATGCCCGTGTTCACCATTTGCCAGTATGGAAAATCAGGCCAGGGATTTCCCTCCATATCAAACTGATGATAAACATACTTGTCAGTCCCTTCTGTGGTGAACTGCTGATAACTTAAATCCGCCGTGAGATTTCGTCCTTCTCCGGCAAAAGTGCGGTAGTACATGCTCTGAAGTGCAAAACCGGATCGGGTACGTTGCTCATCAAGTTGCCTTGTACCGGCAAACAATGGACTTCCGGGGGTACCTGATTCATAATCTATGGTTTCATCCTCGCGGCGATTATTGGTACTGTACATGCCGGAAACGGATAACAAATCGCGAGGTGTTGCCTGCCATTCAGTAGCCAGCCGGATCGAATGGTTTTCATTCGCCCTGAAGCGATCCTGATATTGATTGTAGTAATTGACTACTTCACGCTCCTCGTTAAGTACATTTCTCAGGGTTTTGCCGTCAGGGACAGAGGTGGTATAGCCAAAGTTGTAATTCAGCATGGTGTTGAACCGGCCAAAGCGGGAACCCACATTAATTCCAGCGCTATAACGCTCAGGTAATCCCACGCCGGCATTGATAGTGCCGTTAATATTATCGCGACGGTTTTCTTTGAGGATTATGTTAACAATCCCGCCCGTGGCACTGGCATCAAATCTGGCTGACGGATTGGTAATCACTTCCACCGACTGAATCTGATCTGCCGGTATCTGCTCAAGCTCCAGAGGAGTAGGCCGGCCATTGACCAAAATCTGTACTGAGGCATTGCGAAGAGTTACCTCACCGTCTGCATCCACCATGATCCCGGGTACATTTCTCATCACATCCAGTCCGCTTCCTCCGCGGGCGGATATATCCTGTTCTACATTAAAAACCCGGCGATCAATATTCATCTGAACTGCCGACCTGACTCCAGTTACTTCAACCTGCTCAATCACTGCGGCATCCGATTGCATGGTGATCAGACCGAGATCAACCGATTCGCGGTCATGGGGTACATGCACCAGTTTGTCGAATACTGCATAACCCAAAAAGTTAACCACCAGCAGATACTCGGTGCCCTGCTCAACACCGGTAATTTCAAAATTGCCTTCAATGTCAGCCAGTACTCCGGTTATCAGCCGTTCACCGGATGCGTCAAACAATGAAATAGCCGCAAACTCAAGTGGTTCAGAGGTTTCGGCATCCACCACTTTACCTTTCAGCGAGGATTCGGCTAAAACTGCAGAAACGCCAATAAAAAAAAATGCAAAAAGCAGTAAGAAACGGGAAAAATCGAGGCGTAAACCGTAGTACATAAAGAATAGTTGAATAAAGATACAGCAAAGGTACAAGCCCGCTGTTGAATGGTTCATTGAGCGGCTGACATTAAGATGTATTTAACAATAAACTGCACCTGTATTACCAGATTCCAAAGTTGTGTTGTGTAACCATTCGCTTACCGGTGAGCCCGGTGGTGAATACTGTTCAGGTATCCGGTAAGGGTTGACCAGTATTTCTCATAGGCTGCCAGGTCGTTATGGCCTGCGCCGTTGAAACTTACGAATGTAGCTTCACCTTCGGGAATACTTTGGAAGAGTTTTTTTCCGCTGTCATAAGGCACCACTTCATCATCTGTACCGTGGAGGATGAGAATATCTCCGCAGGCATGTTGCAGATATTGGGCAGAATCAAAGTGAAACTCAAGATGTCTTTTCACCAGTGCTGATGGTAAATACCGCCTGGCCAGTTCAGTCATGCTGAAATAGGGTGTTTCAAGAATAAGGCCGTCATAATCTGTTTGGGCAGCCAGCCACGAGGCTATCCCGGTACCCAGTGAACGACCGTAAATCACCACTTTCTCCGCTCCCATTTCCTGTTTAAGGTAATTGTAGCAATACAAGGCATCGTGAAACAGTGTTTGTTCGGTGCGCAAACCCACGCTTTTTCCGTAGCCCCGGTAATCGGGAATCATTACGTCATAGCCTAAGCGTGACAAGGGTTCCGCTACTTCACCCCAACGGTCAATATTGCCTACATTTCCGTGGAAATACAGGATCACCCCTTTGGGCTGATCGGCATAAAAGTAAAGTGCATTGATGGCGGCTCCTTCTTCCGGAAACAGCATGAGCTCTCTGAATGGTGTTCTGAAGCTGTACTCATGATCCGGGTCAAGCGGTTCAGGTCTGAAAATCACTTTCTCTATGGCAGTGCCCAGGTAGAGATAGCCGGCAATAGCCACAGAGCCTCCGGTTATCAGTGCCAGCAGTATGTTTTTTATATATGTAGATTTCATATCTCTTTGTTGAAAAAAATTTAGCAGCCGCTGCCATACAATATAAAGCCTTACTTTCTCTTAAAGTTCAAACTGCTTTTTTCCCGGTCAAAAGCAGCAGAACTGCCCCCCAGTATTTTGTCGAGCACTTCGTGGTACGACTCAAACTGATGGAGATTATTGTGCCCGCCTCCTACCACGGGATGCAATCTTGTCAGTGAAGGATTAATGGCTGCAAGCTTCACACTTGAGCGCAGCGGTATCAGCCTATCATGCGTTCCGTGGATTATATGGATAGGGCATTGTACATATTTAATCCACTTGTAGGTTGGAATGGGAAATTTTAAAAAAATGGCCATGGGCAAAAAAGGAATAAAGCGATTGGCCACGCGGGATAAACTGTAATAAGGGGCATCAAGGATCAGCAGCTTAGGCCTGTTAGTGGATGCCAGCTTTGCAGCAAATCCTGACCCCATTGAACGACCGTAAAGCACAATATGCTTTTCGTCGACATATTCCTTGATCTTGTTGTAAATAATCTGCAGATCGTTTTTGATTCCTGCCTGCGTTCTGCGGCCGGTACTTTTTCCAAAACCCCGGTAATCAACCATCACCACATCATAGCCGTTTCTGATAAAATCGATGGCAAATTTGCCCCATCCTTTAATACTCCGGCTGTTGCCTTTCAGATAAAACACCACACCCACCGGCTTGGGAGCCATAAACCGGATACCGGAAAGCTTTACTCCCGGTTTAATATGAATAATGTATTCTTCAAAATCGAGATCGCGATAGTTAAACTCAAAATCTTCACTCAGTTTTTCGGGTCTGAAAAAAACGTAATCTTCCACAAAATATACGATGATACTGATGCACGTATAGGCAACGGCCAGAATAATAACGATCCAGTACCAGTTGTGGAACAGCCACTCCTGAATGTTGATAAGCATACCCATAAAAGTAATGAAAAATCTGAAGTGTCTGTCAGTAGTGCTTAATACTGAGTATGTGTGCTCCCTGCTGAGATAAATTGTGATGGTCAATATCGTTTTGCCCGCCAGCGATATCCGGCAATGTGCCACCACTGATTACCCGTATTGACTGAGCATTGATTGGCGGGTCTGGCAGACCGAGACGGTTATCGAAAGGGATTAGGTATGAGCAGGGTATATTGTCCAACAAAATGTTATCCCCCAAAATAAAACAGGTATTGCCAACTATTACTGTTGCCTGTTCACCTTCATCAAGCCGGACTGACTTCTGCTCCTTTATACTTCCTGAACGGGTTGGCGGATCTATCCGGTTTTGCTGATCAGCACCTTCCTGGTCATAGAAGCTAAGCATTTTTCCCTGCATGTAAAAGCTGGTCATGTTCCCTTGCCGCAATGCATAAGTCACTTTAACCACCGTACGTGTAGCATGCCAGGTGTGATGACAATACAAAAGTCCCAGTGCTGCCACACATATACAGGTAAAACCCCGGGTTAATGAATTGCGGAATTTGACCCAGGCTGCCACCAATGTGAGTAATGCAATCAACAGAAAAAAGCCCTCCGTGCCCGGAATGATATTTCTGATCACTGCCATGGGCATAGACTGAATCATAAAAACCACAGCATTCATAATCCATATTACCCCATAAAGCAGCTGAGCCAGCAGCCAAGCGAGCTGGTCCAAAATACCGCCGAATGCGGCAAGGTTACCGGCCAGCAGTGTAGACAGCCCCAGCCATACGATAAGTGTTGCCGCAGGAATAACTACCCAGCCCGACAGCCAGAAAAACACTGGGAACTGATTAAAGTAATACAGGGTAAAGGGCAGCGTTCCCAGCGTTGCTGCCAATGAAACAGCCAACAGCGACCAGGCAGCATCCATCCATGCCACAGGCATAGGTATTAGCGGATAAATGCGTGGGTGAAAAAACAATATCCCCCACACTGCGGCAAAAGAGAGCCTGAAACCCACGTCAAACAGCAGGAGTGGGTCGATAATCAGCATGATTGTAGCAGCTACAGCCAGGGTGTTATACCCGTTTCGGCGTTTGCTCAGGGTAATGCCGATAATAAACAAGGAAAACATGATGGAAGCCCGCTGCACGGAAGGTGGCAGCCCGGTTATGAGTGCAAAGGCCCATATCCCGGCTAAATTAAAAGCCAGCCTGACCCATTGCTCACCACGAAAGGAAGGGATAATAATACCCAGTAACCACTTTAATACAAAAGCTACAATGCCCACATGCAAACCCGAAACTGCCAATACATGAACCGCACCGGTATCGGCATAGGCCTGCCGAAGATCACTTTCGATATCGTCGCGTTTGCCGAGCAAAATAGCCATACCTACAGCCAGCTCCCTTCCCTCTGCCATGTACTGTCCCAGCACTTCAATTTGTTTCTGTCGCAATGCCAGCGCTTTTCGGATTGGCGAGAATGACCGGGATGAAGGCGCAATATTCAAACTGAACTGCTCACTGTATCTGAAAACACCGGAAACGCCCTGCAGCTTTGACCATGCCTGAAAATCAAATGTTGATGGATTGGAAGGTTGCTCAAGCGGAAAAAAAACAGATTGGGTGATCAGCGTATCCCCGTGAAGCAATCGGCTAACTTCAGGCAAGGCCGGAGCATACCACCATGCCATAAATCCGGCATTGAGTGGCTCTCCTTCTTCATTGCGCACATCCAAAACCCTGATCTTAAGCCTGTAGCCCTGCGTTGACATTATGGGTTCGCGAATAACCACGCCAGTCAGCTCGCAGGAATCAAATTTTTCCAAAGGCGGGGTGCCGATCTGTTCAACAGCCAGGCGCATCATAAGCATGCCGGCCAATGCTATACAAACCAGCAAGGTCAAGCCCTGCACCCAGGCTGCATTGAGCTTTCCGCGTGTCAGGCTGACCAACGGGAGCGAGAATACTACCATCGATCCGCCAAAAACAATAAGTGTAAATGGACAGACTTCCCAATACCATCCGGCAAACATGCCGGCCACCATCGGCACCAGAATTCTGACTGCCGGCATGGGATATCCGAAGTTGACAATAGGTTCAGGCCTCAAGACAGAAAATTTTCTAAAATTACGAAAAACATCAAAAGAATGCAAATGGAATTGTAGCTTTGCATCCGCAAAAACCCGTTATCACGGAGGAGTGGCAGAGCTGGTTGATTGCACCGGTCTTGAAAACCGGCGTACCTGAGAGGGTACCGGGGGTTCGAATCCCTCCTCCTCCGCCAACAATTAAAGCCCGTAAAAGGGCTTTTTTATTTCAATCCGGCATCAGATTTTCTTAAACACGATTAAGAAAACTCACTTCGGCAACCGGTTGAGCTCAATTCCGGCCATACGCAGTCAACACTTCGCCCGCAAGCCTGTTCTCAGTAACAGATTGACCGCCCGAGCATTCAGCCTTCAGGTATCCGCAGATTTTCAAGGCTAACATAAATCCGGCTTACCATCTGTTGATTAACTCATACGGTGTTGATCGATTAATTCATTATTCCAAACAACAATTATCATGTCAAAAACAATCTGGAAAATTGATCCTGCACACAGCGAAATTCAGTTTAAGGCCAAGCACCTGATGATCACAACCGTAACCGGCAAATTTGAAAAATTCGATGCCACTGCGGAAACAGATGGTGATACATTTGACAATGCCGCGATCAGCTTTGAAGCCGAAACGGCCAGTATTAACACCGGTACTGCCGATCGCGACAACCACCTGCGCAGCGATGACTTTTTCAATGCTGAAAAATTCCCGACCTTACAATTCCGGTCTACCGGGATGAGCAAAAACGGCAACGGACACTATGAACTGGACGGTCATCTCACCATCCGGGACGTGACCAAACCCGTAACGCTCAAAGCTGATTTTGCAGGCATCATACAAGACCCCTACGGCAATACTAAAGCAGGGTTTACGCTGGAAGGCAAAATCAAACGCAATGAGTTCAACCTGCGCTGGGATGCCGTAACCGAAGCAGGCAGCATAGTAGTGAGCGACGAAATCCGCATAGCCTGCGAAATACAAATGGTCAAAAGCTGAACAGGAAGGATTGGGTAAGGGTGCAGACACTGGATCCGCTTTTCTCGGCGATGAAGTGCGGTGCTTAAAGGCGGTTTACTGATTTTTTTCGATAACTTTTTTTGTGCGCCTTCGGCGCAAAAAGCTTGTTTTTGTTAACGGGTAGAATTATCTTTGCATCCGCATTTACACGGTGGCTGTAGCTCAGCAGGTTAGAGCACTGGATTGTGGTTCCAGAGGTCGTGGGTTCGAGCCCCATCAGCCACCCTTCCCAATTTACTTTGCCCCGTATTTTTATTCGCTGCAACCGGAACCATAAAAGGGTTGCAATTGTATTAGGTTTATTCTGAAAACCCAAAATATACCTGATATGCAAACATCTTCGCCCATTTACTTTTTTGCCGGTATTATAGCGCTCATTTCCCTCATTATGCTGCCTGATCTGGTTTATGCCCAGGTCAATGTAGACAGGCTTCAACGACGGGCCGAACAGCGGATCAACCGCAAGCTACAGCGCGAGGTTGACAAGTCAGTAGACAAAACCATTGACCGTTCATTTGATGCTGCCAAACAATCTGCCAAAGGCAATGAAAAAGATGAATATAGTGATGGCGTCATTTTTTCCGCAGAAGATGAAAAACCGCATGAGGCCAAGCCCAATGCTTTTATTGGCAGTGTGAAGATGCACGTGAAAGAATTAGACAGAAACGGTAATGTCAAAAAAGACGGTGAACATTTCATCAGCTATACCATTGACACATGGCAAATGGCAATTCGCATTTTCAATAAAGACGGCCGGGAAGAAAGCAGGATGATATATAACATTCGCGAAAACAATATCATTACCATCACCGACTTCGAGAAAAAAGAAGGCATTAAGGTAACGCCCCCCAATGTCCGGATGCGGGGCGACAAGGAAGACGAAGAATTCAGGTTCTCGTCAACCGGCGTAACCAGAAAAATACACGGCTACCTGGCTGAGGAG
Source organism: Saprospiraceae bacterium (assembly GCA_050485785.1). Classification (GTDB taxonomy): domain Bacteria; phylum Bacteroidota; class Bacteroidia; order Chitinophagales; family Saprospiraceae; genus JBJHCA01. The sequence continues at coordinate 5,075 of JBJHCA010000054.1, read as the reverse complement.
TATCTCTATCGCAATGACGAAGGCCAGGGTGAAGTGTGGCTGACCCGAGAGTTGAAAGAGTTTGCCGATGCCATGATGAACTTCCGGTTTATACAGCAAAATTCCGGAGCCGGTTATATGCCGCTGGCAGAGTACGGCATGTGGCTTGAACATCAATTCACTTACAAAAATGGCGACCGTTCAGAAGCGGAAATCCAGGAAGTGGTGACTGACATGATCAACCCTGCCGTATTTGATGTTAGCGACTACAAAATCAACGACCTTTCGGGGATGAGGCCGTACGGTGGCCGTTAAGGTACTGTGCATTTAACAAGCTAAAAAGGGAATTTCCCGGTGAGTTGGTACACTGATGCAATGCGTACAGCATTGCGCTGATCAACTTTTAGAGTTCGATGCATTTTGAGGGCCAAAGTCATCAATCAACAAAGAGATATCCCAATAAATTTCCTAAAAAGTGTCCACCCATCCAATCTGAAACCGGGTTGTACAATCTGACTATAAATACCGCAGCTAGTTAGCCGCTCTGATGGCAGCGTTTTCCTCGGTCTGCCGGCCTGAATATTCCAGACATGCCCTGATAAACGCCATAAACAGCGGATGGGGATTTTCGACGGTACTCTGGTATTCAGGATGAAATTGTGTCGCCAGAAACCAAGGGTGACCGGGCAGTTCAATGATCTCCACAAGGTTGCTTTCAGGATTTATTCCGGAGGCTATCATTCCCGCCTCTTCAAGCAAATGCAGGTATTGATTGTTTAATTCATACCGGTGGCGGTGTCTCTCCAGCACTTCACTTTGCTGATAAGCTTCATAGGCTTTGGTTCCGGGTTTAACTCTGCATTGGTAGGCCCCCAGCCTCATGGTTCCACCTTTCTGCGTTACCTTTTTTTGCTCCGGCATCAGATCAATAACCGGCACCATAGAATCGGGTACAACTTCCGTGGATGCTGCATCCTGATAACCAATCACATTGCGCATATATTCAATGACTGCACACTGCATACCCAGGCAAATTCCAAAAAACGGAATTCGGTTGTTGCGGACATGTTCTATGGCATTGAGCTTACCCTGGATGCCGCGTTCGCCAAATCCGGGAGCCACTATGATCCCATCCATATCCTTTATCAGGGTCAGATGGTTTTCCTTCTCAAGGCTTTCGGCGTGAACCGGGATAATTTTCACCCTGGTTCCGTTGTAAGCTCCCGAATGGATCAGTGCTTCATAAATGGAGATATATGCATCCGGCAACTCATTGTATTTTCCTACGAGGCCAATTTTCACTTCACGACCCGGATTCTTAAGTTTTTTCAGAAAATTATTCCATCTCGTCAGGTCCGGTTCAGCCACGGACTTCAACTTCAGCTTTTTGAGCACGGTTTTATCCAGCTCTTCTTTCAGCATGAGTTTGGGAACATCATAAATGGATTCTGCATCGATAGCTTCAATGACGCTTTTCTCGTCCACATTGCAGAACAATGCCACTTTCTTCCTCAGGTCATCACCCAATGGATGTTCAGTCCGACAAACCAGGATATCGGGCTGAATACCGGTTTTCAGCATTTCTTTAACTGAGTGCTGGGTAGGTTTTGTTTTCAATTCCCCGGAAACCTTGAGAAATGGAATCAAAGTGAGGTGAACGACCAGGCAATTCTGGCTGCCAAACTCCCACCTGAGCTGACGCAGCGCTTCCATATAGGGAAGAGATTCAATATCCCCGACAGTTCCTCCAAGCTCTGTAATCACTATGTCGTAGTCTCCGGATTCACCCAGAAGATGCACCCTTCTCTTAATTTCATCGGTAATATGGGGGATGACCTGAACGGTTTTGCCCAGGTAGTCACCGGCACGTTCCTTTTGGATGACAGTCTGATAAATTCGTCCGGTAGTCACATTGTTGGCCTGGGTGGTCTGAACATTTAAAAAACGCTCGTAATGGCCCAGATCAAGGTCAGTTTCAGCACCGTCTATTGTGACATAGCACTCTCCGTGCTCATAGGGATTAAGCGTGCCGGGATCGACATTGATATAAGGGTCAAACTTTTGAATGGTAACTGAAAAGCCCCTGGCCTGAAGGAGTTTTGCCAGAGAAGCGGCAATGATGCCCTTGCCCAATGATGATGTAACGCCACCGGTTACGAAGATATACTTTACCATAACGAATGTGCCCTTAGGAGTGCTTGTTATGGGATACAAAGGTAAAAATAAACTGGATCAAAAGCGGATGTTTATTTTCAATATAACATTGCGTTATAGCTATATCTTTGATTTACAGCAAAATAAAATCAAAAAATAATCCAGTAGGATTTTAAACAATTATTCCTGCAATGATGGCAGTCATAAAACAAGCTACTGTGCCCCCGATGAGTGCCAATATTCCCAACTCGGTGAGGGTTTGCCTTTGTGCGGGAGCCAGGGCTCCAATGCCTCCGATCTGTATGCCGATAGAAGAGAAATTTGAAAAACCGCAGAGTGCATAAGTTGCTATGATCACCGATTTGGGTGACAGGGTCACATTCGGATCATTTTGGAGCATACCCAGGTCTGCATAAGCTACAAATTCATTGATCACGGTTTTCTTTCCCAGCAATTGACCAACCAGCATCAGATCCTGAGTGGGCACACCAAGCAGCCATGCAACAGGTGAAAAAATCAGGCCCAGGATAAACTCAAGGTTAAAACCTTCAAAAGGTGTAGCACCGCTAATGATGCTGTTGAGGCTTTGGAAACGTCCCCCCATGGTAATGTTACCGAGCCCTTCCATCAGAATATAATTGACCATGGCAATCATGGCAATAAACACAATAAGCATGGCACCTACGTTGACGGCCAGTTTGATACCATCACGCGTTCCAATTGAAATGGCGTCCAGAACATTGGTTCCCAGTTTTTCCTCACTGATGGCGAGGTTTCTGTCAATGGCGGCTTTATTGGTTTCCGGAAACAGAATTTTGGCAGCAACTATAGCTGCCGGGGCCGATACGATGGAAGCAGTAAGCAAGTGAGTGGCAAACAAGAGCTGTATTTCCGGGTCGGAACCTCCCAGAAAACCTACATAAGCGGCAAACACACCACCGGCAATGGTGGCCATTCCCCCTGTCATCAGACACATGATCTCAGACCGGGTCATTTTATCCAGATAGGGTTTGATAATGAGCGGAGCTTCGGTTTGGCCTATAAAAACATTGGCTGCGGCAGCAATGCTCTCCGATCCCGATAGGCGCATGGTACGGCTGAGCAACCATGCAAAACCATATATGATTTTTTGCAGAATGCCGAAATAGTATAACACGGCAGAAAGTGCTGCAAAAAATATGATGGTTGGCAGCACTTTAAAAATAAAGACATAACCAACTACAAATGGCTGTCTTATTACTGTGCCGTTCTCGTATTCAATGGAAGTAACTTCAGCCTGACTAGGCCAGTTCCCCAAAACAAAAGAAGCCCCGGCTTCCGTAAAGTTGAGGATCAGCACAAAAAAGTTCGCAATGGCCTTAAAAACACTGTAAGCCAGTGGCACTTTTAGGATCAGCACGGCCAGCACAAGCTGAATAGCTATGCCTGAAAACACCAGCTTCCAGTTGATATCCCTGCGGTTGTTGCTCAACAAATAGCAGGCACCAATCAGCACCGCCATGCCAAGACCACCGCGCAAAAGATCCAGAATAAAATCCATGTATTCGGTTTACTTCAGGCTGTAAGTTAACAAAACCCCTCAATGCTCAAGCAGGTGGTATCCTGAACCCACGAAAGATATTGCAGACGGTTTGTCATTCCTTCGTTGATCAACGATTAGTTGTGATCTCAAAATGCTTTCGGGGCAATTTCTCGTCCCGCTGGCTGGTGTGCCACACAAAGCTGGCGATAATAGTTGCCGCCTGTTTCAGATCCTCTTCCACCAGGTGATCGTAAAAGTCCATGGTAGAGTGATGGGTGCGGTGAAAGTATGCCATGGGTTCCTGAATAAACTGAAATCCGGGAATGCCAACACCATCAAATGCCAGATGATCTGTACCACCGGTATTGCTCAAGGTGATGGTAGATGCCTCAAGGTCGGCAAAAGGTGCCAGCCAGCTTCTGAATACCGGACCAACTTCCTGATTGCCCTGCAGGTAAATTCCCCGGATTTTGCCGGTTCCGTTGTCAAGATTATAATATCCAGAAATCTTTTCATGAGCCGGTTTCAGTGAAACAGGCACCCAACCACCGGGCTCAGTTTCCGCAAAATGCTGTGCCACGTAATAGCGCGATCCAAACAGCCCCTGCTCCTCCCCTGTCCATAATGCCAGCCTTAACGTACGCCGGTTTTGAACGCCGGCTTCTTTCATACTTTCAATCAGGATACGGGCAACTTCCATCATCACTGCACTTCCGGCACCGTTATCCGTAGCGCCCGTAGCCCCGTGCCAGCTGTCAAAATGTGCTCCAAACATCACTACTTCATCAGCCAGGTCTGTTCCGGGTATCTCGGCAATAACATTGTACTCCATTCCCTCAGCCGGCATAGTGTACTCTGCCCGGAGGTTAAAACTCAGGGTAACCGGGATGTCTTTTTCAAGCAGTCGAATGATCCGGTTGTAGTGCTCAACCGACATGGTAACTTGTGGAACAATAAGGGCATCCGGACTTTGAGGGCGTTGATTTCCTTCACCACTGGTGCGTGCACCGGCTACAAAAATAGTTCCGTAATCACCTTTCCATCCTCGGTCAACAACCAATGCCACTTCCTCTTCGGCAAAAAACTGCCACAAAGCCTGATTGAACGTGAAACCGCCAAGTTGTTGCCATGAACGTCGCGGACGCGGTGTAGGTTCCCCAGCATTGGCCAGGCTGAGCAGTGATTCTGCGTCATGGCGGGTAGCCAGCGGCTCAAACCATTCGGATAACTCCCGGATAGTGTCAAGCAGTATGATCTTACCCTTTACTTTTCCTCTGTATGCTTCCAGGTCTTGCTCTGAGGATGCCTGCATATAAACAACCTCGGCAGTTACCATGCCGTCTGTTGAAGGTGACCATGCCTTGGGGAAAGCAAGTACGGGCCAGTAATTGGGATCAAGGGCATGCATTTCAAAATGTCT
>JBJHCA010000053.1:0-23081 GCA_050485785.1 Saprospiraceae bacterium | reverse complement strand
GGCTTACGCCCACGCTTACTAAGATTGGACTGCTACGCAGTACTTGTACGCAGTAAGGTGAGACTGACATTGTCTTCTCCATTGCGCCCGGACATAGCTAAAAAGACAATTTGATAATATTGCGGTGCGCTGCACCTTGAATTTCTTGTTATCGTTTATTTCTATAGAGATTTCGGTGCGCTGCACCATCAAAACTAGCTGATTCAAAAAGAGATACAGCGTACCGCGCTCTTTATAGCATAAATTCAAATCAGCATTGAGCCGGTACTTCTCCATTGCGCCTTAATTTGAACAGAATGACAATTTGTTAATATTTCGGTGCGCTGCACCTTAAATTTCCGTAGCTAGGGTTGATTCTATTAATATGATGGTGCGCTGCACCATTATAGGCAGGCTTACTAGAAAAGGCGGTACAGCGTACCGGGATATAAAGGAAATAAAATTTCTTCCCCTTTATTTTGGAAGATCAAGAGGGGATTTAGCCCTGAAATCTTCATAGAATGTATTCAAATACAAATGAAGGAGCGTAGCCCTGACATCTTAAAAATGCAGTGTTAATATTTCGGTGCGCTGCACCATCAAAACTAGCTGATTCAAAAAGAGATACAGCGTACCACGCTCTTTTTAGCATAAACTCAAATCAGCATTGAGCCGGTACAGTGTGCCGAAATATAGAGGAAATAAAATGCCTTGACCTATCCGGTTACCGGACGATATCTGACGGTATTTTTGTACAAAACCTATCTTTCAAAAGTTAATTTTCAATCAAAGTATGCAAGGTACACGACAAAACGGACGATTTACCTCTTCCTTTGAAAGTCAGTTCCGTAGTTTTACAAAAAATAAAGCCTGATACTGTCATGAAAAATAATTTACTTTCTACTTTGGCCACTATTTCCCAGAAATTTTACTTGTTTATTGTATGCTTTTTGGTGCTACTTTTATCCATTCCAATGCAAGCGCAGGAGTGGCAATGGGGTAAAAGCGGGGGAAGTCCGGTAGCGGGATTAGAAGAAGTACGTGATATGGCCGTTGATCAAAACGGTAATCTGTACTTTCTTGCTCGATTTCAAGGAGAATTCGAACCCATGTTAGATGGAATTCCATTGCCTCATTATGGGGCAACCGATTATGTTATTGCCAGTTACACTTGCGAAGGAGCATTGCGTTGGAAAAAAGTAATCGGTGGTTACTCGCATGATAACCCACAAGGCATTGGCATTGACACCTTGGGTAATGTAACGGTAATTGGAAGGTCTGCTCTTACTCAAGTAATTTTTCCACCACCATTACCAAGTCATACAAATGTTCATTTCGATACGGATACCATTTTAGATTGGGTCGGTACTATACGATATTATATAATCCGATACGATACGGCCGGGGTATTTCAATGGCTAAAAATGCCGGGGCCCGGGCAAAATCCATCGAGCCAAGAGGTTTTTCGCTCCTTAAATGTAGAACCCAATGGCAATTTTCATTTTTTTGCTGCCTTAGATTCCGGATCAGTATATTCTTCCGTGCAGTTTCCGGTAAATGAAACTGGTTTTTATGTGATGCAATACAATGTTTTAGGCGAGCAAATTGGACTGATTCCATTAGATATTAAAAACCCTTCCAATTCTATCTTATTAAACATGAATATGGCCTATTGCCCTTTGTATCAGCAGTATTATATTGCAGGTAGTGTTAATCCCAATAGTAGTAATTTAGTCTTTGGCTCAGATACGATTAGCTCTAGTATGTATGCTGCTGCACTGAGCGCACAGGGTGAATACTTGTGGGCGTTACAAGGTGATACTTTTACTAATCCAGCTTTCGGTTTTAAAGGAAAAATATCTGTATGTGATCAAGGAAATATATTTATAGCCGGTATTGCGAACGAGCTTATGGGTTTTAGTGGATTCAATCCACAAAATAATTATAGTAGCGGGACTTTGCCAATCCTTGTAAAAATAGCACCAAATGGAGAATTAACTTGGGGGAGAAATGGCCATGTCACTAGTGTTACAAATGCTTATAATTCAATATTATCAGGGGACTACGTGTATGTGACCGGACAGTTTCCTGGAACATTGTATTGGGATGAAGATGTCGATGTTTTAATGTTACCTCCAAACGCTTTATCAAAACCATTCTTAAGTAAATTTAATAAAGAAACAGGTGAATCTATTGCACAATCCAAAATAGAAGGTTTATTTGGTCATCCCAGTTCCGGGAGGGCACTAGCAGCAGATGGCCATGGCTATGTTTACTTAGGTGGGCAGTTTACCGGTCAGCTATACATAGGCTCAGATACGCTTCAACACATGGGCGGCCAAAGCGACTTCTTTTTTGCCCGCTATGGGGAAGAATGCCCATGTGATTTGCCGGTAGCGGCATATACAGCCGAAACGCAGGCAGGTTCCCTTTGGGCAAGCTTCAACTTTGCAGGGTTAAACACAGATAGTCTCCAATGGTCATTCGGCGACGGCAATTTCAGTAATCAGGAAAATGCAGAACATGCGTACGCTTCAGCAGGTACTTACGAAGTATGCCTCACCGTATGGAACACCTGTGGTGAAGAAGTGCTCTGCGATAGCATCACCATTGTATGCGAACTACCCGACCCTCAATTCAGCTATACCACAAGCGAAACAGGCGCTACTTTGCATCTCAACATTCCGGATACCAACGCCACGGCAGCCATCTGGGACTTCGGTGACGGCCAAACCGGAGAGGGGATACAGGTATCACACACCTTCGATGAAGAAGGCACGTATCAGGTATGCGCTACGGTTACGAGTCCCTGTGGCACCCAAAGCCACTGCGAAGAAATCACTATACAATTTGTAAGCACTTCATCGCCGGGTATTTTCTCAGAGGTCAATATTTTCCCCAATCCGACAAGGCATGTATTACACCTGCACAATCTGCCGGAAGGTACGCAATACCGTCTGTATAACATCACCGGGCAAGAAATGGCCTTGCCGGAAAATCCGGCGGTTTTAGGTCAAAATACGGTATTGAACATCCGTGGTATACCGGCCGGCTCGTATATACTACGCCTTCAATCAAGCACCGGCGAAAGCAGGAACTTTATGGTGTTGGTTGGTGCTTGATGCGTGATTTTGGGCTTGCGGCTTGTCACATTTTTTGTGTTAGCTTTTTGCAAGTGAAAGCGTACATGTGCTGACAAAAAATGCGCCAAGCCGCCCAAGTTCTTATTGATTCCCGCGGGCTTACGCCCACGCTTACTAAGATTGGACTGCTACGCAGCCCTTGTTTACGGGTGGTTTGGTCTGACATCCTCTCCTCTATTGCGCCCGGACATAGCTAAAAAGACAATTTGATAATATTGCGGTGCGCTGCACCTTGAATTTCTTGTTATCGTTTATTTCTATAGAGATTTCGGTGCGCTGCACCATCAAAACTAGCTGATTCAAAAAGAGATACAGCGTACCGCGCTCTTTATAGCATAAATTCAAATCAGCATTGAGCCGGTACTTCTCCATTGCGCCTTAATTTGAACAGAATGACAATTTGTTAATATTTCGGTGCGCTGCACCTTAAATTTCCGTAGCTAGGGTTGATTCTATTAATATGATGGTGCGCTGCACCATTATAGGCAGGCTTACTAGAAAAGGCGGTACAGCGTACCGGGATATAAAGGAAATAAAATTTCTTCCCCTTTATTTTGGAAGATCAAGAGGGGATTTAGCCCTGAAATCTTCATAGAATGTATTCAAATACAAATGAAGGGGCGTAGCCCTGACATCTTAAAAATGCAGTGTTAATATTTCGGTGCGCTGCACCATTTATGAAAACGGATAAAAAAGGCGGTACAGCGTACCGCACTATTTTTAGCATAAATTCAAATCAAAAATCAGACGGTACAGTGTACCGGGAAATAAAGGTTGTAACATGCCTTACCCTTACCGATTTTGTCGATTTTGTGACATGTACAAATAACGCAAAAACACACCCCATGCCATCAGGCTGCTGATGATGAATCCCCGATAACCGTCTAAGATGCCGCCCTGCAATATGTAATGCCTGAAGAACCGGAAAGCCGGTTTGATCATCCAGTGATACAGGGTTAGATTCCCGGTTGAATCCCGGTGATCCGCCGCGGACAAGCGTGCATAACGCTGCATTTTAGCCAGAAACCGGTCCATGCTTCTGAATGTATTGTGATGTATAAATCCGCGAAGTGTGATTGTTTCAATCTCCCGTGTATCCACTTCGGAATGTACGGCTTTGGGTTGATACCGCAAATGCCGGGGAAACAACCGCACAACTTTATCACTCTGCCATCCACTGTAACGGATTCGGGCCCCCATAAACCAGTTTTTACGCCTTATCCAATAAGCCCGTTCAAAATCACTGGCATTGATCACATCCATGATTTCGTGTGCCAGTTCAGGAGGTACGTATTCATCTGCATCCAAAATAAACACCATGGAGTGAGTTGCACGAGGAATGATGAAGTTCTTCTGGTCGGCCGCATTGATATATTCCCGCTGAACAACCTGAACCGGGAAACGGGATGCAATAGCTAAGGTTTGATCAGTGCTGAAGGCATCCACTACAATAATCTCAGCAGCCCATATCAATGAGCTTAAAGCATTTTCGATGACTGCCTCTTCATTGAAACAGGTTACCACAGCCGTACACGCTACACTGCCTGCCTCAGGATAGGCAAGTCCGGAAGGATTATTGGCGTAGCTGCTCATTGCATACCCAGGTGGTTCATAATAAACCGGAACTGAATCAACTGATCCTGAATAATCTGCTCTGTTGATTTTCCGGTACCGTGGCCGCTGTCAAAATCCATGTAAAGCAAGATCGGATCTTTCTGTCCGGGATTGTTTTGCAGGGCTGCCGCATGCTTTTTGGCATGTAGGGGATCTACTCGTGTATCATTTTCTCCTGCAGTGATCATGGTTACCGGAAGGTTTACTCCTTTCCTGATGTTGTGGTAAGGAGAGTACTGCAGGATGTTTCTGAAATCTGCCTCCACATCCGGGTCTCCGTATTCAGGAATCCAGAACCTGGCTATGAGAAACTTGTGATATCTCACCATATCCAGCAAAGGAACTGCACATATAGCAGCTTTAAAAAGGTCGGGTCGCTGATTGAGTACGGCACCAATGAGGAGCCCGCCATTACTCCCCCCGTGGATAGCCATACGCTGAGCAGAGGTATAGCCCTCATCAATAAGGTACTCGGCGGCTGCAATAAAATCATCAAAAGTGTTCTGCTTTTTGAAAAGCATACCGTCATGATGCCAGGACTCACCGTATTCATCACCGCCACGCAATCCGGCCACAGCGTAAACTCCGCCGCGGTTGATAAACGACGAACGCATGCCTATGAAAGAAGGTGAAATCCCCACATTAAATCCCCCGTAACCATAGAGCCATACCGGATTGTCGTTATTGAGTTCCAGGTCCTTGCGGTGCACCAGAAACATCGGAACCCGAGTTCCGTCTTTCGACTTGTAGTGAATCAGTGAAGAAGTGATATTTTCAGTATCGGCGGGCGTTTCCTGTTCAAAATGTAGCGTCCATTCCAGTGTGGAGAGGTCCAGTTTATACACCCTTCCGGGAGAGGTAAAGCTGCTGATATTCACATAGAGCATTCCGCTTTCGCGATGGTAGCTCATACCGGCCACCGATCCTGTTTCGGGCAAAGCGAGTTCCTGTAAAAATTTTCCGTTTTTATCGTGTAAATGAAGGCGACTAAGCACTTCATGCCTCACGCGTAAAACGAGAAACTGATCGGTAACGGCAAAGCTTTGTATCACGATATCTTCCTGTTCAGGAATCAGGTCAGTCCAGTGTTCAAACTGCGGATTATCGAGTGTGGCTTTCTTTACCCTGAAATTGGGTGCTTCGTGATTGGTCAGAAAGTAAATTTCATGGTCAATCGCAACAGGAAAAGCGCGGTAGGAGTTGCTGCTGTACAGTTCAACCGGCTTATCCAATGCGCCACCTGCCCTAAGTGAAAGGGTATTGCTGTAAAAATCTCCGTCAGACGTAAAGGTAACTGTAGAGTATTCGGCATCCCAAACTGAAGCAAAGCGCATGGCATCATCTGGGGCAATCAGGAATTGATCGCTGCTGTGATCGGTATCAAGCTTGTGCAAATAAGTGCGGAGAGGTTTTTGCTGCTCGAGCTGTTCAATAGAACCGGGGGTAATGTAAGCGTGCTTCCCGTCGCGTGCCCATGAAAAACCCCGAAGATTTTTAATGGGCTGATGGAGTTGATTGCCCGTTTCGGCATCTACAATGTAGAAAGTTGCAATTTCCGCACCCCGTGTTTGCAGGCCTACTGCCACCATGCTTGCATCATGGCTGAATGCTACCCTCATGATGGAGCTCATACCGGACGGGTCAAGCGCTACGGGGTCAAAAATCACCCGGTCACCTTGCGAAGTAAGGGTGTAGAGTTTGTTCTGCATTTCCCCCTGCTTTCGCATGTAGAAAAACTGTTTGTCTTTCACCATAAAAATAGCTCCCTGTATGTCCCGGTCAATATAGGCCCTGATCTCCTCCTCGAGGCCATCGATTGTATCATCAAAGCGACTGAGATAATCGAGCGTGGCACGGTGCTGTGCTCTTGACCACTCTTTTACCCGGGGGTCATTTTTGTCTTCCAGCCATTGATAGTTGTCGGTGATCACGGTGCCGTGCAGGGTATCTGTAACGGGGATGGCAGGTGTAACCGGCGGGAAAAAGCCGCTCTGGGCAAAAACTGTGAATGACATAGTACAAAACAGGATCAATGCTGTGATTCGGGAAAGAGGCATAAACAAAGAGTTATGAATCATAAGAAATACGCTTAATTCGGGCACCCAATGCGTTAAGACGCTGTTCGATGTGCTGGTATCCCCTGTCAATTTGATTAATGTTGTGGATCATGCTGGTTCCTTCTGCTGCCATAGCAGCGATAAGCAATGCCACGCCTGCGCGGATATCGGGTGAGGTCATGGTAATTGCCCTGAGCTTTTGTTTTCTTGCCGAGCCGATGACGGTAGCCCGGTGCGGATCACAAAGTATGATCTGCGCCCCCATGTCGATGAGTTTGTCGACAAAAAACAGGCGGCTTTCAAACATTTTCTGGTGGATAAGCATGCTGCCCCGGGCCTGTGATGCCAGGACAATGAGCACCGAGATGAGGTCAGGAGTAAATCCCGGCCACGGGGCATCATATACGGATAAAACACTGCCGTCGAGGAAGGTGTCAATTTCGTAAATATCGTGCGGGGGAACGTGAATGTCGTCGCCGCTGATATTGAGCGTAAGGCCGACTTTGCGAAACACGGGTAAAATATTGCCCAGTTCATTAACGGCAGCATCGCGGATCACGATTTCCGAGCCGGTAACTGCGGCCATGGTAATAAAGCTACCAATTTCAATCATATCGGGCAGCAGCCGGTGGTGAGTTCCACCCAGTTGATCCACGCCTTCAATTTCGAGCAGGTTGGAACCAATGCCCCTGATATTGGCCCCCATTCGCGTGAGCATGCGGCAAAGCTGCTGCACATAGGGTTCACACGCTGCATTGTAAATGGTGGTTTTTCCGCGGGCCATTACGGCAGCCAGTACAATATTGGCGGTTCCTGTTACGGAAATTTCGTCGAGAAGAATGTAATTGCCGGTGAGCTGGCCGGTACTTACGGAGAATGTAGCCCTGGCTTCATCGTACCGGAAACTGGCTCCCAGCTTTTCCAAAGCCAGCAGGTGTGTATCAATTCGCCTGCGGCCAATTTTATCACCTCCCGGCTTGGGCAGAAATGCTTTTTTATATCTCGCCAACAAAGCCCCAACCAGCATGATGGAACCGCGGATCTTCTGGGCATCGGCAATGAACTTGGGGTCGTTCAGATAGTCCATATCCAGGTTGTCGGCCTGCAAAGTGAGCGTATCTTCGGATTTCCACTCCGTTTTTACACCCAGCAGGCTAAGCAGGTTGATCAGTCGTTCAACATCCAGAATGCGGGGAATATTGCTGTAGGTAACCGGTTCGGAAGTGAGTACTGAGGCACACAGCACCTGCAGGGCTTCGTTCTTTGCGCCTTGCGGTACCAGGTTACCACTGAGTTTTACTCCACCTTCCACCTCAAAAGCATCGGAAAGAAGCATCATATCACGAGATTATTGCGGGACAAACTTACCTTTTTCTGCGGCCACGTCCCTTGGATGTCCGTTGATTTTTGTGTCCGTTTCGGTTGCGCCCGCCGGATCGGTTGGTGCGCTGGCTTTGCTGTCTTCTTGTACGGGAGTGATCACTGTCGCCGTCAAGCAACAAATCAAAGGAGAGTTTTTCATCAGGGACAATGACTCCCCGGGTCATTTTGATGATATCGTGCCGGATGTTCTCATCGGTGATATTGCTTTCACTGTGCCAGTTGGCATAGGCAAGCTTCATGTATGATCCGATGAGTTCCACATATTCATTGCGTGCATCACCTTCGGCCAGTGTCTCTGCTTTTTTAAGCATGTTGGTGATGTTACGCCCGTAGTGCCTGAAAGTGATGCCGTTGACAGGATACTGAATGGGATCAGGCTTTTTGAGATCATCTTCCCTTGTAGGAATCACATAGGGAGGTGTTATTTTCAGATCGTAATCGGCAATCTGGAATACATGATGCCAAAGTTTAGCTCTGGGGTCATCCACGTTTTTGGTTTGGGGGTACATCTGCTGGATCAGATCTATGATCTTTTCGATGTAAGCATATTGTTCATCAGGATTTTCAAGTGCCTTGGCATTCATGATCAGTTCCTGCATATGCCTTCCGTATTCGGGAATGACCATTTTGGATCGTTGGGTATTGTAATTCATCAAATGAGATTTTCTGTTTTAGTGTTATTCTACTGTTACCGATTTGGCCAGATTTCGAGGCTGGTCAACATTGCATCCGCGAAGCACGGCTACATGGTAAGCCAGTAACTGCAAGGGAACTACCGAAACCAGGGGTGAAAGCGGTTCGGGTGTTTCGGGAATTTCTATAGTGTAGTCGGCTATTTTTTTGATTTCCGTATCGCCTTTGGTAACAATAGCCAGTACGATACCGCTTCTGGCTTTCACTTCCTGTATATTACTAAGAACTTTTCCGTAAGCACTTTTGTTCGTGGCCAGTACCACCACCGGCATATTTTCATCAATCAGGGCAATGGGGCCGTGCTTCATTTCTGCCGCCGGATAGCCTTCTGCGTGAATGTAGGAGATCTCCTTCAATTTAAGGGCTCCCTCCAGTGCTACGGGAAAATTGTATCCCCGGCCAAGATAAAGGGCATTGTTAGCCTGGATGAATAATCCGGCCAGATCTCTGATCTGGTCATTGACTTTGAGCACTTCCCGGATCTTGGCCGGGATCTCTTCCAGTTCACGTTGCAATTCGCGGTGGTAGGATTTGGAAATAGTACCCCGTTTAAAACCCAGTGCCATGGCCATCATGGTCAGAAGCGTGACGCTGCCGGTAAATGCCTTGGTAGATGCCACCCCAATTTCTGGGCCGGCATGTATGTATGAACCGGCATGGGTATTGCGGGAAATGGATGAACCAACCACATTGACAATGCCGTAGGTCAAGGCCTGACGGGTATTAGCCAATTCCAGTGCAGCCAGGGTATCGGCTGTTTCCCCGGACTGGGAAATGGCAATAAAAAAGTCCTCTTCATTGAGTATGGGATTGCGGTACCTAAACTCAGAGGCATACTCTACCTCAACCGGAATGCGGGCCAGGTGTTCGATAAGATACTCGCCGATGAGGGCAGCATGCCAGGATGTGCCGCAGGCAGCAATCACCATCCGGCGGGCCTGCAGTATCCGGTTCTCATATTCTTCGAGTCCGCCCAGTTTGATGGTGGGGCTGAACTCGGTTTTTAGTCGCCCCCGCATGCAATCAGCCAGGGTTTCCGGTTGCTCAAAAATTTCCTTGAGCATGTAGTGTTCAAAGTTCCCTTTTTCAAGCTGTTCGATCTGCAAATTGAGATGCTCGATGTAGGGATTGATAACCTTATTACTGATGGACTTTACTTTAAGCCCATTTTCCAGTTCGATGATGGCAATTTCCTTATCGTTGAGGTACACAACCTTCTGCGTATATTCAACAATCGGGGAGGCATCCGATGCAATAAGAAATTCATTGTCACCAATGCCGATAACCAGAGGGCTGCCTTGACGGGCTGCCACTATTTTTCCGGGATCTTCTCTGTCGATTACAACAATGGCATAAGCACCGATCACTTTGGTAAGGGCAATGCGAACAGCCTCTTCCACCGGAAGATTGTCTTTTTCCTGGATTACATGGATGAGCTGTACCAGCACTTCCGTATCGGTTTCACTCACAAAATTAACCCCATCCATCCTCAAGGCATCCTTGAGTACGGAGTAGTTTTCAATAATACCATTGTGGACCAGGGCCAGCCTCCCATTGCTGCTCAAATGGGGATGGGCATTGATGTTGTTGGGTTCACCGTGGGTGGCCCATCTGGTGTGTCCAATACCTACTGAGCCTGACAGGTTTTGACCGTTCAATGCAGCCTCGAGTTCCGAAACTTTGCCCTTTCGCTTGATCACGCGGATATCACCGTTGAGCGTGGCTATGCCTGCACTGTCATAACCCCGGTATTCAAGCCGCTTTAATCCGGTCAATAATATGTCTTGTGCCTTGCGCTCTCCCAGATAGGCGATTATTCCACACATGATGTATTCAACTGAAGTACCTTAAACAATTAGTCAATCGACGTATAATAAATTCTTACCACCGGAGCCAGATCGGGATGTCCCGGACCGGCTATTACCGCTCTGTTTGGGCTTTCAATTTTCGGGTACACTCTGAGATACAAAGTGTTATCCTCTACCCTTCCCATCAGGATATCCTGCAACGCCCCGGAGATATTCATCGTATACCTTGAAACCAGGGGATGTCTGACCAGAATATCGGGATCGGTATTACCCACCCGCGTCAGTGATCCGCCAAACAGAAAAAACGGGTTGGGGTTTCCGGTATTTCCGGATACAGTAACATCCCTCACAACCGTGAAGTTATCATTCCTGCGCTGCACCAGTAAAATTTGATTGGGCGGGGGAAAGACTGAGTTAACTTCTTCGCGGGCAATATTGAATTCAATTTCTGCCTTGTTGACAATGATGTTACCCAGGCTTTCAAGATCATCAAAAGAGAAGGCGATGTTTACGCCGTTCATGCCCTGCAAATAGTATTCCTCTGCCTTGGGATTCTCGCTTTGGATACCCACCTCCACATCGGTTCCGGCATAATCATGTTCAAAGTTCATGCCCACAATAAAAAACCGGTTAAAAGCCAGCCTGAAACTGTTGCTTTCTTCACCGTTTTTAGTGTAGTAAAGTGTTATACCACTGATGCTGCTGTAAAAGTTGAAATACAGCATCTGGTTAGTTATCTCACCGGCCGTCAGATAGATGCCATAAAATGCATTCACAAAGTTGTCATCAGTGAGAAAAGTCTCTGCCGGTTCATCCAGAAACCATTGCCCTAGATCGGGATCAAGTGGAATGCGGATATGTGGATCAATGATATTTGTGTCTACCATCACACGGCCGGCAGGGCGGGGAACAAACTGCTTCTGGCCTATTTTTTCACCGGTTTCGAAACTCATGTTTGACCAGGCAGGAGTAAGGTAGTCCATGAATTCAGCCACCTGATACACTTCCATATCCACAGGATTGCCGGGGGTACCGTAAACCCTGTTGCGTGCATACCTAAGCGTTAGAACTATGGAGTCAATGGAGTACTCATCATCCTCTTCCCTGAACGTAAACTCAGGTTGGTAGCTGGTAGGAATTAGTTGTGCATAAACGGAGGAGGCGGAATGGCCAAAAATGTGGTCATCCACCTTACCCCACAGATGCAGGTTATTTTGAATCACGGTGGGGTTGGGATCAAAAATCCTGATGGAGTCATCGGGTACAGTATGCATGGACACCTTGACTTCATCGGAAAACTCAAAGTTGACTTGATCTTCGAGAACCAACCCGGAACCTACTCCCGATGGTTTGTTACAAGCGGTTACAAGTATGAAAAGCGCCGGAACGAGTGCCGGCAAAATCCTGAATGAATGCATGAATAGAATGTACGGGCTTAATTACTTTTCCAAACGTGCAAAAGTAATGGTTCGTTGTTAAGGGACGCGGCCTATTTTAAAAATTCGACTAAAAAGCCCTATTCCTCCACTTCAACGCCAATAAGCTGGTTGTAAAACTCGAGGTAACTGCTCAGAAATTCGTCCTCATCGGGATTGAACGGCTGGCTAAGCAGGGGTTTGTCTTGAAGCCCCATGAACATTTCAACCAGTTTTTCCTGAATATTCTCGGGATTAAAGATCAGGGCATCCGCATATCCGCTGGCACCGGTATGTAAATCTATGTGACCGTTGGGTTTAAATGCGGTGAGATCAGCTTCATTGAGTTCGTTGATAGAAGCCTTGGCAAAAAAGTCGTTGCCGAAGTTTTTGCCCGGATCGTTCTGGTACACGGAATATACAACCCTGCTGTCTTTAAACAGCGGCTCTTTGCTGTATGTGGTTTTGAGATAAAACGGGATAAGGCTGGTCATCCAGCCATGGCAATGGACAATATCGGGTGCCCAGCCAAACTTCTTCACCGTTTCGATCACTCCTTTGCAAAAGAATACCATTCGGTCGGCATTGTCATCGTAGAACTTACCGGTACCGTCTTCGAAAACAAATTTTCTTTTGAAGAAGTCCTCATTATCGAGGAAGTAAACCTGCATTCTGGCTCCCGGAACGGAAGCTACCTTGATGATCAGTGGATAGTCATCATCATCCACAATAATGTTCATTCCGGATAATCTTACAACTTCGTGGAGGCGGTGTCTGCGTTCGTTAATTGTACCAAACCGTGGCATCAGCACCCTGATATCCAATCCTTGACCCTGAACGTACTGCGGCAACTTTCTGGCAATTTCGGATATTTCGCTAAATGCCGTATATGGTTTCATTTCCTGCGTTACGATCAGAACTCGCTTCTTATCCATAAAATCCTTTTAGTATTGAGTAAATGAGAAGTTTGCTTCTTTAAGCACATGCAAAGGTACGAAATATTGAACATTATTTTTAATATAGGCAAGTAAGGCTTTGTTTTTTTAAGCAAAGTCTTAGCTTTGCGGCTTTTTTTGGCGATTGCCCATGAAACTTATACACCATCCAGACGATCTGAAAGCCTTTGTACGTGAAGCAGTAGCGAGGAATAAATCCGTAGGTTTTGTTCCAACCATGGGCGCATTGCATTCCGGACATATTTCGCTGGCAGAGCTTGCTTTGGATCAATGCGATGTTGTGGTAGTAAGTATCTTTGTCAATCCCGCTCAGTTTAATGTGGCCGACGACCTGGAGAAGTACCCTCGCAAGCCCAAAAAAGACCTTTCACTGTTGCAGCATGCCAGGGTCCATGCCGTATTTATGCCCTCTGTAAAGGATATGTATCCACCGGAGGAAGCCATTGAACACTACGATTTGGGAGTTATTGAAACTGAAATGGAAGGACGTTACCGTCCGGGGCACTTTCAGGGCGTGGCGGCCATAATTCATAAGTTTCTTCGCCTGTTTGAACACCCTGTAAAACTATACATGGGGCTTAAGGATTATCAACAGGTGTGTGTAGTCAACAAACTGATATCCCAAAAAAACCTCAGTGCACAGCTAATCCCCTGCCCTACCGTACGCGATGTAAACGGACTGGCTCTGAGCTCGCGCAATGAACGGCTCAGTACCGAAGGCACTCACACAGCCAGGCATATTTACAAAACCCTGAAGTGGCTGGGCAGCGTTTGCGGTGAAATGAAATGGAAAGAAGCCCGTAAAACAGCCCGGGAAAAACTGAATGCAGCCGGCATTGAAACTGAATACCTCGAAATTGCCCTGCCGCTCAGTCTGGAAGTGCTGAGCAATTGGCCGCGGCCGGGACAGGAAGTAGTGATTTGCTTTGCCGGATACCTTGAAGGCGTCAGACTTATTGATAATATTACCGTGGGGGTCAAAGCATAAAAACTGAAGTTCACAGAACTCCTGCAACCATGACATGGTTTATACCACCGAAGAATGAAAAGCAAAAGCCGGGCCAATCAGTCAATTAATCTTATTTTTGCAGCATGATGTTCATACAGCGATTCAAATCCAAAATTCACCGGGTTAAAGTAACGGAAGCTAACCTGGAGTATGTTGGAAGCATTACGATTGACAAGGAATTGATGGATGCTGCGCAAATCATCGAAGGTGAACGCGTGCAGGTTGTCAACAACAATAACGGTGAGCGGCTTGAAACTTACGTCATTACCGGAGAAGCCGGAAGCGGGGTCATCTGCCTTAACGGAGCAGCAGCCCGAAAAGCTGCTGTAGGCGATACTCTTATCATCATTTCCTATGCCATGATGGATATAGAAACGGCTAAAAACTTTGAACCTTTAGCGGTATTTCCCGACGAAAACAACCGACTGAGCTGATACGCCCTGACAGGGAATCTAACCGCAAGCCCATGATCAGTAAGAACCGCGCCGCAGGCTTTTTAAAGTACCTCTTCTTTCTTTTTGTGGGCCTTGGCCTTCTATGGTATGTTTTCCACACACAGGCCCGTGAAGAGGGCATCGAGAAGCTGCTGGAAGACATCAGAAAGGTAGATTTCTTCTGGATTTTTTTTGTGATTTTCCTCTATATGCTCAGCAACATCAGCCGGGCAGTACGGTGGAATATGCTGGTATTGCCACTGGGTTATAAAGTCAGGCTCAGAAATTCATTCATGGCCATCATGGTCGGGCAGTTCATGAACAGTGTCATAACCCGCTCCGGTGAACTGGCACGGCCGGGTATCATTAAAAAATACGAGAAAGTTCCGCTCGATCAACTCGTGGGCACTATTGTTACCGACCGGGTGGTAGATGTGCTGTGCCTTAGCGTTTTTGTAGCCCTGGGCTTCTTTTTTGAGTTTGACACGCTCTGGGGATATATCAGTGAGCATGCCTTGAGAGCTGACCGCAATCCTGGCGGAGTGCTGCTGCTGATCTTACTGGCTGCCCTCAGCGTAATGGTACCCACCGCACTGCTGTACGTGTACAGGGAAAAGTGGGTGCAACATCGCTTTGGACGCAGGATCATGGAGATTATTCTCGGATTTTGGCAGGGCATAAAAACTATACGCAGGGTGAAAAACCCGGGCTGGTTTGTATTCCATTCTATTTTTATCTGGGTGATGTACTTTTCCATGATGTATTTTTGTTTCAGGGCATTACCACCCACTGCGCACCTGGGGCCCATGGTGGGTCTGATCGTTTTTATTTTTGGCACTTTAGGTATTATCATTCCTTCGCCGGGCGGGATAGGCAGCTTTCAGTTTTTGGTAACCACCGCGCTGGCTACCTTTTATCAGATTGGAAGCAGTGACGCATTCTCGTTCAGCAACATTATTTTCTTCTCCATTTATTTCACCAATATTGGTGTGGGCTTTTTATGTTTCATACTTTTACCCCTGATCAATAAAAATTACCTGCCTCATGGAAGAGCCCCGGCAACTGCCCAACAATCAGGAGTACAGGTCTGATAACCGGTACATTTACAGCTGGGAGGAGTTGCTGATTGCGTGTAATCACTGGAAGGAAGCCGGTGATACGATCGTGTTTACCAATGGTTGTTTCGATCTCATTCACCTGGGTCATATTCAATACCTGATGCAGGCCCGAAACCTGGGCAACAGACTAGTTGTGGGGCTCAATTCAAACGATTCGGTGAAACGGTTAAAAGGCCCCCACCGCCCAGTCAATGATCAACTCACCCGCTTGTACGTCATGAGTTCGTTCCGTTTTGTGGATGCAGTCACCATATTCGATGAACCCACCCCGGAGCTCCTCATCCGTTTCATCAGACCCGACATTCTTGTCAAAGGTGGCGACTGGCATCCGGACAGTATTGCCGGCGGAAGCTTTGTGAAAGAATACGGCGGCAAAGTACTGTCATTGCCCTTTCTGGAAGGCTATTCCACGACAAAACTGGAAGAAAAAATTAAAAAATCGGGGCATAGCTAAGTCATATACCCCATTTTTCGCGTATTATTAAGGTTCATACCTAATTGTCTGCAAGTGATTCATGTTATCAGAGCCCTGAGCTTAGCCTTTTGTTTTTTGATGATACATAACTCTTTGTTGTGCGTATCACCACATGAAAGCATTGTACGGCAATATTTACACCAACTCGACTCCATGGTAGCGGCCGGAGAGGCAGAGTCGGCAGTAAACGACCTTTACCGCGCTGAAGAAAAAATAGCTGCCGGTTTTTCTATGAGTGGCGGCAACTGGAACTACGATGCCTGGGTCAGGCCGTTTTACGATGCAGCCATCGGATGGCTAACCGACTTATACATTTCCCGGCCTAATCACGATTATGCTCAGATTATTTTCCGGTTTATGGAAAGGAATAAGATCCTGGCCGACATAGACCGGAGTTTACGTGTACCCATTCAATACAGCCGGTTTATTACACCCGGCGAACATCAGCAACTGGCTGATGTCCAAAGAAAATACAACAGTATTGCCGACACGCTGAGGCTGGCAGATATTTTTTCACATGGTGACCTGTATGCCGATCTGGAAATCCCGGTAGCTGAAAAACTGCTCAGGCTAAAGCTTGAAAACCCCGAGTACTATCAGCATGCGCTCAACACTCAGGTTCCCACAATAGCTGAGGTTCAGCACAACCTCTTGGCCGGAGAAAAAGCCTATCTGAAAATTCATGAGCTCAGCAAACGGTATGTATTTTGCATCATTACTTCCGATCACCTGTTCATTCTGTCTGTTGCGCTTTCTCCTGCTATAACTGAGGCACTAGCTGTTCTGCAGCGAAGAATGTCAGTAAAGCCCGAAAGCAACAAGCCTGACCGGGAACTTATTGAAGCTTCCCATTTGTTGTTCAACACATTTTTCACAGCCCTTTTTGACATCAATCCCCGATTGACAGATCTGGTTATAGTACCGGACAAACAAACCTCGTCAGTGGCCTTTGAAGCGCTGGTGAGTGACATTTTTACCCGCAATAATGACGTTGAAGGAGTAAGATGGCTGATACAAAGATTGCGCATCAATTACACCCATTTTGTGCGTCATGACCTTACCATGAGCAGACGTGACAGCTATGTCAGAGGCCGCAAATCCATTTTGGGTATTTTCCCCGAATCAGCCGGTCAACCGGATCATGAAAACCTGATGCAGACGGGGCTCAAACGGTTGAATCAGGAACTTGGATTCAGCGGAGATATTTTAAGCGGACGCAGAGCCGGAAGGAGAAGCTTTACCGAACGGTACAATCAGTACAAGATCATTCATTACGGAAAACCTTGTGAACGCATAGGTACCAGGGGACCGGTATGTTTTTCATTCAATCCTCAGCGGGATGAAAACCGGCTGTTATGCACGGATGAATGGTACAGCATGAGCTTCAATGCCGATCTGATGGTCATGTCTGATTGCCACCTTCGCACCGGCAATGAACTGAACTACGAACAATACAACAGACTGAACCACGCCATCAGACACCAGAAAGGTCCCGTGTTTTTAGTTTCCATCTGGCCCGTAGAAGAACAATACCAATGGCGCATTTTCGATTATTTCTACCGGGGACTGATTGACGGGCATAATATCCATCAGGCATGGCATCTTGCCAGGATTAAGTGGATTAATCAGTTTGATATCAATGACTGGAGCGGGCTTCATCCATATTACTGGGCCGGTTACATCAACACGGGTTTTGACAACAGCATTGATCTGCAAAAAAGCCGAAAATACCCGCTTTGGGTGATGATCTATCTCATCAGCATTTTCTTCGTTTTCATCATGTACCGCGTGTTCAAGTATAGACAGGGTGTCTATGTGCCTGACAATCAATTTCATCTGCAAACGGATATTCCCGGTGACGGTGATCAACAAATTTCTAATCGGACAACAAGCCATACGAGCTGAGTTATTCAGGAAACTTCGGCATCATTCCGTATGTGAATTTCATTCAGTGTGCAGCATCATTTTATTGCGGTGACTAATATGTTAAAATGCAGGATAAAATAAAAAAAATCTTAATTCCATAAAACTAAATCCACTTTCAGGTGTCATGCTTCCAATCGCCTGCGGCAAAAGTTTTTAAGGTTCACCTTAGAATCTGTTGGTTGGGTAAGGCAAGTAAATACACGACAAAAACGTGTTAAATTTTGCTAAATAAGATTCAAAATATCGAAAGGATAGAGGTTGTTTAACCTCATTCTACCTTTTGACCTCACGTCTTCAGTATTGTAAAATTGGATTGGTTTCTAAAGTAGCTGTTGGATTGGTTTAATGTTTGATAAAATTTATCAGTTAATTAAACTTCATAACGGTCATCTAAAACTCAATTATAGATGCTTGTTTGGAGAAATTAGCTTTTAGGAGTATTCATATTTAAACCTATTGCTTATGAAACCAATTGATTACGCTATTGCATTAAGTAAAAGCTTCATCTGCACTGCGCTTTTTGCGATTTTCGCTCTTCAATCTGTACATGCCCAAGTTCCTGATGATTGTAATAATCCCTGGGTTGAACCGCTTCACGTGATTAATGATCTGAACTCAGGCATGGTAGATGCCCTGGAAGGTGGAACCAGTCTGGAAAATATTGTTTCGGGCGATTTGGAGAGCTTTGCTCAATTCAACAATGCGGCAATAGTTATGAACGAGGCCTTTGTCAGTCTCAGGAAAATGACTGGAGCTGTGCCGGCCGGTCGTCGGGCGGGGTTTGTAATAGAAACCTTGAGCAGCAATCTGGCATCTGCTGATCTGCTTGAAGGATTACAGATTCAGACATTCCTGAACGGGAATCTCCAGCAAACATTTTCGTTTGGAAACGGGGCAGCCTTGAACCTAAGTTTGATGGGTGGGCAGAACAGTAAACGCAGAATTGATTTTGCCGCCAATGCGCCGTTCGATAAAATGGAAATATCCAATACATCGTCACTTTCAGGTGTAGATGCCATCAGAATATTTTATGCCTTTGATGAAGATGCTGCCTGTGATGCGGATTGCCGTACGACGATTTCCACGGCAAATTTCCCGGGTGCAACGGCTGCCTTTAGCGGATGCACTCCGCTGCTCACAATTTGTACTGATGAAAGCAATTTGCTTGACAATGACCCCGGCACCTTTGCAGTTATGGGTCTGCTCGCTCTGGCCAGCCCGGCCATAACGCTAAACACCAATGCCACACAGCCGGCAGGTTCACATGTTGGTTTCGTACTGCGTCTAGACGGCACACTGGGTTTGATCAATCTCGATTTACTGGAAAACCTGACTGTTAGCACGTTATCTGTAGTCGGAGATCCAATCGAAACATTTGATGTTTTGTCCATCGCCAATGCCGGCATACTGCCGGGTACCGATCTGACGCAGATCAGTTTTGCCACTACCCTCCCTTACCAGCAGATAAGGCTTACCATTTCCGGCGGATTAATTGAAACATACAGGATCTATGAAGGCTTTATCCGCTATGATTCAGATATGGACGGCGTTCCGGATTGCATCGACAAATGTGAGAATGGCAATGACCTGCTGGTGAACAGGCAGGGATTGCCTCTGGACTGTCATCCTGAATGTGAAGTCAATGCCGGATTTGAAGTCAACGTCTACCCGCCGCTGACTACTGCACAGCTTCCGGCAGCACAGCCGGGTCAAACCTGGCTGGCTGACCCAGCCAACCCTTCACCTGCTTCAATTGATCAGAACGGACTCATAACCGGATTAAATGAATTCGGAATCTATACTTTTCATCTGGAGGATGATATTTGTTCCAGATCAGTGAATGTAATCTATGCCGGGGCCGGATTTGCATCGGATTGCAATCGCCCGATAACCGGACCCAGAGCAGAAATAGTGGATTCCAATCCGTTTAATGGGACATGTTTATTTTGTACCCAGTCTGACATTAACAACATTATCGACGGTGATCTGAACAATCCTTATGTATCCGAAGGCCTTGTAGGGCTGGCAGCTCAATCATTTGTTATTGTAAGAGACAATGAAAACGTTTATGCCGTCGGCACCCGTGCCGGATATGTTGTTTCAGTGAATGATGGCCTTTTGGATGCCAACATTCTCAATTCGATGGGTTTACGAACCAGGTTGGATGGCGTGGTGCAGGAAACCTTCACCACTTCCAGCGGGCTTTCTGCTTCGGCTATTCCATCCGGCTCAGGGCAACACAGAATCAGTTTGGAAGCCACCTTGCCATTTAATGAAATCGAACTGTTCCAATTCAGCTCTACAGGCACAGCCTATCATCTTGCCATTTACTATGCATTCACTGAAGATGCATCATTATGCACTGAGATAGCCTTTGTTGACTGTGCTGAACCTTTGTACCAGAATTCTATTTTTGAAGCCTATATAGCTGCGGAAAACACCAACGTTTCCACTGCACTTTGCCTGGATTGCAGTATAAATGGTATTGGAAATCTAATTGACGGTAACCCGGCAAACTACGCCGTTTTAACGGCCGGGATTGGCTTGTTGAATTCATCATCGGTATCGGTTAAAAGCAGTGTAGTACTGCCTGCCAATTCACTGGCAGGGTTCCGTGTTCAAAGCCCTGAAACATTGCTGACGAGTACAGCATTGGGGTCGGTTCAGATTACAACATACCTGGCAGGCAGTCAACAGGAATCGTTCTTTGCCGACAATGCTGCCGTAAGTGCTGTGTTTATTGAATCTACCCAACAGGCTTACCTGTTTTTCAACACAAGCGAAGATTTTGATGAAGTTCAACTGGCAGTATTTGGCACACTGAGCACGGCAACCACCATTCAGGTTTTTGAAGCATTTATTATGCGTGACACTGATGGGGATGGTGTTCCTGACTGTTATGACAAATGCCCCTACGGCGATGACAATTTTGATACCAACGGCAGTGGAATCCCTGATGATTGCGATGAATTCCCAATAGCCTTGAATGACTCCGTTTCTGTTCCGGCAGTTGATACATCAACAGCTTTATTCTATATTGATGTGTTGGCCAAGGACCTATTTGGGCCGGAAGGCCCGGGTAACACACCGATACAGATTGTTGTTCCCCCGGTTAACGGTCTGGCTTCAGTAGACACCAATGAAACTTCCACTCCGGTGGATGATTTGATCACCTACCTTCCCAACTCTTGTTTTTTAGGTGCAGACTCCCTGAGGTATGCCATATGTGATGGTGCAGGCAGTTGTGATACGGCTACTGTGTATATTCAGGTAGTTGATGTTGGTTCTCCTGTTATAGTCTGCACCCAACAAAATGTTATCCTACAACCTGAAAACAGTGATTGTGAAGCCACCTTTGAAGGCAACCATCCACTTGCCGGAAAAACCTGTACCGCAATTGACTCCCTCCAGGTATCATATTACTTACCCAACGACCCCACCCCGCAAACAGCTACTGTGGCAACAGGAGGGGCTTTCAGCATAGTGCTTCCGGCAGGTACCACAACTGTGGTTTACGAAGTTAGTGACCCCGATGGTTCGGATACATGTTCATTTCAGGTTACCGTAGTTGCAGATACCATCCCGAATATTCAATGTCCTTCTGGTGCAGAGGTAGTTACGGAATCCTGTGAATTCATCGTTCCCGATACCGGCTTTGACCCGATTGTTTCGGAGTTTTGCTTGACTGCAACCATCGTCCACAACTATCCTCTGGCACCGGATTCATCTTCGCTCATGGGGGCAATTTTCCCTATGAATGACCCTTCGGATCCATCAGACAGTACCTGTGTCATGTTCTCAGTATTTGTGGATGGCGAGGTTGTTACACAGTGTGAATTCTGCATCCGGGTTACAGGCTACTCGCTTCCTCAGGCTGAATGTGCTGCCGGAGGAGAATTTGTTATCAACAGCCCCGGAGGAGATACTACGGATTGTGGGTTTATTGTGAATGGCTCTTTGTTGGACCCCGTACCCGGCGATAACTGCGGTTTTGGAGTAACAGTTTCCCATGATTACACATTGGCCCCTGCAAGTCATACCCTGGACGGTGCCTTTTTCCCGCTGAATGACCCAAATGATCCGGGAGATAGCACATGTGTAATTTTTACCGTTAGTGATCCATTCGGCAATAACTCCCAATGCCAGGTTTGCATTCGTATAGTGGATGAAAGTGAGTTCTCAATGACATGCCCTGAAGGCATGGAGCTGATTGCCAACACGTTGTCCGGCGAAATTTCAGGATGTGGCTATACGGTTTCCGGAAGCTTACTGGATCCGGAAATTGAGTTTGGTTGCAATGGCTTTACTATTGAACACAATTATACGGGAGCACCGGAATCCTTTACTTTGGCCGGAGCATTTTTCCCGGTGAACGATCCCGACGATCCTAATGACAGCACCTGTGTGGTATTTACCATAACAATGGGTGAAAACGATACCATACACTGCGAAACCTGCGTACGCATTACAGATACCACTGCACCGGTACTTACCTGTGAAAGTGATGTGGTGGTAAATACGAATACACTTAACAATGGCTTGCCTGAATGTGGTTACATAGTTCCGGATGCATCATGGGATCCTGAAATTGCCGACCATTGCACATCAGTAAGTCTGACGCATAATTATTCTGCAGCTCCTTCAGATTCAACACTTGCAGGCGCATTTTTTGCCCTCAGCAACCCACTTGATCCTGCTGATCAAACCTGTGTAACATTCACTGCTACTGATGCTTTTGGCAATATCAGTGAGTGTGAAGTTTGCATCAGAGTTGAGCTAAGTACATTGCCACAGCTGGAATGCAGTGAGGATGTGGAAGTGACCTCCAATACTGAATTTGACGAGATTTCCCCTTGCGGATACATTGTCGAGGGTGATTTTCTTGATCCCATGGTTTCAGGGGTTTGCGGTTCGGTAAGCCTGCTGCATAATTATGCCGATGCGCCTTCCAATCTTACTCTGGACGGGGCCTTCTTCCCGCTTAACGATCCCAACGATCCGGATGATAAAACCTGTGTTACGTTTACATTGATTACCAGCATCACCGGCGATACCGCAACTTGTGAAGTTT
>JBJHCA010000052.1:6815-23386 GCA_050485785.1 Saprospiraceae bacterium | reverse complement strand
GTGTATCAGGTCAATGACCATGAGGTCCACTTGTTGACATCTGATGCTCTGATAGAGGGGATACATTTTGATTTAATGTACACTCCGCTTAAGCATCTGGGTTACAAGGCCGCAGTGAGCAATTTTTCCGACTGCTATGCCATGAACGGCAAACCGCTGTATATGACGGTCAGCATTGGCATTTCCAACAGGATATCGGTGGAAGCCTTGGAGGAAATTTACGCCGGACTGTATGAGGCTTGCCGTGTTTACGGTGTTGAACTTGCAGGCGGTGATACCAATTCTTCACCCAAAGGCTTGTATCTCGGTATTTCAGTAGTGGGAACGGCTGAACCTGAGCGCGTGTGCTACCGAAAAAATGCCAAACCCGGAGATATTTTATGTGTTACCGGCGATCTGGGGGCTGCATACCTCGGCTTGCAAATACTGGAACGCGAAAAAAAGATCTATCTGAGCAACCCTGAAATTCAGCCCGATCTGGAAAAAGAGAAATACCTGATTCAGCGTCAGCTTAAGCCCGAGGCCAGGAAAGATACAATCGAAGCTTTTGCCGAAGCTGATTTTATCCCTACAGCTATGATCGACGTTTCGGATGGTTTGAGTTCAGACCTGATCCACATTTGCAAAGCTTCCGGCACAGGGGCTCTCGTTTTTGAATCGGATGTGCCCATACATATCACCGCACAACAAAGAGCTATAAAATTCAATCTTGACCCAATCACCTGTGCATTGAGCGGTGGGGAAGACTATGAGTTGCTGTTTACCGCTTCTCCTGATGATATGGAAAAAATTCGCTATTTACCTGATGTAAAGGTAATAGGAGAAATGGGATACGAAGAAACTGGAGTTATGCTTCAGAGTATGGCCGGGAAGCATCATCCCATTACGGCGCAGGGATGGAAACATCTTTAGCCGGAGTAATTTACCCCGGACGATGCTTTGGTCTGAATGATTTTGCGGGGGTTATTGAAACCCCTGCAAGCAGGTTTAGAATACTGCCTGCAATAAGCATGCGACCACGGGTAATGAAATATATCCACTACCCATGGTCTGCCGCATATAACAGATTTGTAAACTATCCTACAGAATCTGACAATTCCTTGCCAGCCTTAAATTTAACTACAGACTTAGCGGGGATTTGGATAGTTTTGCCGGTTTGAGGGTTTCTACCGGTGCGTGCACTTCTCTGAGATACAGAGAAAGTTCCAAAGCCAATAAGGGTAACCTTACCGCCATCTTTCAGGGTGTCGCTAACAGCAGACAGGACAGAATTTAAAGCGGAACTGGCTTGCGCTTTCGACAATTGTGAATCCTGTGCAATTCGATTGATTAAGTCTCCTTTGTTCATGTTTGTTGGTTTTTGTTGATGTGAACGGATATTCGTGCTAAAACTACCGTGACTATTTAACAAAAACAAATTTTTGCCGAAAAAAAATTGTTTCAGCTATAAAATAATTCATTTTTGGGTTAAAATGGGGTCAAATCTACTGTTTTGCCCGCCACGTATGGGTTTATTGCTTCAGTCTTGGGTCCAGCGCATCAGTCAAACCTTCACCCAAAAGATTGAACAAAGTAACGGTGATAAAAATGGCAAATCCCGGAAAAACGGCAAGCCACCATGCAGTTGCCGCCCTTCGGCTCAGTGCAAGCAATTTTCCCCATGTTATGGTTTCGGGGGGTACCCCAAATCCAAGGAATGACAAAAATGACTCAATGAGTATAGCCGAGGCGATACCGAAGGCTACAGCCACAAATACGGGTGACAGAGCATTGGGTATAGCATGCCTGAACATGGCTCTCATTTTGGAGAAGCCCAGTGCATGTGCGGCCTCTATATATTCCAGATTCCTGATGCGAAGCAGTTCGGCCCTGATAAACCTGGCTATACCCGTCCAGCGAACCAGCCCGATTACGGCCATTACATTAAATATGCTGGGTTTGGCGATGGCTACCACAGCCAGGATCAAGATGAGAACCGGTACCGATACAATGACTTCTATGAGTCGGGTGACAATAATATCTACAGGCACATTGACCCGTTGCCCCAGCCAGGGTATGAATTTAAACGGTATGGCCAGTAAATTGCCAAGAAACATAATGCCCCCAAAAATCAAGAACCCTATGAATATCTGCCCGAACAGCGGTATTACTCCTTCGGCAAAGGCATCGCCCAGGTTGTATGAACGCGTGTAGAAACCGTAAAAAAATGCTATCACAAAAAACACCAGATTCAGGAAAATCCTTCCTCTGGATGCCCTGATCTGATCATCGCCGAAAAAGCCGGCAGCCGCCCCAACTACAACACCCACAATAAAAGCTATGGTCATGGATACAATACCTACCATAAAGGCTATCCGCGTTCCGTGGATCATACCGGCCGCCACATCGCGGCCTATACCGTCTGTACCTAGCCAGTGCCGCCATCGCCATGATTTGACGTTCTGCTCTGCAAAAGGGCTGACAAACCGGGTGTTGTTCATGTCAAGCGTGCCCGGTAAATAAGGTATGGGCGGCCAAACCACCGATTCATATTCGAGGTCATACCAGCTTACATTTCTAAAAGGCTCGGGCCATTGTGCCACCCCGGTTATCACTGCATATTCCCTGAATACCGGAAAATACCACGATCCCTCGTACTTGGCCACCAGCGGCTTATCGTTTGATAGTACATCGGCAAACACGGCAATTGCAGCCAGAAAAATTACGCAATACAGTGAAAACATGGCCTGCCTGTTCTTCCGGAACTGCCTTTTGACATAGCTCCAGTAGCTTTGATCGGGTTTTTTTGAGATGGTGGTATTATGGTTAGTATTATCTGACATGGACTGCTGAGTTTATGTTGAAATACTTCAGTTAGCTATAGGTAATTCTGGGATCGACCACGGCATAAAGGATATCGGCAATCAGATAGCCAATCATGGTCAGGAATGCCGAGAGCATAACAATAGTAAATACAACAGGGAAATCTTTAAACACCATGGCATCCAGCAACATTTTACCCATGCCCGGAATTGTAAATATCACCTCAATCACCACTGAACCGGATATCATAAGCGGAAAAACATTGGCAAACAGGGTAATGATAGGAAGCAGGGAGTTCTTGAATGCGTGTTTCCATATCACTTTGTTTTCTTTGAGCCCCTTTGCCCGGGCAGTCCGGATAAAGTCCTGATTCATTACCGAAAGCATCCCGCTCCGCATCTGACGCGACAAAAAGGCAAGACTGCCGTATGTCCAGCAAAAAAGAGGCAATATCAGGTGATGTGTTCTGATGGCCAGTGCTTCAAAAAACGGTTTCCCTTCTATATCTCCTACGCCAAAAGGCGGGAAGATATTGAGGTAGTCTGGCTGACAAAGAAAGATGATCAGCAGTGTTGCAACCCAAAAATTGGGCAGCGAGTACAATACAAACAAAAATGTTGTGAGTACATTGTCCGATTTACTGCCTTTGCGAACGGCCGAAAATATACCCAGAGGCACGGCAATCAGGTAAGTCAGAATAATGGATATGAAACTGATAAACATCGTCCAGAAAATATTGGAGCCTATTTTCCGGTTGATGGGTTGTCTGTCCTGGTAACTGATGCCAAAATCAAATTTCAGAAATGCCGAAAACCATGCATGGTAGCGGTTTTCAAACCCGTACCAGTGGATGGATGGGATGTAGTTTTTCCATCGCGTTGCCGTGCTTTGCATGGTCTGGTATTCACCGGTCAGTTTTTCAAACTCAGGCCTTATCTGCGGCTCCAGGTAGGTTTCACTCATCCGGTCCTCAATATTGCGGAAAATCTGAGTTATGGTGGCATCATTGTGCACTATGTAAAGCCGGCTTATGTTTTCACGGATGCGGGTAATGGCCATTGGAGCCAAGGTATCGCGTTCAAGGGTATAGGTAAATTCTTCTAGTTTGCTGATCCGTTGGTAATATCGGTTAATCTGTTCCCAGTTGCCGTATTGATGGATCAGTCGGTTGAGGTTGTCAACATGAGGAAGCCTCGGTATGCGGTAAAGCGTATCCGGATGTGCCCGGGTACTGAGTGCAAAGTAAAAGGTGGGCAGATGAAGATTAAGCCTTTCACGCATGTCCATGTAGGCCCGTTCACCGGCCACCCTGTCGGTCATGCTTTCGGTGCCGGCCCCGGTAGCGGCCAGCATTGATGCCACCGGATCGCCGGGAGCATATACGCTCAATGTGTATACCACCAGTGAAATGACAAACAAGGTGGGTATAAAAATCAATATCCGCTTGAGAATATACTGAAACATAGGCCTCTCGATTTTCCTTCAGAATCAATGACACCGCAGATACTATTCGGCGGTAAGGGCTGCTGCAGCCCTGTAGGCTGCCGGCCACACACCTGAGCGCAGACCGGTGGCAAATACATTGTCGTATTTTCTGCTCACGGCAACCCTGTTTTTTTGAGACAGGAGGAAAATATAAGGCACTTCGTCGTGTATTTTTTGTTGTAGCTCTTTGTAAAGCTTGTTCCGCTTGGCAACATCCACCGTTTGACGAAGCTCATCCAGCAGGTCGTCGGTTTCATCATTACCAAAGCCTACATAGTTAGATCCGCCGTCGTAGCTGCGGGTATGCCATATCTGAGCCGGATCGCTTTCTGAGGGTGAAGAAACCCAGCCACCTACATACAGATCAAAGTCCTTTTCATTGGACCGCTGCAGGAAAACCGACCACTCCAGCGCTTGGATGTCAATTTGCAATCCGGCTTGCCTGGCAGCATTCTGGAAAATCAGGCAGGTTGTTTCACGGCGTTGGTTGCCACTGTTATAAAACATCCTCAATCGCATGGTATGCATTTCACCGTCAATTTCCTTATTGAGTATCCCGTCACCGGTCATATCGCTCCAACCAGCTTCTGCCAGAATTTCGCGGGCTTTGTTCAGATTGAATTCATAGGGTTCGATCTCGGTATTGAGGCGGTCTTTGATGCTCGGATGCACAAAACTAGTGACCCGTTGGCCCAGTCCGTACAGTTCTGCTTCAATCAACTGTTCAACATTCATCATGTGGGCCAGAGCCGTGCGCACCCGCACATCAGCCAGGCGTGGATCGCGCATGTTAATGCCTATATAATCATAGGAGAACAACGGTGGAGTTTCCATATAGTAGAGCTGCTGAAAGCTCTGACTGCGGCCAAGGTCTTCCACAAAATCCTTGGGAGGAATGTTGTGCATGGCATCCAGGCTCTGGCCTTTAAGAGCTACTACAGCCGTGGTGAGATCATTAACCGTAACGTAAACTATCTGGTTAGGGTAGGCCTGAAACCATGGATTGTTGGTGTTGTCAATCTTATCTCCCCACCAATTCTCTTTGCGCTGCAAAACTATGCGCTGGTTGGTGTCCCAACGCTCAAAACGGTACGGGCCTGAACCCGCCAGCACTTCCCGCTTGAATCGGTCTGAATTGAAAAAATTTGCAAACCGGTTGATCTCAGGGTCATTGGCCAGCTCATCGGTGGTATAGGCAAGTTGTTTTACGGTAAACTGCTCCATGATCCCTTCCGGATCGTAGACATACCGGGGCAGCATATACAAATCTGCAGCCGCTGCTTCGGCAATCATATATGGCTGCTTGCATACAACGGTAAACTTTTTGGGATTCTCATCATCTACAATCACATCATGGATGAACTCATAGTATGTTTTCAGATGTACGCAATCAGTACGGGGGTTAAGCACGGCTTTCACGGAAAAAGCATAGTCGTGGCCAGTAATGGGATCACCGTTATCCCATAAGGCTTCTTCCCTGATTACAAAGTCCATATATATGGTGTCATTCACTTCGTATATTGTCGCTTTTTCTTTGGCCAGTACCGGAACAAATTCGTACGTGGTGGGGTGCAGCCCGTAAAGGGCTTGTTTTACCTGATATCCTATAATAGTGGTTTGAGCATCTGAGCCGTTGATCAAATTGATTTGTTCCACATCTGAAAGTGCATGAACCCTTACCCGGTCAGCGTGGGATGTATCCAGTGTGCCTCCGCCACCACAGGCATAAAAGATCAGTAAGGCACTCAAAGCGACGAAAGAAAACTTCATTTTTTTAAACATGTATCTTATTATTTGTTTACCAATAGAGTCAGAAGGAATTTGCATAAAACGACCCCTCGTAATTTTTGAGGATGCAATATAGAGAATTGACCACTAATACACGGGTTTTGCCATGAAATTCGAAAAAAATCAATCACTTCGCGTACTCATTTCAGGGGGTAGCGGCCTGATCGGTACACAATTAACGAAGAAGCTCACGGAATTGGGGTATGAAGTTGCTCATCTTACAAGGTCTGCCAAAACAGGCCGGAATATTCCCCAATATCAATGGGATATCACTACAATGACCATGGACAGCAAAGCACTGGAATGGGCGGATGTTGTGATCCATCTTGCCGGTGCCGGCATTGCCGACCATCGCTGGACTCAGGCCTACCGAAAGGAAATACTGGACAGCAGGGTAAACAGTACTCAGCTGCTGCTGAATTACATGTTGCAGGACAGCGCCATGAAGCCTCAGAAGTTTATCGCTGCAGGGGCGGTGGGTTATTATGGTCATTGCCCTTCTGATGAGGTTGTCACTGAACAGCACAGAGCTGGCACATCGGGGTTTCTTGCCGCTACCGGGATCGCCTGGGAAGATGCCATTAATCAGGTCTCCGAACAAGTTCCAACTGTTTGCCTCAGAACAGGGCCGGTACTTTCGGCCGACGGCGGAATGGTTCCCAAAGTATATACGCCGTTAAGGCTGGGAAGTGCTGCTTACTTCGGCTCCGGCAGTCAAATGCTTCCCTGGATACATATTGATGACCTGGTCAACATGTATATATATACATTGCAACAGCCTGTAACCGGCACTTACAATGCCACAGCACCCAAACCGGTGAGCAACATTGAGTTTGCACGGGCCATGAAGCGTGTTTACTCAGGTTTTAGCGTTGTTCACCCCGTGCCAGCAGGGTTATTGAAAATTATGCTGGGCAGCATGGCAGAAGCCTTGCTTACCGGTGTTAATGCGGTACCGGCACGCGCTTTGGAAGAAGGCTTTGAATTCAGGTTCAACACAGTTGATGATGCGCTGGAAGACGTGTTCGACACCCTAAAAAAGTAACCGTGAAGAAGGCTAGCCTCCAGTTTTCCAGCATCGGTTATACTTATCCACGACGTCGGCCATATTGGTAAACCGGTGGCCGTCAGTACCCAGCTGACCTTTCAAGGTAGGGCAGTCGCTGAAGTACTCAGCTAGTTTTCGCAGATAATCGTCTTCTTTCACTTCTACATATCGGTCTCCCGGACCTGATAATATATAGATAGCTATTCTGTTTCGGTTAATGGGATGCTGATCATAATATAGGTACAGGTCGGTATCGCCCTCAGCCATAAGCCTAATGAAACGGGTCTTGCCTGCAAGGTCTTTTTTTACGTATTTAAAAGTTTCTCCTCTGCGCGTGGTGTAACTGACCCGTTTTACTTCAGCAGGGAGGTAATCCCTTGATTCGCCGGTGGCTGATTCAAATCTGATTCGTTCACTGAAGTCGGCCAATGCTCCGGTGCGCACTCTTCCTTCCAGCTTTTCGCCTGACTCCAGAATGATGTAGCCATCATGCCGCTGAGCATCAGCTAGTAGCACCAAACTTACTAAAATCAGGGTACATGTAATGAGCTTCATATCTGCTTTACTTTTGCTTTTGTTCGGATACCAAATTTTCAACCTTGCCGGATAGAAAGATATTGCTCCACACTCCGGACTTAAGGTCCAACAACAAACATACAAACAACCCTGCATACTGAAGGACCAGGATCAGGAGATTTTCCTCAAACCCCTCGGCTGTGTATCCCACATAACTCAGCCAGGCCAGGCACAGCCATACAAAGGGGAATCGCATACTCGTAATGACCGATAGCCCGGCAATGGTGAGCAGGTACCATGGATGAACGGTGGTGGCCAGTAACCAGTAAACTGTTAGCGCCATGATCCATACCACCGCCATATCCGCCGAAGTTCTGATCCGGGCTTTGAATGATAATGCCAGTATCAGAACGGTAGCTGTAATAGCCAGCACCGGCCCCAGCCAGGCGATGGGATTGTATCCGGTAAACACCCAAACTGCATTCCGGAGCAGGTAATACACCGATGCATTGAATTCAAAGTGGCTGTAATACAGTGATAAGCCCGTGTACATGCCGTAAAGTGTGTAGGGTGTAAACAGCGGTAAATGAATGATCGCGGTAGCTGCAAAAACGGTTAACCCCAGTACTATTTTACCTTTAAGCGGCAGATTGAAAAACCATGCCGGCAGCAACATAGCCGGGAGTATTTTGATGGCAATGCCTGTAGAAAACAACAGCGCAGCCAGCCAGGCACGCCTTCTAAAACCGATGAGCAACAGCAATAACAAAGGAGTGAGCAGCAGTACTTCAAAGTGGGCATTGCCGACCCCCTCCAGTATAATAAAAGGCTGAAATGCATAAGCAACCAGCCGGTTCATACCGGTTTTCAATTGCGACACGAGCAGGTAAATGATGCCCAAATTCAGTATTTCCGCCAGCAGCAGCGGTAGTTTGATGATGAGATGAGCTGTGTAAATGTCGTCAGGAAACAACCGGGCAGCCAGGTAAAATACGGCCTGACATGCAGCCGGGTAAACCGTAAAATACTCGGGTGAGTTGAGCAGAGGATAGAGTGTTTCAAGAGTTTGGCCGGGATTGGGCGTAATATGCATATAAGCCTGCGGTGTAAGGCTGAAAGGATGGGTGCCCTGAAGAATGAGTTGACCGTCCCAGATAAACCGGTAGATATCATCAGATAATGCGGGAAAAGCTACAAAGGCGATAAGCCGCAAACAAAGAGCTATCCCAAAAAATAAAAAAACACCTCCCGGCTTTAACCGGGCAGGACAAGACCTTATCAGCCAAACCCACAAAAACACTGCGACAGCCCAAAAACCAATGATTTCCATTGTGTTATGCCGGGTGATATACATGCTTCCCCACACGATAAGCGGGATCATCAGCAGTGCCGGCCAATTCGGGTTATTGATCCTGAAAGGCATCATCAGCTACGGTTGTGTGTTTTGGCATAAATAAATACCGCCAGTAAACCGATACCCAGCATCAAATGGAACATGGTGAATACGTGCCAGTTTTGAAAAAGCGCTGCCACCACGGCTACCATGAAAATCAAACCGGTGACACCTTCTGCCAGGGCAGCATCGCGGAACTTCCAGTATTGGGACGGGCGATTGACTTCATTTTTTCGGGTAAGCCCCCATTTAGGTGTTCTTACAAAGGGTGTTCGTCGTCCAATAAGGCCCTGCAACACTGCCGTGGCATTCCGGAGGCTGAGCCCCAGTGACAGCACAAGGTAGACCAGGAAAAGCGGGACAAACCAAATGTAGCTCGTGCGTGGAAAAGCCAGCCTGAACATAGCTGCATAGATGGGCAGGAGACAAAACACGCCGGCAATGAAGATGGCAAAACCACTCAGCGTGAGCTCGCGGGTGGAGGGCCATAAACTCAGCAACACACTGAGCAAAGCACCGGAAAACAGAAAAAGATAAACACTGCTGGCAGACAGGTGCAAAACGGCCTGAAACTTTTTACCGGCACTCAGTTCCGATGCCAGTATACGGGGAATCAACTTGCGGGCACATTCAGCTCCGCCTTTGGTCCATCTGAACTGCTGATCTTTGAGTGCAGCAATGTGAACGGGCAGCTCAGAGGGGGCTTCCATGTTGGGCAGAAATCTGATCTTCCAGCCGGCAAGCTGTGCCCGGTAGCTCAAATCGAGGTCTTCGGTTAAGGTATCGTGGCTCCAGCCTCCACTTTCTACAATGGCTTTCTTTTTCCATACCCCGGCAGTGCCGTTGAATTGCAGCAGGAAGTTGCCCCACATCCGCACACTTTGTTCAACCCAAAAATGCAGGTGCAGTTGCCATGCCTGAAGTCGGGTGAGCAGCGAATAGTCCTGGTTGATGAAAGTCCACCGGGCCTGAACCACTGCCGTATTTTCATCACCATGTGCCGGAACAGTGTGAAGCAGGAAATTGCGGGGTATGATAAAATCGGCATCGAAAATGGCAATCAGTTCACAATCAGTAAGTTCGAGGCCATGTTGAAGTGCACCAGCTTTAAACCCAGTGCGTTTTTCGCGTCGGATATGCCGCACTGCAAATGGTATTTTTTCGGCATGATCTTGCAGAAATTGCCCGATCAGCCAGGTAGTATTGTCCTCAGAATCATCCAAAATCTGAATTTCAAGCCGGTGGGCAGGATAGTCCAGTTCAATGGCCGACTTCAGCAGGCGTTCAATGACCAGCGGCTCATTGTAAACAGGGAGTTGCAGGCATACCGAAGGCAGGTTTCCAGGATATTCACCTAACCTTTCTGGAGTATTTACCGTATCAACTATTGCAGCAAGGTGATGCAGAGCAGCTTTGGGTGTATTATTTTTGATATCTTTTTGTTGCCCCATGGAAGCTTTGCTCCTGAGGTATAGCACAAAGAGGTACAGCTGATTCAAGCAATACAAGGTGATGAGCCCAAACAGGATCATGTAAAGCCCAAGGCTCAGGTATAACAGCCACTCGTTCATATCACTTCTTCAAAACTCCGTATTTGAAAATTGTCCACAGTATCTTATAACCGGCCATAAAAGTGCCTTTTACCGTACCCGAAATTTTTGATAAC
Organism: Saprospiraceae bacterium; assembly: GCA_050485785.1. Taxonomy (GTDB): domain Bacteria; phylum Bacteroidota; class Bacteroidia; order Chitinophagales; family Saprospiraceae; genus JBJHCA01. The sequence goes on along the minus strand of JBJHCA010000052.1, from coordinate 12,688 downwards.
CCCTGCCTTTGGCGGTAAGGTACTTCAATTTCCAAGCATCTCAGACCCTGTTTCACGGCTTTGATCTGCATTTCCACAGTCCAGCCGTAATTGGTATCCACCATGTTAAGTTTTAGCAGGCTTTGATATCTGATGGCCCTGAACGGCCCAAGATCAGTAAAACGGAATCCCCAAAAAAGCGCTATCAATGCGGTAGCCAGCCGGTTGCCAAAAATTTGAGCCGGCGTCATGGATCCCGGTTGACGGAGCTTTTTGGCCCGGGCACCGATGACGAGATCTGCCCGGTCTTCAGCTATCGGGCTGATAAGCAGATTCAGGCAGGAGGGGTCGTCAGCATGGTCAGCATCTAGAAAAACGATGATGTCCGGAGGAGGCAAGGCAATATCACCGGCAATAAACAGCATAGCAGCCAGACAGGCACTTCCATACCCACGCTTGGGTGCTGGTACCACAACAGCACCGCTTTCTTCAGCTACTTTAGCCGTTTGGTCGGTACTGCCGTTATCCGCAACAATAATTCGGCGAACCAGACTTGGGTCAATGTCAGCCAGCACAAAGGGCAGAGGTTTTTCCTCATTCAATGCCGGAATGATCACGTCAACGGTAGCCGTGCGGGTAGTAATCATGGTTCAAACCTAACTGAATCAGCTGTATTACCAAAACCAATTACCGGAATGACTGAGTCACATCATGCTTCAACTGGAGGATTGCAGACACTGGATTCACTCGTTTAAAGTTAGCTGAGTGCTGTATCAAAAACTGCTACGGCCTTAATAAAAAGCATGACCTGAACCTGTTGGGGAAGGCCGTCTTCTTCATCCATCAGGATGTCTTCGGCCAGTAACATCAGTTCGGGTTGTCGGTTATCATCGTACCAGCGGTCGAGTTTTTCTTCTGTGCTGCCTTTCAGGCTATCCCATTGTTCGTAATACCGCTCTTCCGTTTCGCGCAGATGTTCTGGCGACGGATTACGGGGTTTGAGTCCGGCCAGCTCCATGGCTTTAATACCGGATGCGGTAACAAACAACAGCATGTCGAGTTCGTTCTCCGAAAAATCATCCTCATCTCCGGTCATGATAAACTGAAGTATGTTGCGATAATGGTCTATTAAGGGTTGAATAATGGAATCGGCATTGGAATCAGCCGCAGCCGATATCTCTTCAATGGCTTTCTCTACGTGGGTTTCGGTTACTTTTTTCATGATATGATCCATTTTGCATGGCCGTAAAAATAGGGTTTTACCTGCTCGTCATCTGTTTTCAGAACAATGGCACCATTTTGCCTCACTGCTTCCACATATGCACTGATGGTACTTTCACTGCCATTCACCAGGCTGAACGTATGTTTTTGGTGTTTGCTGTACAGTCTTTTATTGTACTCGGATTCAAGCTTGCGGTACATGCCGTAGTTCATCATCAGGTAGTAGTGCTCGAGGTACATAAACCATTGTTCCAGTACTTCGGAGATGAGATATCTTTTTCCGGTTTGAAGGGTCATGGCGGTGGCCTGGGTGTTTCCCAGGTCAAACAGGGTCTGGTTTACGTTCAGCCCCAGGCTGATGACAGACCATTCAACCCGGTTGCCCGCTATGCCGTTGGATATGAGTATGCCGGCAATTTTTGCCCTGCCGATCAGGATATCGTTGGGCCATTTGATGGCAGCATCTCCTAGGCCTGAAGCATGTAACAGATCTGTTGCTGCCATGGAAGCCACCATATTGAGCAGAAAAATATCGCGGCTTTGCAGTGCTGCCGGATAGAGTATCACGGAACACAAAACGTTTTTTCCGGCTTCGCTTTGCCAGCTTTTAGACCATTGTCCCCGGCCTTTGCTTTGAAAATCTGCTGAAATGGCCGTTCCTTCTTCAGGGCGGGTATCTGAAATGAGGCTGACAGCTTTGTCATGCGTGCTTTCCAGCATCTTAAAATGCTTCAAAACCTTTCCTGTAAAGCCAATGTTATACGGTCTGACCGGCAGCATGCTATATGTGTTGTGGGTTGCAAAAATACTAAACGCGGCACTGATATAAATTGATTACTTTTGTGCTTTATTTGAACATTAAAAAACAATCGAAGAATTGACGTCTGATTTGACTACCAATAAAACGCTATCCGATACCACTGTACTGAACAGCATGATTATCGAAAGCATTCAGGATACCCAGGGAAACAACATTGTCCAACTCGATCTGAGAAAGCTGAATGAGAGGCCCACTGATTTTTTTATCATTTGTGAAGGAGAATCACGGACAAAGGTTAAAGCCATAGCCGAAAAAATTGAGGCCAAACTCGAAAAGGAACTGCAAATAACTCCCAACCATATTGAAGGGAAGCAAAATGCCACCTGGGTATTGGTTGATTATTTTGACACCATAGTTCACATTTTTCATCCCGAATCGCGCGAATTCTATCAGCTGGAAGAGCTATGGAGTGATGCCAAAAGAACCGAATTCGTTGCATTGTAGTTGTAGGTTTAAGTTTGTAGTTCAGGAATTAACCACTGATGGAAAAAAAGGAAAACAAGAATCCGGAGGGCAATCAACCCGACCAAAAGCCCAAAGTAAATATCTATTGGATTTACGGTCTTATCGCTTTGTTTCTTCTGGCACTGAATATCTGGAATTTCAGAAGTTCTCATGTTCAGGAAATAGACTATAACCGCTTTGAACAGCTGCTGGCATCTCAGCAGATTAAAGAGCTGCGTGTCATTAACAAGGAGCGCGCAAGGGTCTACATCAAACCTGAAATGCTAGACTATGAAGAGCACAGCCAGGTGAGGACTATCCCATTCAGCAATCAGACCAATACCGGCCCCCATTATGAATTCAACATCGGCGATATCGACTATCTGAGCCGTCGGATGAACGAAATTCAAAGTGAGCTGCCGGCCAATGCCACCAAGGTGTCACCTCAGTTTGTCAATGAGCCCAACTGGATTGGCCCCATCCTGAGCTGGTTGCTGCCCATTGCCATTATTGTGGCCATCTGGATATTTATCATGCGGCGTATGAGCGGAGCTGCCGGTGGTCCAGGATCCCAGATCTTCAATATTGGCAAATCGAAAGCCTTACTTTTTGACAAAAATACGAAAGTGAACATCACCTTTTCGGATGTAGCCGGCCTGGATGAAGCCAAAGAGGAAGTGATGGAGGTGGTCGATTTTTTGAAAAACCCGAAAAAATATACTTCTCTGGGGGGTAAGATTCCTAAAGGCGTTTTACTTGTGGGGCCTCCAGGTACGGGTAAAACACTTTTGGCGAAGGCCGTGGCCGGTGAAGCCGGAGTTCCGTTCTTTTCCATTTCCGGCTCCGATTTTGTTGAGATGTTTGTGGGAGTAGGTGCATCCAGGGTACGCGACTTGTTTAAGCAGGCCCGGGAAAAAGCACCGTGTATTGTGTTTATCGATGAGATTGATGCTATTGGAAGAGCCCGAGGAAAAGGTGCCATACAAGGCGGAAATGATGAAAGAGAAAACACGCTGAATCAACTTCTGGTAGAGATGGACGGATTCAGCACCGATAAAGGTGTTATCCTGATGGCCGCTACCAACCGTCCCGATGTGCTTGACAGTGCGTTGATGCGTCCCGGACGTTTTGACCGTCAGATAGGCATAGACCCGCCGGACCTCAAGGGGCGTGAGAAAATATTCAATGTGCATTTGCGTGCCATCAAAATAGCTGCCGGAGTTAAATCGCACATTCTGGCTGAAATGACGCCGGGTTTTGCCGGTGCCGATATCGCCAATATTTGCAACGAAGCGGCATTGGTTGCAGCCCGTCGCAATAAGAAAGAAGTGGACATGGACGATTTCAATTATGCCCTTGACCGCGTAATTGGAGGACTGGAGAAAAAATCAAAAATCATTTCGCCCAAGGAGAAAGAGATCATTGCCTTCCATGAAGCCGGCCACGCTATTTGCGGATGGTTTCTGGAGCATGCGAGCCCACTGGTGAAGGTGACTATAGTACCCCGTGGCATCGGAACTTTGGGCTATGCGCAATACCTGCCCAAGGAAGAACACATAACCACTACAGAACAATTGCTCGATCGCATGTGCATGACCCTGGGCGGCAGAGCGGCAGAGAGTCTCATTTTCGGAAAGATATCCACCGGAGCACAAAATGACCTGGATCAGGTGACCAAAATGGCTTACAGTATTGTGGCTGTTTTTGGAATGAATGAAAATGTAGGCAATGTTTCCTTTTACGACCTGATGAATCAGAACCAGTTTGCCAAGCCGTACTCAGATGAAACGGCCAGGATGATCGACGTGGAGTCCCGCAATCTGATACAGCAGCAATACGAAAGAGCCAAGGTATTACTCACTGAAAGAATGGAAGAGCTCAAAGCCCTGGCCAACCGTCTTCTTGAAAAGGAAGTGCTGCTTAAATCGGATATTGTAAAGATTATAGGCCCAAGACCCTTTGGTGATTCTCCACTCCCCGGATTTGAACCGGAAGTGACGGACACAGAAACTGTGGCCGGTGACAATGGCATTGACCATCACGATCAGGCTCCGTCCGAAGTTGAAACAGATTCCAAAGTTGAGAAGAGCGACGATTTGCCCGGGTCATCCGCTACCAAGGATTCCGATGACCAAACGGATGAAAGCGCCGTAACAGAAAAAACAGAAGACGGCAGCAATAAATAGGCTCGAAGTTTTTATTTTGGCACTTACATCTAATGGGACGGGTTCTTGAGCGACAGAGAGCAAATACTGAAGGATATTCAGGAAGCATTGAAGACCAAAACGGAAAACCCTTACAAACGGGTTGATCTGCAGGCTTCACCATTTCCTGCAGCATCTGACAGTTTACTGGTGTTGTTTGCTCAGAACTATGTTGAAACACGTGGTCAGTTTCAATACTGTGAAACGATTGACGATCTGTTCCAGTATCTTACTCAGCTAGCCGAAAGCAAAGGATGGGAGAATATTTTTTGCTGGGAACACGAGCTCCAGCATTTTCTGACCGGAAAAAAATTTCCCTGGCTGCGGCGGGGCGAGCATTACGAGGAAGCTCAGGCCAGTATTACCACCTGCATGGGGCTTATTGCCCGAACGGGTTCCATCATGATTGACAGTTCTAAAAGAGGTGGCCGTTTGCTGTCCATTTTTCCCCCGGTTCACATTGTAGTGGCTACTACGGATCAGGTGATTTACGACGTGGGCGATGCCTTGACCATGATGCAGCAGCACTACGGGAAAGAAATGCCATCCATGATCAGTTTTATCACCGGCCCAAGCAGGTCGGCTGACATTGAGAAGAAGTTGCAGTATGGGGTGCACGGACCGGAAGAACTTTATTTGTTTTTAGTAGAAGCCTGATTTGCCGGATCCATGACTTATCTGACTCTTGAGAACATTACGTGGTTTTACGGCGACAAGTGCCTGTTTGACCATATCAATATGCATATCGATCACCGGCAGAAGGTGGCACTGGTGGCGCGAAACGGTTCGGGTAAAAGTACTTTGCTGCGGATAGCTGCCGGAATCATGAAGGTCAATGCTGAAGATGCCAAAGTTGAGCTCCATCCTGAAGCACGGGTAGAGTTTCTGGATCAGTCACCGCTGATTGCCCCTCATGTACAGATGATAGATGCCTTACTTGAAGGAGATCAGCCGGCTATAAAAGCGCTGCGGAATTATGAACATGCAATGCTGGCCAACGATCAGGAAGCACTGAAGCGGGCAGCCATAGAAATGGATAATACCGAAGCGTGGACCATTGAAGCCAATATGAACGAGCTTATGGGGAGGCTGCAACTCAGTGGGATTGAAAGGCCGGTGGGTTCGTTATCCGGGGGACAGCAAAAGCGACTTGCCATGGTCAAAGCGCTGATGCATGAGCCCGACTTTCTGGTACTGGATGAGCC
>JBJHCA010000052.1:0-6805 GCA_050485785.1 Saprospiraceae bacterium | reverse complement strand
GAGATGATCGAGTGGCTGGAAGGGTATTTGAGCCGCGATCAGCTCACTTTGTTGATGGTAACCCACGACCGGTATTTTCTCGACAGGGTTTGCAATCAGATCTATGAGCTTGACCGGGGCAAGCTGCACCGTTACAAAGGCAATTATTCGTATTATCTGGAAGCCAAAGCCCATCGCTCTGAAACTGAATTGCGCAGTTATGACAAGACTCAACGGTTGTTTGAATCTGAGCGCGAATGGGTAAGCCGCATGCCCAAAGCCCGAACGTCCAAATCGAAATCGAGAATTGATCAGTTTGAGGCTATCAGAGAACAGCTCCGGCAAAAGCCCCGCGATAAGAGTTTACAGCTTAGCGTTAGGCAAGAACGGCTTGGCAAAAAAATACTTGAGCTGCACAACATCAGCCATGGGTTTGAGGGCAAAATGCTGTTCAAGCAACTGGACTACAAGTTTAAGAAAGGCGAGAAAATTGGCATCGTAGGGCCTAACGGGTCAGGAAAGACCACCTTGCTCAATATCATTGCCGGGCATCTTCAGCCCAAAACCGGAAGGGTAGTGGTAGGCGAAACCGTTAAGCTGGGATACTATACGCAGGAATGGGACGAAATTCCGCTGGATAAACGCGTGATTGATGTAGTGAGTGACCTGGCTGAATTTTTTATCATGGCCGATGGCTCAAAAGCATCGCCCCGTGCATTGCTGGAGCGTTTTTTGTTTGAGCCCGATCAGCAGAACATATACGTCAGTCAGTTGAGTGGAGGCGAAAAAAGACGATTGTTTTTGCTAACCGTATTACTTCGAAATCCGAATTTTCTTATCCTTGACGAGCCTACCAATGACCTGGATATTCTGACGCTCAACATTCTGGAAGAGTTCCTGCTGACTTTTGAGGGTTGTCTGGTGATGGTGACCCACGACCGGTATTTTATGGACAAGCTGGCCGATCATTTGTGGATACTGGACGGAGAAGGAAACTTCAAGGATTACAACGGCAACTATACCGTGTACCGTCAAATGAAACGCGATGAACAGGCGGACTTGAAAAATGATCGTGAAATAAAGGCCGAAAAACCTGTCGCAAAGGCGGAACCGGCCAAAAAGCGCAAGCTGAGTTACCACGAAATCAGAGAATTTGGGCAGCTAGAGAAAGACATAGAAACACTAGAGAAGGAACGGGCAGCCTTGAGTGCACGGTTTAATGAAACCGGATTAACCGGTGAGGATTTCAGGAAAATCAACTTGCGATTGAGCGAAGTGCAGGATGCACTGGAGGAAAAAGAAATGCGGTGGATGGAACTGGCAGAATACGCATAGTTCCCTGATTATTTGGTCATAATCTGAAAAAATTTCAACCGGTGTAGGTTCAGGTTTCAGCAACTTTAGTATATTGACGTCCACAAGCGAAGCCTGTGGGAAAAGCTAAAACTTTTGAGATCCATCTGATGACCCACCCGGTAAGGGTTGAGGGTGAACCTTCTATGATGGTGGATTTCCTTGATCTGGGGGTAGACTTCATTCATCTGAGGAAGCCGCATCTCGAGGAAAAGCCCCTGGAGAAGCTCATCCATGCCATTCCTGAAAAGTACCGAAACCGCGTGATCCTTCACGGGAAATTGCTGCTGGCCGAGAAGTACAGCCTGGCCGGGGTGCATTATTCTCCCGATAACCCGGCCACCAAAGACAGTCTGCGTTCAAGGCTGCCCAAATCGATTTTTGCCCTTCATCCTGAAGATCTCAGCATGATCGATGCCCGCTACAGCCGTATATTTCTGGGGCCGGTGTTTACACAGTCTCATCATCGATGCAGTATCAACTGGCCCTGGTTTGACTGCCCCCATCAGCGTTTTATGGACATCAAGCCGGCAACGGCTCGCTGTATTGCAGCCGGCGGTGTTGATCTTCACAATATGGAACAGACCATTACCTGGGGATTTGACGGTATGTTGCTGTACACAGCTATTTGGGAAGCCCTGGAGTCGACGGGGTATCTGAACACCCTGAATTATGTGGAACAGATATGCACACAGCTCAGCCGAAGTGCGGAAGCATTGAAAGATGCATCAGAGCAGGAACATCGGTAAGTGGAGCTTTTCTCTCAGGGCATATCCCATTTTCTAAGTTGATTGAGCACTGCCTGAAAATCTTTGGGTAGCGGGGCTTCCACGGAAACTTCCGAGCCCGTGTCGGGACAGTTGAATGAGAGAGAAGCGGCATGCAGGGTTTGACGAGCCATCAGTGGTTTTTCTTCTCCGGATAACCGGTATTTCTTTTTGACCGACGACAGGTAAAAGGCTTCCCGACCACCGTACACGGGGTCAATTAGCAAAGGGTGGCCGGCGTATTGCATGTGTACCCTGATCTGGTGCGTTCGGCCGGTGTGGATTTGAACGCTTAGCAGCGCACACGAACGAAACTGCTCGAGCACAGTGTAAGTGGTGATGGCTTCCTTTCCGCGTTTGTGAACCACCATCATGTTGGGCCGGGCCGTATGGTGGGCTAAAGGCATTTCAATTCTGCCTTCGGCGGGGGAAACCCTACCGCTGACCAGCACCAGATAGTGCTTGGATACTTTTCTCTCTTCAAATTGTTGGGATAACATTTTGTGGGTTGCGGCTGAAGTGGCAAACACCATCACCCCGGAAGTGTCACGGTCGAGCCGGTGAACGGTATAAATCTCCTCAAAATGACTGCCCAGCATTCCTGCAATATTGGGCAGGCCGGTCTGGAACCGGTCGGGAATAGACCTGATGCCGGCTGGTTTGTCCACGGCTACCCAGCTTTCAGATGTGGATAATATTTGGGGGGATTTCATGCATTCCAGGTTTAGCCTGCAAAGGTAGACAATGCTGCGGTTTTAGTTAAAACAGGATTGAAACGCATTGTCAATACAGGATTGCAGACCGGCTGAAGTGTGAACCGGTATGATTGCGGAAACAAGCGGATGTTGGATATAGGACAAGTTGACAGCAAGGTTTACGCTAAATCGTGTAACATGCATGGGAAGCCTATAATTTTCCGCGGAGCGGAAACCACAAAGAGATATCAAAAAAAAGAAAAGAGCACGTCGACAGGTGCTAAAATCTGCTATCCCTTAAAGTTGAGTGCTGGTGAGCAACTACCCAAAAAATGGACAAGAGGGCGGAAACAGGGGCGGGTATTGGAGCGTTGAATGCCTGAGCCAACTTAGGACGACAGCATGAAGCACCCCGACATGATCAGCCATTTTACCCGGCATGTAGTGCTGAGTGAGGAAGAAATTGAGATGATTGAAAGCCGAATATGCACCAGGCCGCTGAAACGCAATGAGTTCCTGATCCGACAGGGCGAAAACGACTGCCCGTTTATTTTTGTTCGTTCAGGTTGCCTGATGACGTATTATACCGACAACAAGCAGGCAGATCACGTGATGCAGTTTGGCATGCCCACCTGGTGGACAGGAGACCTGAACAGTTTTTATCACCATAGCCCTGCCATGTATTCCATCAAAGCCATGGAGCCCTCGGAGGTGTATATTTTTGACCGTGAAACCCTGGAGGAGTTGTTTGAGGCCGTGCCTGCCCTGGAAAAGTACTTTCGCATTCTGTTTCAAAAGTCACTGGTAACCCATCAGCAGCGCATTATCAGAAACATCAGCATGACCGGAGAGGAAAAATACGACTCTTTCAAAGCTCTGTATCCCGATCTGGAGCTCCGTGTTCCGCAAAAGTACATTGCGTCCTACATGGGGATGACGCCCGAGTTTTTGAGTATGCTTCGCCGTCGAATCGCCGGGCGATAGCGGTTAACGGAATGGAGCCGACAGCGTTGTTTCAAGGCGATGGCAGCAGAGCCTGAAGTTTTGAGTTATGCAGGTTTTTATTCATATTTGCCGGTCGTGGCATTGCCATCAGCAGTGCAGTAGATGATAGCTACGGTTTATCCGGAGATAGGCGGAAGCTGAGAAGAACATGTCAGTCTGTAACCATAGCCTGTGAAAATATTGAGGGATTTAAGGTATATCTTTTTGTATGGCCTGGCACTGGCCGTATTGGTTTTTTTGCTCAAGTGGCTGCAATGGAACCTGTTGGTGGTAGATGCTGCGCTGGATGTTTACATTGGGTTGATTGCTCTGCTTTTTATGGTGCTTGGTATCTGGATAGCCACCCGGCTCATTAAACCCGGCGTTGAAAAGGTGATTGTAGAAAAAGAGGTGATGATCAGTACGGAGGAAGATGGTAACATCAATGAAGCTGAACTGAAAAGGTTGAATCTGAGTAGCCGGGAGTATGAAGTTTTGCAACTTTTGGCCAAAGGGCATCGGAATGCCGAGATTGCCCAAGAATTGTACATATCCGTAAGTACAGTAAAAACTCACGTATCCCGCTTACTTGAAAAACTTGAGGTCAAAAGCCGTACGCATGCAGTAACTAAGGCCAAAGCGCTGAAATTGATCTAGATATTCGGCGGCACTTAAGCATGATTTTTCCGCGTATGAGGCACATTGGTACTAAAGTATGATGAGATAAACACGGGCTGCATTTAGATTTGCCCCGGATTTTTTGACCACAAACCCCTTTACACTCCATGAAAAAGCATGTGTTAGTTTTTGGCCTGATACCGGGCATCATCTGGATAGGCATTATGATCATTATGGTGAATGTAATGTATTCCAACCCTGATATTAAAACCTATGATGTGCTGGGCATTGCCCTGATGCTCGTTGTGTTTTCATTGATTTTTTTCGGCATCAGGGATTACAGGAACAAAAAACTCGATGGCTATATTTCTGTGGGCCATGCATTGAAAGCAGGCACATTGATGTCATTGACAGCCACGGCGGCCTATGTGGGTATATGGATGTTTTATTACTATCTGTTTGTTCCGGACTTTCTGGATATATATGAGGATTTTGTTCTTCGCAAAACAGCACCTGAGGACATTGCCGCTCAAACTGAATACCTCGAAAAGATCAGGACTCTGGCGGGCACTCCGCCCGGCCTGGCCCTGATGACTGCACTTGAAGTATTACCCATGGGACTGATAGTCACATTGATCAGTGCCTTTGTATTAAAAAAGAAAAAAAATGAAACTCATGATGAAACGCATTAAAGTTTTAAGCTTCGCGCTTTGCATGGCCATAGTGGCATATGGTCAACCTGCTGAGTACAGCAGCATGAATGAAGGAAACTACCTTCACATTGCACAATCTGAAAACAAAACTGCTATGACTACCAGAATGATGACTTCCCTCACGTTTCAGAAAAATGATGCCGAACAGGCCATGGAGTTCTACGTGAGTCTGTTTGACAATGCCCGCATTATCAATGTACACCGGTGGGGCCCTGAAGGACCCGGAAAAGAAGGATCCATTATGCAGGCAACCTTTGAACTGAACGGCAGCCTTTACATGTGCAGCGACAGCCCGCCTGTTCACAACTGGGACTTTTCGCCTGCTGTATCCATCTATGTGGAGTGTTCCGGTCAGGAGGAAATTGAAAAGCTATACGAAAGGCTGTCGGAAGGCGGTCAGGCAGCCATGCCGCTCAACAACTATGGCTTTAGCCGCCAGTTTGCCTGGGTCATTGACCGGTTTGGCGTTTCGTGGCAGTTGAATTGGCAATAGTTTAATAGCATAGCCGGTTTGATGCCGGCTACAACCCGTTAAAATCCATAACTTTATGAATCATTTAAAGATAGAGCGGGAGTTTGATGCGGCTCCCGTAAAGGTGTTTGCTGTTTTCACACTTCCGGAAGATATGCGGATCTGGTGGACTGAAGATACGGAGTTTGATATCGACCTCAGGGTGGGAGGAAAGTACACCATTACCAGACAGGAGGGAGAAACCACATTGGTGATGACCGGTGAGTATCTGCAGGTTGAACCATTCAGCAAGCTGAAGTACACATGCGGTATGCCCGATTTTTCCCCGGTGTTTGACATTATAACTATTGAAATAGTCCCCAACGGACGTGGCGGCAGCCGGATGACTTTTATCCAGGAAGGGGAGGGCATTCAAAGCGAGCTGCAAGACTTGCCCGAAGGCGAGGTATCACCCAGTGAGCAGGGCTGGCAAATGGGATTTGATTTGATGCGGGATCACTGGAATGCAGGGAAGTAAAGGTCTGACTTGAAGGGAATAACACTAAATCATCCATCGGTTGATCACTTCCACTTTGCTGCGGCCGGTGCTTAAAAGCTTGACGTTGATCTGAACCGGAATACGTTCCGTCATTTCCTGTACGTGTGATATGACGCCCACTTTTCTGCCTTGTTCGGGTAATCGCTCCAGGGCATCCATGGCCAAGCTCAGCGTATGGGCATCCAGTGAACCAAAGCCTTCGTCAATAAACAGTGACTCGACCCTGATGCGATTGGATGCCAGCGATGACAGAGCCAATGCAAGGGCCAGCGAAACCAGAAATGACTCTCCCCCCGACAGCGAATACACTGAGCGGATCTCATGCCCCATATCGAGGTCGCTGATCTGAAGTCCCAATGTTCCCGGATTTCTGTGAAGTTGATATCTCGGCGAAAGTGTTTTCAGGTGTTCATTGGCGTAACCGAGCAGTGCATCCAGGGTAAATTGCTGGGCTATTTGTCTGAACTTTTTTCCGTCTGCACTGCCAATCAGTTCATTGAGACGGGCTTTGTCGTCGGCATCCTGAAGGGCATTTTCATAACCCCGTATGAGTTCTGCTTTTTGGATGTGCTTTTCATCATCCTGCTTCAGCGTATACCGCAATTCTTCGCGTTTTTCCTGTAAAGCTTCCAGCACAAATACTGATTCCTGCAATTTAGCTTGTAACTCTGTCCTGTCCGATGGGT
>JBJHCA010000051.1:0-24082 GCA_050485785.1 Saprospiraceae bacterium | reverse complement strand
GACCACGATCTGATGCCATACGGCTCGTTGGGTTTTTTCACCTGTGGCGCTGCCCACAAATTCATTGGTGGCCAGCGAGAAGCTGCATTTGTAATTGCCACTGTCAAAGCGCATGAGCTCGGGGCTGCGGCCAAGATTGCCTGTTAATACTACCTGATTGCTTAAGATTTTCATGTCTAAAAAATTTTGTGTGAATGTTGTGTTTGAAGTTCGATTTAGTGTTGATAGCATTTTGTTATGCGGCTATGGCATTTTCCTGACGCTGTACAGGCTCCATTTCATCGGCAATGACCTCAGCTATCTTGCGGAATATGCCTTCCTTGTCTGTGTAAGTGCGGTACTTCAGCCGACCCGTAATGGTGACAAAGTCTCCTTTGGAATAAATGCCGGCTACTTCTTCCGCTTTCTTGCCCCATACTACGATCTGATGCCATACGGCTCGTTGGGTTTTTTCACCTGTGGGGCTGCCTACAAACTCATTAGTGGCCAGCGAGAAGCTGCACTTGTAATTGCCGCTGTCAAAGCGCATGAGCTCGGGGCTGCGGCCAAGATTGCCTGTTAATACTACCTGATTGCTTACGATTTTCATAACTAATAAAATTTTTTGTGAAAAAATAAAACCGTATCCGGCATTTCCCAATTCCGGGGAACAACTGCCGCTGCAAAGATGTATGCAAGGTGAGATTAGGATGGGTTTTATAAACGCTTAATTACGTTAGCTTGCGTTAGTATGCGTTTGTAAACTTATAAGCGACCAGAAAGGGAGCCCACAAAGAGCTATGTATCATAACTTTAACTATCTTTTTCGCTCTGTAACGTAAGTAATCAAATTTTTCAGGGAAGCTGCTGCAGGGCTGCTGTTAAACGGTTGAATCAGGTCAAAAGCTTTTTGCCTGTATGTATACATGGCTTCCCGGGTGTACTCAATTCCATGGCTGTTGCGCACAAACTGCAATACCTCGTGAACTGCATCCACATTGTCACTTTCATTTTTGATGAGCCTGATAATGCGTTTTCGGTCTGCTTTTTCGGCATGATTTAGTGCATAGATCAAAGGAAGCGTCATTTTCCGTTCTTTGATGTCAATACCCAGGGGTTTGCCAACATATTCATGTCCAAAATCAAACAGATCGTCCCTGATCTGGAAAGCAATGCCGATAGCTTCTCCAATTTTGTAGACGGCTTCCTGCCGTTCGGTGTCAGCATTGGCGGAAGCTGCACCTGCCATACAAGAGCATGCGATGAGCGATGCGGTCTTTTTGGTAATGATCTCAAAATAAACGGACTCTTCAATGTCCAGTTTACGGGCTTTTTCAATTTGCAGCAATTCGCCTTCACTCATGTCCCTTACGGCTCTGCTGAGAATTTGCAGCAAGTGGTATTCATGGTTATCGAGTGCCAGCAACAAGCCTTTTGACAGCAGGTAGTCTCCTACCAGTACAGCTATCTTGTTTTTCCAAAGTGCATTGATGGAGAAAAATCCGCGGCGCTCCATACTGTCATCAACCACATCATCGTGGGTCAGTGTAGCTGTATGCAACAATTCTACAAGGGACGCGGCAGTATAAGTAGCCGGTGTAATTTCCCCGGCAAGCCTTGCACTCAGCAATACAAAAAGTGGCCTGAGTTGCTTGCCCTTGCGATTCACAATATATCTGGTCACCTTATCGAGCAGTGGAATATGGCTGCTCATGACCGTCCGGAAGTGGCGGTCAAAAATTTTGAGCTCTTCTTTTACGGGTTCCTGAATATCGCTAAGGCGGATGGTCATATGAGGCACCGGTTAAAAAATTGCAATATACGAGGCTTCTGTGGCTAAGCACTCATTGAGGGATACAAAATTGCCTGTGCATTTATTACATCGGGGTGTATAAAAAAAACAGCCCAAAGCTGAAGCTTTGGGCTGCTCACAACACAGTTGTTACACACGGGCCCCGGACTCATCAGAAGTACGGTGCTTCTATTTTAATACCGGTAATATTCCGGTTTGTAAGGACCATCCGGAGCTACACCGATATATTCGGCCTGCTCTGCGGAAAGGGTCTCAAGTTCTACGCCTATTTTGGCCAGGTGCAATCGCGCAACTTCCTCATCGAGATGCTTGGGTAAGGTATAAACTTTGTTTTCGTAGCTGCTGCCATTAAGCCAAAGTTCAAGTTGTGCCAACACCTGATTGGTAAATGAGTTGGACATTACAAAGGACGGATGGCCGGTTGCACATCCAAGATTGACCAGCCTTCCCTCTGCCAGCACAATGATGTCTTTGCCGTCAATGGTATATTTGTCAACCTGTGGTTTGATTTCCACTTTAGCATGGCCATAGTTACTATTCAGCCATGCAATGTCAATTTCATTATCAAAGTGGCCAATATTGGCTACAATGGTTTTGTCTTTCATGGCTTTAAAATGCTCCCCGGTAATTACATCCTTATTGCCGGTAGCAGTGATCACGATGTCGGCTTCCCGAAGTGCGTTTTCCATCCGTTTTACGGCAAATCCGTCCATGGCAGCCTGAAGTGCACAAATCGGGTCGATTTCGGTAACAATCACGCGTGCACCGGCACCGCGGAGAGAAGCTGCAGAGCCTTTCCCTACGTCACCGTAGCCGGCAACAACGGCCACTTTACCGGCCATCATGATATCAGTGGCCCTGCGGATGGCATCCACACAAGATTCTTTACAGCCGTATTTGTTGTCAAATTTCGACTTGGTCACAGAATCATTCACGTTAATAGCAGGCATGGGCAGGGTGCCTTTCTTCATTCGCTCATAGAGACGATGCACACCCGTGGTGGTTTCTTCGCTCAGTCCCTTGATGTTATCCACCAGTTCCGGATAGCGATCAAGCACCATATTGGTGAGGTCCCCGCCATCGTCCAGGATCATATTGAGGGGTTTACCGCCTTCGAATGCAAACAATGTCTGCTCGATGCACCAGTCAAATTCCTCCTCATTCATGCCTTTCCATGCAAACACAGGAATACCGGCCTTGGCAATGGCTGCAGCAGCATGATCCTGCGTTGAGAATATGTTGCAGGATGACCATGTTACTTCTGCGCCCAATTCCAGCAGCGTTTCTATTAAAACGGCCGTTTGAATGGTCATGTGCAGACAGCCGGCAATTCTTGCACCTCTCAGTGGCTTTTCATGCCCGTGCTTTTCTCTTAGGGCCATCAAACCGGGCATTTCCGCTTCGGCAAGTTCAATTTCACGTCGACCCCAGTCGGCCAATGACAAGTCTTTAACCTTGTATTTCAGTGTTTGTGTTTCGTGCATTTTCTCAGAAATTTTTTAAAATTCGGCTGCAAAGATAACACGATTTCAAACCATTACATAATTCAAGCGGTAGTCTGTGCCCGAATCATCCCTGCAGGTTTGAAATTAACAGCAGCACAAACAATATGTTTCCCGTACTTTCGTCTTTAAATCCGCAAACTGTTATCTATGATTCGTCAAAAAATATTCCTGCCGATTGTGATTTGTCTGGTGTTTGTTGGGTTAAGCCACAGTGCAGCCCGGGCACAAGATGCACAAACGGGGGAGCAGGACACCTTGCTTCTGCCTCCGCTTCTGTTGGAGTCCATTGCCGGTGATGTCTGTATCTGCGTTGAAGGAATTGCCGTTGACCGAATGCGTGCTGAAGTTGACCAGGAGGTGGAAGCCTGCTTCACGGTTACGTTGGTGGAAAATTTTGAAGACCTCGAAGCCTATTTTGGCCATCGAATTTTCAACGGAACCCGACTGAATCTGGAAATTATGGAACAGATTGGGACTCAATTGGGTGAACGGCTGCTCATTTCGTGCCCGGCATTTACCCGGTTGATCCGATGATGTTCTGTCTCCAATCAATGAGTACGGTACATTAAAGCAATTTGATCCAATCAGAAAAAATGACTTTAGTTAGTCAGCCATTTCACCAAAATGATGGCCTATGAACCTTAATTCTGCTGATTACCGACATATTCTCAGTGTTCTGAACGACGCAGCGGAGGCCATACTCAATATTTTTCATTCAGCCTCCCTGCCCGGGTTAAGTTATAAGCATGATCAAAGTCCCGTGACCGATGCTGACCTGCGTGCCAACGATATCATTTGCAGTTTTCTGCATACAGCTTTTCCCGGGATACCGGTTTTGTCGGAAGAGAACAAGCAACAGGCTTATGAAGAAAGAAAGTACTGGGATTATTTCTGGTTACTTGACCCCCTGGACGGAACAAAAGAGTTTATAGCCGGGCGTTCCGATTTCTCAATAAACCTGGCACTGTGCCGGGGTACACGCCCCCTTATTGGGTTTATAGCTCTCCCGGTTCACCACAAATACTATTACAACACTTCCGGTCATGAATCCTTTTGCAACAAAGATGGTATCACTAAACCCATCAATGCAGCTCCTTTTCACAAGGATCAGACCGGCCTTAAGGTTGTCAGTTCCAGATCACACCGCAATAAGCTGACTTCGGCATTTATAGATCAACTTGCACGGCCTGAATTTGAATACCGTGGAAGTGCCATGAAGTTTATACAACTAGCCCGTGGTGAAGCACATATTTATCCCAGGTTGGCTCCGACCATGGAATGGGATACTGCAGCCGGAGATGCCATACTGGTAGCAGCAGGAGGCAAAATCAACCAATATCGGGAAGGTAATGACCCGTTTGCTGAGGGTGCAGTTTCCTTAGTCTACAATAAAAAAGACCTCACTAATCCATCTTTCATTGCCATGGGGAAACTGGCCCCATCTCAAGGATGAAAACCCAGAAGGAACAACTATAACTTTGATCTGATGAGCTTAGCCGCTTCATCAAATTCCTCAGTACTCAGCCTTACGCGGGGATTTTCAAAACTCATATCGCTCATGCGGTTAATCGGAATCAGATGGATGTGTGCATGCGGCACTTCCAGTCCTACAACGGCCACGCCAATTCGATCGCAGGGGAAAGCAGCCTTGATGGCATGGCTAATTTCTGCTGCGAAGCTCCATAATGCATGGTAATCTTCGGTCGGAAGATCGAAGAGGTAATCCACTTCAAGTTTGGGGACAACAAGAGTGTGTCCTTTCTGCAGGGGCTGAATATCCAGAAAAGCAAAGCACCTGTCATTTTCTGCGATCTTGTGGCAGGGAATGCTGCCTTCAATAATCCGGGTAAAAATAGACGGCATTGACAGAAAGTTTTATCCCATAGAAATTTTCAACACTTTGAACTGCAACTTGCCCCCGGGTGTATTAACTTCCACAGTATCACCAACCTCTTTACCTAACAGTGCAGAGCCGATAGGCGATGTAACACTGATCTTTTTAGTCTTCATATCAGCTTCCGACTCAGAAACCAGCGTAAACTGCATATCCTTTTTCGTTTTCAGATTAGTGACGTCAACTTTGGAAAACACGACAACCTTTGAAGTATCCAGTTTGGATGCATCGAGTACACGGGAGTTGGATAAAACTTTTTCAAGCTCGTTGATCCTGGCTTCCAGAAAGCCCTGAGCGTCCTTGGCTGCATCATACTCTGCGTTCTCCGAAAGATCTCCCTTTTCACGGGCTTCTGCTATTGCCCGGGCGGCTTCTCTTCTGCCCGAGGTTTTAAGTTCATCCAGTTCTGATCTGAGTTTATCATACCCCTCCTGCGACAAATAACTAATCTGTGCCATATCACATCGTTTAAAAAACCACTATTTTATAAAGTGAAAAAACGCCTCACCTGCAGGTAAGACGCCTTAATTATAGTCAACAATTTTGGTGAAATCATACCCGTCTACAGGGTATATCCACATGTAAATATAAGAACAATCCTCAATGCTCACAAGTTTCAACCGGGGCAATATTTACCCATTCATCCCGGGAGCGGCAACTTGTCAATATTGCAGGCTGTAATGTTTTTACATCACTTTTTGTTTTTTGCATCGGTCTAAGGTTTAGCTGTTTCCCATGATGAAGGCTTCCCTTAGCATGGCTGTAAACTGACAAACTACAATAAACAAAGAACAGCAACAGCATGATGAGATCAACATTTCAGGGCCACGGAAAGTGGCCCCAAAAAGAGTTATATAAACCAACAAAAAAGAATAACCTGCATGCTCCTACTATGATTCCGATCTTCCCACAAAAAAAGCGTCAACCATCAAAAGGTCAACGCTTTCCATGTTTTAATCTGATGTAAAGGTTATCAGAGGCTTAAGCGCACTCCGAGATTATGTGTACCATTCCAGGGATTGGTAGTTCTGTATGCGTAATCGATAGCAATCTTGTTCTCAGAATTTCTGCGAACCGGAACTTCTACAGTAAACCCGCCGGACCATCCGGTAAACACGGATGGTGGAATGTACACGTCGGCGTTACCGTCAAGTTCGTAATTGTATCCGCCTCTCACCATAAACATTTCATTAAATGCCAGTTCAACACCACCACCGATAAAGTCTCTGGAAAATGAATTACTGGTAAAATTAACGATTGGTGTGATCCGGTAAATACCGCCAACCTCAAAGTCATACGACCCTCCGATATTCAGCAACGAAGGAAGCTCGAACTTTTCCGGACGCTGTTCAATGAATAACTGATAGTCTTCCGCTCCATTGGAAGTTGTTATGGTCATGGGAAAGGACAGGCCTTCACCACGGTACTGCATGGGTGCTCCAACATTGCGAAGGGCAATACCAAAACGAATATGATCGCGTGAACCGGCTACGTACTGAATTCCCGCATCAAAGGCAACAGTTGTAGCATTAACATTGGTCAGGCCCTGGGAAACTATCCGGGCAAGTGCTCCAACTGTAATCATATTTTCAAAGCGGTAGGCATATCCAATACCCATGTTGAAAAATCGGGGCGAAAATGTGGCACCGGTACCATCCGGGTTATTCACCGTGGTTACGTCGATATCGCCAAAGTCCATGGCCATTATACTTATACCCAACACAGACCCGCCACCAATATTCTGGGCAAATCCAAAACTGTTGATTCCAAGATCAGCACCCACGAGGTAACGCGTGTGTGAGAAATTGAGCTCGGTCTGACGAATATTGGCCAGTCCGGCTACATTGAGCATCATTGCCTCAGGGCCCATTACATTGGCAGTTCCCATTCCACTGAGGCCTGCACTTCGTGCCCAGGGATTGATCAGCAATTCATAGGCACCGGCCTGGCCCTGTCGATCGGGGTTACCTGCAAACACCATGGCCGGTAATACCATTAGGGCAAAAACAATTTGTAATGCTTTGTTCATAATATTTTGATAATTGATCACTTAAAAGGCCGGCTGATGACCGGGGAGCCGGTCATCAGCCGATACGACATTATTTTACAATCTTGAAGGATCAAACTGGCGGGTAATACCAAACCACTTGATCACTCTTTCGCCAACTCCGGGCACATGCACATGGATGAGATAAACACCACTGGCTACCTGTATGCCGGAAAAGTTCTTAAGATCCCATTCTACCGAAGTAAGAATTTGCTTCGGCAAAATTCCAACTTTCAAATTGGATGGAATCTCACTTTCTGCACGTTTGTACTCACGAATAAAACGACCGTCCAGTGAATAAATAGTCACGGTACACTCAGGTGGAAGATTGGTAATCTTGACGGTAGTTTTGGTTTCATCCGTTTCATACATTGAATATGCATAGTAAGGGTTGGGCACCACATTGATGATATCCAATGCAGATTCTGCAACAGCATCGTTATACGGATCACTGGCAAACTCATCCAGACTGAATATGTAATCAGGGTGTCCGCTATTGGTGCCTACACCGGCCATGACTCCGTAGGAGTTTGCGGCGCGAAGTTTGAAAGTAGCCTCTCCGGGTACCAGACCGGTTTCACCATCACCCAGTGGGCGCATTTGCACACCTGTTGGAAGTATAGGTATAGAAGCCCACTTGATCCTTTGCAATGCAGCAATTTTCTGCGTCTGTGCACCACTGAGTCTACCACGAATATATGTACCACCATCATAAGGCAAATTTGTAACATATATCGTGTGGTGGCCTCCCATCACAAACTCTGAAATACTTTCTACCACATCGGGAGTAAACAGATCAACAAATGTTTGAGATGAAGGGTTCCACATCATGTCACCACCATTGGTAGGCAAATTCTGCAGACCAAGCATGGTAGCAATTTCCGTAGAATAGAATGAGTTTTCACCGAAGAATATCTCCAATCTCTGACCGGTTTCTACGTCGATAGCATAACCAGGGAACCATCCCATACCAACGCCATCTCCGTCTGGATCGGGTCTTCCGTCACCATTTAAGTCATATTTGCCTACGGAGGGTGATTGGCGCAAATCAAACTGCACCGCGCCGCCAATGGTAGGCAAACCTTCAACTGAAGTAAAGAATCGGTTAGCAGTTTCAACAACTACACATCGACTCCACTTGGATTTATCCGGTGTGATAACTACATCAACATTATTCAATGTGCGAAGTGGGTTATTGGATTGAACCAGACCTCCAAACTGCTGATTGATCCAGGCGGGAGATATATAAGGTGTATAGGGTTGTGCCAACGCCTGCTGTATTTCCCTCCAGTTGGTCAATGTATATGGATGCCAGTATCCATTGACAACATTGGTCCACACTCTGGTCTGATCGCGATTGAAATCATCTTCCGAAATACCGGTGCGTTGTATTCTGAAAACGTTGTTAAATGGTGAGGGCATCCCCATATTCAACCCTTCAGGAACACCAACATACCAATTAGAAAGGCCTTCTCCGTATATCAGTGCGCTGGGTATAAATCCATTGTTACCGATCATTGCAGCATCAGTACCGGGGTCAGGAACACTTTCAATTCCAACTGCTATTCCCAATTCGGCAATAAGCTGCTCATTCAAGGTGGCTATACTCCTTTCTGAAGTCCATTTTCGGAATGGTTCACCTAATTCGCTGAGTTCCCATTGTGCATTAGGAGAAACGATGTTGTCCTGCATATTACTGTCGTAAATGCGAAGTCTGTATTCACCTCCTCTCACGCGAAGCGGATCAAAAACAAACACATTGATCGGGCCGGCTCCGCGGCGATAAACGATAGAATCCACTGAGCCTTCAGCTAAAATCCTGTTGTGAGTAGCTTCAGTCAGATCGAGGAAAGCACCGCCGTTTCCTACACCTTCAAGGCGTGTAATTTGCGGGATATCACCATAAGATGCATTGACCGCAATGCCATAGAATTCAGGATCTGGGATTCTGGGAATTCCCGTATAAGTATTGACATTCCTTCTTCCTTCAAGGTACTGACGCTCCTGACCACTTCTTAATGCGATGTCAAAGTCCTCATAGTTATTATAAGCATAGGCCAGTGCGCTGAAGAAATAGCGTTTGTGGTTAACAAGCCGGCCACCGCCAAACTGATCGGTGGTAACGCGGAACGTCTTGCGAATACCTTCATTAGCACCGTCAACCATAAGTCTGGGAATAAACACGTCACCGGGGGCAGCATCGTCCTCTTCATAACGCTCCCAGTTAAACAGGCGAGCTACATCATTCTTTACATCTACTTGAAATACCAGACGGGCTTTGCTGGGATCATTAAAGTCGGCAGGAGATACATTGGGATGAGCCAACTGATACACTTTGTATCCTTCAAATACATAGGTAGTATCATCGTTGTCCGGATATCCGGGAATTAGCGGATCCCATTCTTCATACTGCTCAAAACGGTTGTTGGAAATCACAGTGTCATTGGTCAAAACAATGATCAATTCACGATCCAGCTCAATGATATCGATATCGGGTGCATCGGGTCCATCTACAAGGGAGAAACAGGCATCAAACAGGTTCTGAGCCTTATCGTCTGCACTCGTTAGCGTTGACAGATCAGGACATGGATATGAAGCCACATTGGGCACCCATACTACGCCAATAATCAACTCATTGGTACGTCCCGGGTCAAGTCTGAATGGACCTGAAGCCTGTATAGTCCTTAAATCTGAAGGTGCGAGTCCATGAGAACACATCGACCAATTTTGTTCAGGATTAGACAAATTTGGTGGATCGGGAAAGGCATACGGAATAATTTCAGTTCCACCATATCCGGTACCACCCCAGGTAAATGGAGTGCCGTCGCGCCAGCGACCGGAAAGGTAATTGTAATAACCTTCCGCAGATCCGGGATCTCCCATCGCCTGTAGTGGAGCAATATTACCACGATAATAGTATGTAAACGAGGACATCCCAATTTCTTCGCCATGTTCATTGAGCGGACCGCGAAAATAGTCATATCCGAGCAAAGGAACATTGGGACCATAAGTATTGGCACCATGGCAATCTACACCCGGAGCACCATCAAAATCACCTGCATTATATACAATAGCCAGCGATCTTCCTATATCACATCCAATGAGGTCATCATCGGGGCAGCCCAGGTCAGGATCTGCCCACATGGCAAAGTAAGTTGAGTCTATTGATTGATTGGCCCTGTTAATTAGTTTAAATCGCTTAAAGGTCATGTTATTGAACTCATCGTTTGTGGCATAGGCAAATGCCAAAACCTGAACCTCCATACGGATAGGCTGTCCATTAGTTTGTCCATGAACGTTTCCGGGGGCTCCGATGTCGTTGTAAATCCAGAACTGCATTTGATCACCATAGTTGGCAGCATCAATATTATCCGGTTCACACCCGCGTATACCAATGATAGGAAAATCGCCATCTGCAGGATCGTAAAGACCATCACCATTTTGATCCCAAAATTCAGCCAGCTCCTGATCGGGAAGAGGAAAGTTGTGAATACCGGCAAAGTAGGGATTTCCCTGAGCAGGCCATCCGCGAAGTTCAACATGAATATTGGACTCATCAATTCTGTTTCCTTCAAGGATAACAGTTTGCTTTACCCGGGCAATGTGTTCGTTAATATGCTGACCATGCACAGTAAAATGCTTATCCCAGTTAAGACATACTTGTGGTGTAGTACCACCGGTGGCTTCGTTAATTGGACCGGGCCAGAAATCATTCCCACTCTGACGGTAAGTCTGACAGGCTAGTTTCAGGTTATTACCTTCGTCATACCCACCAAGCCAAACTGCTCCGGCAAACAACGATGAAATCTCAGGCAGACCACTACCCGGAGGAGGGTTGGGAACAATGTATTTACCATCGCGTAAATCCCACCAAATATCTCCTCCACCCAAAAGCCTTGCCCGAACATTGTTAATGTTGAGGTCTATGGATGAACGGGAGGCAGCACAAGTGTTACGCAGGTTTGCAGCTTGTTCTTCACTTTCATTGTAAGCTTGTTGCTCTTCCTCCGAAAGGGGCGGATTCCTGGCATCAAGATGTACCGAAGTCCACACCATCAGGAACAGTAAACTCAGAATTAAATTAAAATTTTTCATATCTCAAAATTAATGGTCTTTCAAAAACAGGTCTCATCCTTAAAACATCAGATTGGCACCCAGGAAAACCCTGCGAGGCAGCGAGTAAAATCCGGGGTTGAGTAGTCGCCACTGATATGAGCGCAAGAATGCATCCGGATCAGGTTGTGCATTCAGCTGACTGCGTCCGTCACTGCTATTCAGGAAGCCGTCATCATCGGGTGACATGGTATGTGTATAAACGCCGAGTAAGTTTCTGGTATCCAATAGGTTTTGTACACGAAGGAATACATTGATTCCCATTCTGTCACCTATGGCAAAATCTTTATCCAGGCGCATATCGATGCGGAAAGTCCATGGCAAACGTGCGCCGTTCAAGCTGCCAACTGTACCTGAACCGCCAAGACGACGAGGTACCAAAGTTTCAGTGAAAGGGCGACCGGAAACCGTAGTGACAATAAAGTTAGCGCCAAAATTTTCCAGGATGTCCATGCCAAACAGTCGGGGGCCATTATAGCGGGGGCCTGAACCGTAACGATAATCAATACGGCCAACAATGCGGTGTCTTTCGTCAAAATCAAGCGGGTATATAGTACGCAGCAATCCTCTGGTGGCCAGGTTCCGCTGAGATTGCGATCCGGAACCGGTACCGTCTGCAAACTGAAGTGTATAGGAGATCATCATCTGGAGGTTGTTGGTACGGCGCATGTCATACTGTAAAGTCAATCCTTTTACCGTAGCAAAATCCTCATTACCGAAACCCTCATAAGGGATCGGGTAAGCATAGAAGTAATACTTCGACTGAATCATGTCGCGCAACTCCTTATAATAGGCGGCTATTTTAAGCGCAGAAGATTGTGATAGCTGCTGCTGGAAGCCAACCTCATAGTCAACCGTTTTCTGAGATTTCAGGTCCGGATTGTTAAAAATTCCGGAAGTGGCACGACGGAAGAAGTTGTAATAGTCAAGTGGTGTTGCAATAGTGTTACTGCTGGGGCGCTGTGCCAGTACATCATAGTGTGCAAAAAAGCTAGCACGTCCGTCAGCAATGGGAAATGAAAATGCTAAACGAGGCATGATGTTAACCTCGGGTCTGTAATCCACAAACGTTTCATTGATATCGAAATCTGAGTCTGTTATATCCTGGGTAGTTCCGTTAATCAGAGCCGGCAAGGCCTGCTCTCCGCCAAAAATCTGTGACGGATCGTTAACTCTTGTTCCCTGGCTGTTATACCAGACATCACCATCGCGATATGCTCTGATGTTCTGCATTTCCAGGCTGCTGTTGGGATTGTCAACATACACCATAAAGTCATCGCCAACGGTTGCCGGCTGGCCGGGCATTCCCTGGCGGGCATCGAGGCTATGGAACTCTGATGCGTTATATGCGCGGTATAAACTGTAAGGATCGCGCATGACCTTGGTGTTGGCATCATAGCGGTCAATACGCAAACCAACACGGAAAATAATATCGCGGAAGCGGAATCTATCCTGAATATATGCTGCAGTGTAAATAGGCATAACCGGAGCAACGGGGAAAAAGCGATCACCACGGTCGTCACGCATAGTGAAGAAGTCGTCAAAAGTTATATCTCCGCTTAGGGGGTTGCCCAGATAGTCAAATCCATAATAGTTGATGAAACGCTCATCAATTTCTCCGGCTGAGAAGAAATCAAGGCTGATATCATCAGGATGTAAGCCGTCAACATTGATCCACGTAGTACGGTCAAATCCGAAGTTGCGACGAAGGCTCCAGTCAAAGCGGGTTTGCTGGCTGGTACCATCATTAGCGGCTGCCCATACAGAATCGCGCGCCAGATTGTCATAAATCGTTACGTTAATGGGTGGGAAGTTGCCAATGATAAATGTACTGTCAGCTATCGGAAGGGTATGATCCAATCCGTCAAAATGAGAGTTGGCCAGATTTCTGGCTGTAAACCACAAGTTAGCCGGAGACAGTGCATAAAAACGATCTACTCGCTGCTCATACAGTACACCAAACTCAATGGAATGACGCCCAGTATTGCTGCCTGCCTGTGGTACCACTTCAAATGAACTGCGAACATTAAGGCTGTAAGTATTAGTGTTACCCTTGGCATAGGTGTTATAAGGCGTATTCACATTGGCATGCAATGCGTATATATCAAAGTACACATCATTCCTGAATCCGTTGAACACAACAAAATCATCCAAACTGCTGTAATCCGTAAGCAATTCATTGTAGCGTACAAGCCCCGGATTAATGTCATAATTCGGTGTATATCCGTTGAGGCGGCGGTTGTATCCTACATGCTCAATTACCGGCATAACTCCCATGATGGAATCTTCCACAAAAGTGGTACTGAATACCGCTGATGATATATCAAAGGATTGATCAAAATCACCGATATATCCGTAACGGAAGAAATTATCACCATGCTCGGGGTGAGAGCGCATTTCAGTTGACCGGTCAAAACCGATCTGTATACTGTACATGGCATTCTGAATCAATGCAGTAGACTGTTGCCTGTCAACAGGGTTTCCACCTATACGATGTCTGAAACGCGCATTGAAGCGGTAATCTGTAAGAATTTGGGATGGGTTGTTGGGAAAGTTGAGCAAGCGCCAGCTGTTGGCCGGAATAAACTTCCTGTCAATATAGCGATAACTGCCACCAATCGAAAGGTCAATGGCTTCTGTAAGCTGGAAGTCCAGACGACCGCCAAACTGATACAACTGATCACCGTAGTTGGGCTGAGCTCTTACTCGTTCAACCTGGTCGTCGGTGAGGTACTGGGCTCTGGCCTGTAAACCCAGTCCGGGTCTGATTTCAAGCGGATTTTCGCTGAGGTCGTCAAAAACTTCGTCACGTACTTTATATGCACCAACGGCTGAAGGAAATCGATCTTCGCGCAGCCTTATCTGAGCATTCAAACGATATCCCATTATCGACTTGCCATCGCTGTTTCTAAGCAGCGGGCCACTGATATTGGCACTGGCCAGGTTATAGCCGTACGCATCAAGAAACTGTGAAGTTTCAAACTCAGCCATACCACCAAAGCGATTCGATGGCCCACGGGTAGTAATGGAAATAACGCCACCCATTACGTCACCATATTGTGCAGGAACACCACCGGTAATAATTTGCATTTGCTCAATTTCCGTATTGGGCACCAATGCTCCTCTAACCCTTACTCCGTCTACATAGTAATCGGTGGCGTCAGAGCGGGACCCCCGGATATTCAAGGCTGAACCGTCATCGGCAGAGGCTACACCTGCCGTGGTGGCAGCAATGGCGTTCACATCGCGCGACGGGAGGTTTTGAATTTCTTCTGCAGTAATGGTACCGCCTTGTGTCGTATTATCAATGTCAATTAGCGGCACCCGGTATTCTGTTACCACAATCTCATCTATGGTAACTCCTGAACTCAGCTGCACATTGAGCTGATTATACTGGCCTGCACGAACTACCACGCCAGTTATATCCTGGGTGGTGTAGCCCGTATAGGAAACCCGGGCTGTATAGGTGCCGGGATCGATGGCCGCAAAATTGTAATTCCCGTCAAAATCAGTTTGCGTCCCCACTACCATTTGCCCGTCACGGATCAATTGTATGGTGGCAAACATCAACTCTTCACCGGAATCTGCATCGGTAATTTTACCGCCCAGTGCCGTTTGGCCATAAGCTGTTAGGCCGGAAAAAGCAAGGCAAAATACAAGAAGTAATCGTTGGATCATACGCTTAAAATTTGCTAACTATTAAAGACAGCTCCGCTACCTTTTAGAAAATGAGGCACAATGATAATCATAATGTAGACACAATTCAAAAAATTTCGCAAGGCTATTTTTCACGATCATCTTAAAACAACCTCATTAGCACATTTTGTCAAAATACTCTTGGCCAGGCTCAGTGCAATTTTCTCCTTCGATTCATGCGTCCAACCGGCAACATGCGGAGTACAAATTACCTGCGGATGATTAGCCAGATAGCCATAATTCATTCGCTCTTCAGGGCTGTAGGTTTCAGGCTTTTCATTGGCCAGTACATCCAGGCATGCAAACGGCAGTCGGCCGCTGCTGAGTGCTTTCACCAGACTTTCAGTATCCACTACCCGGCCTCGGCTGATATTGACCAGCATGAGTGGATTTTTCCATCGCTCGAAAAACTCCTCATTCACCATGTTTTCAGTTTCGTGTGTAAGCGGCACATGCAAACTGATGATGGATGCTCTTTCGGTAATTACATCCGGGGATCCAGCTTCCACAGCATGTGGATAGGCTGCTCCGTATCCCGCAGGTCTGTACTTATCATACATAAGTATCTGCATACCCATGGAAGCCAGCAGTTTTACCGTCTCACTGCCGTTGTTACCTACCCCGATAATGCCAATTGTCTTTCCTTCAAGTTCAAATCCTCTGCAGGCTTCACGTTGCCATTTCTGCATGGAGGCAACTTCCTGCATTCCCTGTCTGAATCTGTTGGCGGCAGCAAGCATCATCCCCAGAACATGTTCTGCTACCGCACGGCTGTTGGCCTCCGGCGTACTCAGCACCGTGATTCCGCGAATTGATGCATACTCCAGATCGATAATGTCAAGCCCCGAACCAAGCCTTCCGATAAATCGCAATTTGATGCCCCGATCCATCATTGCGCGATCCACCTTAGTTTTACTGTTGATCACCAGTCCGTCATAAGAAGGCAAAATCTCGAAAATCTCCCGGTTGCTGATGTCGGGACGGTACTCAACGGCAATACCGGACTGCTGCAGCTTTCCGATCAGTGCTTCATGAACATCGTCTGTTATCAGGACATTGAGCATACTCAAACGGTATGGGAGATCATTCTCCGGTTGACATGTTGCTATTACGCATCAGATTGCATAAACGCTGCCTCAAGTTCGGAAAAAATTACTTGACTGCCATTTTTTTCATCGCTACACTCCCATTTTACAAAATTGCTCTGTCCTGAAAATATCATTTCAAACCCATACTGCTCAGCGGTAGTTGGGTTTTTGACTTGTCAAGCACAGGGTTGATATTCTTTTTTGATATCTTTTTGTGGCACGCATCGCATTTTTAACTTACTGCAAAGCGTGTGGAATCCGGTTGCCTGCATTCTCCCGGTTTTAGCATTACTCCGGGTTTCCTGAGTACTGAAGTTTGGCGGTAATCATAACAAAGTCATCTACGGAAAGCATTTCAGGTCGCATGGTCATATAAGTTGCAAGTTCGGGAAATCGTTCCAGGCTCATGGCTTTAAGGCTGTTGCGCAGCATTTTACGCCGTTGGTTAAATGCTGTTTTTACCACACTTCTGAACATGCCTTCATCACAGGGCAGTAGTTGATCGGTATTGCGGTCGAGCCTTATAACAGCACTGTTGACCTTAGGCGGGGGATCAAAATACTCAGGCCCGAGTTCAAAAAGGTAAGTGGGATGATAAAAAGCGCGGGTCAGCACGCTGAGGATGCCGTAATCCTTGCTTCTGGGTTGAGCACAAATTCTGAGTGCTACCTCCTTTTGAAACATACCCACCATTGCGGGCACTATTTTTCTGTTTTCAAGCACCCTGAACACTATCTGGCTCGAGATACTATACGGAAAGTTGCCGGCTACAATAAAGGGCAACCCTTCAAAACAAAGAGCTATATCTAAAGAAAGAAAATCAGCCTCCACGATATCCAAACCGGATAAACCGCTTTTTCTGCTCCGCAGAAAGGCTACCATGTCGGGATCGGCCTCTACAGCCTTGAGCCTGTCCACCGTATTGGTCAGATGCCGGGTGAGCATTCCGGTTCCGGGGCCTATTTCCAGCACATTGCCGGTGTGATGCTGTTGGCAGGCCAGGTTTATTTCTGCGGCAATGCGCTCGCAAATAAGCGGTGCAGTCAGGAAGTGTTGGCCGTATGATTTTTTGGCACGCATAAGGATAATTCGGGTTACCCCAATTAAATTGACTAATTTTGGCGGCTGTAAATTTATCACGGCAAATAACGTGAATATGATACAAATAGAAAGGAAAACACCGGTAGGCAATCAGCACATGCATATGGTGATAACGCACGATAATCACTTGCAGTGGCTGTCGGCAGCTCCCTACAACCGTTTTGAATATCCCGTTAAAAAACTGCTGAAAAACAAAGCCGGGTTTTTTACCCTGGCCGACGATGAATTGCTGCTTACAGTGATTACCTGGAACGGCAGCCGCTTTGATGCCGAATCCAAAGAAAAGCTCCGCAAAAACATCCATGCTGCCATACAGGGATTTTTACACTGGAAGCCTGAGACCCTTTATTTGGTAAACCATGCAAAATACGATTGCGCATTTGTAGCCGCCGAAGCTGCTCTGCTAAGTTTGTATCGTTTTGCCGGTTACCGGAAATCCGATCATAACGGCAATGATCATGGAGTTTCCGTCAAAAGGCTGGCCATTCGCCCGGATGATATTACACCGGAAACGCTGGAAGTTTTACAAGCCGTGGTACGCAGTACTTATCTGGCCCGCGATCTGGTTAATATGCCTCATTCTCACCTCGACGCACCGCGATTTGCTAAAGAAATGGAAAAAACGGGCCGTAAATGCGGCCTGAAGGTAACCACGCTGGAAGAAGAGCAGATCAGGTCACTCAATATGGGCGGATTGCTGGCTGTCAATAAAGGCAGTTACACACCACCCCGGTTTTCTATCCTGGAGTGGAAGCCCAAAAGTGAACCGGTCAACACTAAACCCATTGTGCTGATCGGAAAAGGGATCATGTATGACACCGGAGGCTTAAGCCTAAAGCCAACACCCAACAGCATGGATATGATGAAGTGTGATATGGGCGGAGCGGCTGCAGTGTTTGGCACCATGGTAGCTGCCGCAGAAGCGAACCTTCCGCTCCATCTGGTAGCCCTGATTCCCGCTACGGACAACCGGCCCGGCCGCGATGCCTATGTGCCCGGTGATGTTATCACCATGTTTGACGGCTCTACTGTGGAAGTGATGAACACAGATGCTGAAGGCCGTCTCGTATTAGCTGATGCGCTGCTCTTTGCCAAAAGATACGATCCCGAGCTGGTAATTGATGTAGCTACCTTAACCGGAGCTACCATGCGCGCATTGGGCAACAAGGGTATAGCCATGATGGCTACCGCTGATGCCAGGCATAGGAAAAAAATGACCGACAGCGGGTTTGAAGTACATGAGCGCATAATGGAGTTTCCGCTTTGGGACGATTATGCCGAATTTTTGAAATCAGACATTGCAGATATTCGGAATGCCATGCCCTCGCCACTTGCCGGTACCATTACCGCCGGAAAATTCCTGGAGTACTTTACCGGTTTCCCCTGGATCCACCTTGATATTGCCGGTATTTCCTATTTGCTGCAGGCAGATTCCTACAGAGGTAAATTTGGCAACGGCACCGGCGTGAGACTGTTGTTTCAGTTTCTATCCAATTATTGATCAATCTAATTTGAACATTCAATCACATTCAATATGTCCAATTCCAACCCATTAATCCTGGGAATCACCATAGGAGACATCAACGGTATAGGTCTGGAAGTGATCCTCAAAACCCTGACCGACAAACGCATTCTCACTTTTTGCACTCCCGTGATCTACGGCTCATCCAAGGTGGTCAGTTACCACAAGAATGTAGTGCCAGATTTTGAAGCCATTTTCCACAATGCCTACGATGTACACAGCATAAAACATGGACAGGTGAATGTGGTCAATTGCTGGAAGGAAACGGTTAATATCAACCTGGGCAAACTGACCGTTGAAAGCGGAGAATATGCGCTGAAGTCACTGGCTGCCGCTTGCGATGACCTCGATAAAGGCCTCATTGATGGCATTGTAACGGCACCGCTTAACAAAAAAGCCATGGAATATGTGGCTGAATTCGATGGCAAAGGTCATACTGAATACCTCACCAGGAGATTTGGTGCGCAAAACAGTCTCATGCTGCTGGTGAGCGACCGGCTCAGGGTAGGTTTAGTGACCAATCATATTCCTATCAATGAAGTGGCCAATAAGGTTACGGAAGATGCCGTACTGGAGAAAATCACCGTGTTTCACCGCACCCTCAGAGAAGATTTTGGCATCGACAGCCCCATGTTGGCCGTGCTTGGCCTTAATCCACATGCCGGTGACGGCGGCTCTATAGGTGATGAAGATGAAAAAATTATTGCTCCGGCCATAGCCAAAGCCAAAGAACAGGGACTCCGCACCATGGGCCCCTATCCCGCAGACGGCTTTTTCGGATCAGGCAGTTTCCGGACATTCGACGGCGTACTGGCCATGTATCACGATCAGGGCCTGGTTGCATTTAAAACTCTGTCATTTGGTGAAGGGGTCAATTTCACAGCCGGACTTCAGGTGGTAAGAACTTCACCTGACCACGGAACCGGATATGATATTGCAGGAAAAAATCAGGCCGATCCTTCTTCGTTTCGCAAAGCCATGTTTACCGCACTGGACGTGATCAAACATCGCAGAAGATACCGCGAAATGCACGACAATCCGGTGGAAAGGCTGCAACACGCCCCCGACTCCGGCAAAGATGACCCCATAACTGAAGAATAAACGGCCGGTATAATTCCTGCCCCGAAATGCTGGACGTTGTACAATGTTGCAGGCAAACTCCATGATTGCCCAATATCCATATTGCTAGTAAGTCCGCTGTACAGTACTGATCAGGCTTGACGCCACCTTTTCTGATGTAGTATAAAAACGGACTTCAGGATGATTTTCCATCGCCATTTTCAGCATCCATGCCGATTCTGCCAGAAACACTGTTCTTCCGTCTTTGTCATGGGCAATATCCCTGAAACGCTGCTTTTTGAACGCTTCCATCTCTTTGGGCTTGTCACTGTGTACCCAGCATGCCTTATACAGATCAACCGGCTCATAGGTGCATTGAGCACCGTATTCATGTTCAAGCCTGTATTGGATTACGTCAAACTGGAGAGCACCTACCGTGCCTACAATTTTACGCTGATTGAACTCATGTATGAACAATTGTGCCAGCCCTTCGTCCATCAGCTCCATCAGGCCCTTGTTCAATTGCTTTGACTTAAGCGGGTCTGCATTGCTGACATACCGGAATTGTTCGGGTGAAAAACTGGGTATGCCTTTAAAGTGGAGCACTTCACCTTCTGTCAGGCTATCGCCAATCTTGAAGTTGCCGCTGTCATACAGTCCGATAATATCTCCCGGATAAGCATCGTCAATAACGGATTTTTTTGAGGCCATGAACGTTGTGGGGTTGGGGAATTTCATTTTCTTTCCCTGGCGGACATGGAGGTAATTGGTATTGCGGCTGAATACTCCGGATACTATTCGCAGAAAAGCGATCCGGTCGCGGTGTCTGGGATCGATATTGGCATGTATTTTAAACACAAAACCCGAAAATTTTGTCTCTTCCGGATGCACAACCCGCTCTTCGGCAATGCGGGGCTTCGGATTGGGAGCAATGTCAATAAAACAGTCCAAAAGCTCCTTTACCCCGAAGTTATTGATAGCAGACCCAAAAAACACGGGATTGAGCTTACTGTTGAGGTAGGCTTCGTCGTCAAACGCAGGATATATCGACTCTACCATATTCACTTCTTCCCGGAGCAGTTGAGCAGCTCTGCTTCCTATGGCAGTTTCCAGTGCTGAGTCATCCAGGTTGCTGATAGCTATCACTTCTTCCTCCAGTTGCTTGCCGTGAGGTCTGAAAAGACAAAGCTTTTTCTCATAAATATTGTACACTCCCTTAAAATCGGGTCCCATTCCCACAGGCCAGCTGAGCGGGCAGGCTCTGAGTCCGAGTTTTTGCTCAATTTCATCCAGCAGTTCAATGGCATCTTTTCCATCGCGATCCAGCTTGTTGATAAAAACGATCATGGGGGTCTTGCGCATACGGCACACCTCCACAAGTTTCTCCGTTTGCTCCTCAACCCCTTTGGCCACATCTATCACCACAATAGTGCTGTCTACTGCAGACAATGTGCGGTATGTGTCCTCTGCAAAATCCTTGTGTCCCGGCGTATCCAGAATATTCACCTGCCTGCCGCGGTATTCAAATGCCATAACGGAGGTAGCTACCGATATACCCCGCTGCTTCTCAATCTCCATAAAATCGGAAGTCGTGGTCCGGTTTATTTTATTCGACTTCACCGCTCCTGCCTCCTGTATTGCGCCACCAAATAAAAGCAGCTTCTCCGTGAGGGTAGTTTTACCGGCATCCGGATGGCTGATGATCCCGAAAGATTTGCGCTTTTGTATTTCCGATTGTAACTGCTTGTCCTTTTTGTCTATGGTTGATAACATTTTGTTGATCTCCGGTACCGGCTATAGCCTATTAATTTTTGAAGCCGCAAAGGTAATGAATTTAGATGGAGAAAATGCTTGCAGAAAATTGAGCTCCCTTACCCTGTATTACTCTATCACCACTTTCCGGCTAATGATCATGCCACCTTCGTGCTCAAACACCAGTACATAGAAGCCGGAAGGCAAATCGTTCAGTGACATGACTTCTTTTTCCGAAAATTCAAAAGCCCTGATTACTTGACCGGTGATGTTGTAAACCCGTACCTTATAGTGAATTTCGGTCGGCGAGTATATGTTCAGATAAGCAGAGGCCGGATTTGGAAAAACGATCAATTCAGGCTGCTCGCCATCAAAACCATAAACCTCTCCTGATGAGGTTATACACATTGCCAGGACCTCCTCTACGGAATTACAGCCCGGGGCATTATTGTATATATGTGCAGGATAACCGCTTTCCAAATAGGCACAGATGTTGGCGTAGTTGCAGGTGGAAAGGTTGGGGTTATTTGTTAATGTTATAAATAGTGTACTATCCAATGATATGCTGCTTAAAGCAGAAATATCAGTTAACACTGTGTTTTGTCTAATAGTAATACCGTCTAGCTTTGGTATATTCTCAATTCCGGCTAGTGATTGCAAATCCATTAAATCTTCTAAATACAAGGAACCTATATGATTTATACTTGAAAGTCCATTAAAGTTAATTGTGCCATGCATGATTCTTAGATATAACCGATTTGAGATGTGTTTCAATTGATTAAACTCACTCATATTTTCAGAAATAAAATTGCCAAGTCTAAATGTGCCACCTACAAATTCTAATGCCTCAAAGTTTCCAAAGTTTTCAACTGCAGAGCTTTGTGATAATCTAAAATTACTCCCGACAGTTGTTAGTTTAGAAAATGCGTTCATGCTATTTGTTTGCGATAGCACTTGTACATCTAGTGCAGTCGCAATTTCAGTTACATTATTGAATCCTAAAATTTCTACCAACATAGCATTCATTGTGATTCGTAATGAACCACCTATCCATTGCAGCGAATCAAAACCATGAAGGTAAATCAAACTGCTATTTTGCCTTATTATTAAATCCCCTCCAATCGTCTCAATATGATTCAAGCCACCTACATTATTGATAGGGTCTTGCGTGCCGGATTGAATGGTTACATTACCCAGTATATGCACACAGCCCGGATAATTGATGGCAAATGAATCCAATTGCCCTTGTCTGGATATCGTAATGCCTTGCAGCAGGCATATTGTTTCGTCTTCTACGGCTTCGCAGGCCAGATTCACCTGCTCTACACTCAAACAGCCTTGTTCATTGCCTGCTATGTCTGCATTGCCTCCCATACTCAGATAACTGCAAATACTGGCCACTTCGCAGATGTTTAATCTAAAACAGTTTCGTATGGTCAAATCGGTAATACTTTCAGGGTCTATATTGTCCAGGCCATACAAGGTGAGTAAATCGCTGTTGCTTCTGATGAATAACTCCCCATTTATCGATGTCAGATTCATCAATCCTTCCAGGGTAGCCAATTTACTGTTGAATCGAATAGTTACACTTCCTCCAATGGTTTCCAGTGCGCTTAAGGCATTGATCTCTTTTAATCTAGTGCCATCAAAATAAAAATCTTCCCCAATTGCCATTAAATTCTCCATGCCATTTAATGATTCCAGCAGTATATTTCCACGCATGTCAAAGTTCCCCCCTATATACTCCAGAGATAACAAACCATGAACATGTATTGCACTATTATTGAAGTGGAACTTAAAAGCCCCCCCAACAGTAGTCAGCTTGTTTAAATGGTCTACATTCAGCAAGCCCAGATTGTAGTGGATATCCAAATCACCTAAAATATTTCCTACACTGTCCAGCCCATGCAAGCTGATCAATTGATGATTTCTGTCAATGATTACCGAGCCGTTTATTAAATGCAAGCCCTGCAGGCCGTTTAAGCTCAATAAGCCTTCATTTTCTTTTACTTGCAAGCTTCCGTTTAATACTTCCAAGCTCTCTAAGCCAGTTAAATTGAGTAAACCTGTATTTTCTATAATATGCAAGCCTCCTTGTATGGTATGCAAACTACTTAAGCCTTCTAAATTACTCAATTGGGTATTGTGCTGCATATACACCCCGCCCATTACTTTTGTAATTCCGGATAAACCCTGCAAATTGGTAATGGGGTTATTGTTACCGGAGGCTACCACCAATACCCCTTGTATTTCCGTACAACCCGGATGATCCACTACAAAATTGTCAACAGCTGTTTGGGTGGTGAAGGTTATGCCAAATGGCAAACAAGGTTGCGCTTTCACTATGGTAATACAGCAAAGTAGCAGAATAATCAAATAGTAGGGAGTTGTGCTATTCATATTCGACTGATTAAAGGAACAAAATGCTACTCCAATTTGACAAAAGTAGCGGAATACTTTAAGTTAACACCTTGTATTACTAAAAAATAAGTAGTGGCCGGTAAATGCGATAT
>JBJHCA010000050.1:0-24550 GCA_050485785.1 Saprospiraceae bacterium | reverse complement strand
GCCTGCATATAGCTGAAAAACGTTAGCAGCTATGTTGACCGACTACCAAGACACGACAATATTGCGAACAGCCCAATAATGTAGTGGATAAAACCCATACAAAATGAATTATACAAAAATTATAAACGGACTATCAGAAAACAGAACTGTTTTTAAAGAGTTGTTATCCGGTTTGACAGAAGAAATATACTTGTGGAAACCAAATGCTGAAAAATGGTGCTTACTCGAAATTGTTTGCCATTTATATGATGAAGAAAGAGAAGATTTCAGGACACGAACAAGACACCTTCTTGAAACGCCAACAGAACCCCTTCCACCAATTGACCCACAAGGTTGGGTAGAAATGAGAAACTACATTCAGCAAAATTATCCTGATAAGTTAAACGACTTCCTGACAGAAAGAGAACAATCTGTTAAATGGTTGCAAAGTCTTTCAAATCCCCAATGGGACAACGCTTATGAACATCCGAAATTCGGAAAAATGACCGCCAAAATGTTTTTATCAAACTGGCTTGCACACGACTATCTGCACATACGACAAATAACAAAGCTGAAATATGATTTCTTAAAACAAATGACCAATGAAGACCTCAATTATGCGGGCAACTGGTAAGATTTAAACTGATAGAAATATGAAAACAAGCACAACATTAATTTTATTACTCATATCTGTAAATTCCTTTTGTCAAATAAATTTTGACAAAAAGCCTGCAAATAATGATTTATATCGAAACGCTTTATTGGCAGACAGCGCAATAAAAGCAGGAGCGTTTGGGGATGTTCACAGCTTACTGGTTGTTAAAGGCGGAAAGCTTGCTTTTGAAGGATACTATAATGGCTGGCATAAGGATACGGTTCACCAATTACAATCCGTAACTAAAAGTATCGTAGCAACACTTTTGGGATGCGCTTTACAGAATGGGTTTATACACAATGAACAGGAACTCATATCAAAATATTATCCTGACTTTTCACTTGACGGTACAAAACAAAAAATTACCATACAGGATTTGTTGACACAGCGACACGGTATGAAATGGAAAGAGTTTCCTTGGGATGACCCTGACAATAACTGGCGAAAAGTATTGGAAACAGAAGGCAATTGGTATGAATTAATCCTGAAAACACCAATGGACACCGTTTCGGGGAGTATGTTTAATTATAGCAGTGCCGCCCCTGTTCTGACAGCAGGAATTATTCAGAACGCATCGAAAATGAATATAGACATCTTCGCTGAAAAATATCTATTTAGTTATTTGGACATTACCAATTATCGTTTTTGGCAGGGCAACGGTGGGGCACAGAACAATGGAATGGCTTTACTATCCTTAACATCACGTGATATGGCTAAAATCGGACAGTTGTATCTTCAAAAAGGCAAGTGGAACAATGTTCAGGTTATTCCCGAATCTTTTGTTGAAGCCGCAACCTCACCAATGGTCAAGAATGC
The DNA here is from genome assembly GCA_050485785.1 of Saprospiraceae bacterium. GTDB lineage: Bacteria > Bacteroidota > Bacteroidia > Chitinophagales > Saprospiraceae > JBJHCA01. The sequence continues at coordinate 23,100 of JBJHCA010000050.1, read as the reverse complement.
CGAGCGAAACGGCTTTTACAGCAGCTACGATTACGGATATTTTTGGTGGAGCAACCCAGTTACCAATGATAATTTGAAGTCTAACGTATTTCTTGCACGGGGTGCGGGTGGACAGAACATCATCGTATCACCCGAACAAAATATGGTCGTGGTAATAACCGCTTGGAATATGCAGCAACCTAATAAAGTTCAGACGATTTTTGAAAATTATTTACAGAACAATATTAACGAAATCGAAATAAATGCCATTCTTAAAACAAACAGAGAAATGGAAAAGGCATTTATGGAAAATGATTTTTTAAAAGTGGCATCCTTTTATGCTGATAATGCGGTATTGACAGGTAACAAGCACGAAGTTAAAGGCCGACAAGCCGTAGATGAATATTGGAATAAGCTGAAAGACAGGGGAATTTCGTGGAATTTGGAAAACATTCACATTGAGGTTTATGAAAACATAGCCATTCAAAGAGGGATTTCGAGAATGAAATTTCTGCACGAAGGGAAAGAACACTTGTCCGAAGTGCGGTTCACATTAGTATGGAAAAAGATAAATAATAAATGGCTGATAGAAATAGACCATTATTCATTACTGTAATCAGCCTCCGAAACGAATTAAGCTGACATAACCATCTACAACAGACAAAACACGTGCCACTAACAACTAAGGCTTCGTTGCGTGCGCAGCACGAACAATGGAGCTGCTGTTGAACGGAACCTGGTTTTACTGTTGTCTTAAAGTATTATGGGTTTTTCGTCAGTTTGGCAGTAATTGGACATGGGCAGATTTCCGGATATAGGAGGTCAGCAATGGTATTATTTTGGGATTTTGATTCATTTTCAGCATTTTATTGCCCTATGCCGCATTGTAATTTCAAAATCCGGCTTTGGTTTTTGCACCCGTTTTACTCCCTAAACCTCCTTAAAATGCTTCCATTTGAGCAGAATGAGGTATTTTTGGATGGTGGGGAGGGTTTTGGGATGGACTGACGTTGGTGGGAAATGCTGTTTCAGTGCTCAGAAAAGACTGAAAGTGAGTATAAAAAACGCCATAAATTTTGTTATATTTGTGACTATGAAAACAGCAGACTTCAAAAACAGATTAATAGATGGTTACTTAGAATTGCTTAAGAATTTAGACCCAAGTAGCAAACTTGACCTAATTTCCAAGTTGACGAAGTCTATTAAATCAGACCTTAAAGACAAAAGAAATGCCTTTGAAAAGGCTTTCGGTGCTTGGGACAAATCAGAAAGTGCTGAAAAGATTACTAAAGAAATCAGAGACAGTAGAAGCTTTAACAGAAAAATTGAAGACCTGTGAAGCAATATCTACTTGACACCAATATTTGCATTTATTATTTAAAAGGGTTGTATGACCTTGACAAGAAATTTAAAGCTGTTAAAATAGAAAATTGCTTCATTTCCGAAATCACACTTGCTGAATTAAAATTCGGTGTTGAAAACAGCAAGAATCCTGAGAAAAATCAAAAAGCATTAGACAGTTTTTTAACAGGAATTCAAATCCTTCCTATTTTTGAAGCAATTGACACTTACGCAAAAGAAAAGGCTCGTTTAAGAAAATCAGGAAATACTGTTGATGACTTTGACTTATTAATCGGTTGCACAGCAGTAGCATTTGACCTGACAATGGTAACGAATAACACAAACCATTTTCAGAATTAAGAATATTAAACTTGATAATTGGACGAAATAAGCACTTCCCATAACAACTAAGGCTTCGTTGCGTGCGCAGCACGAACAATAGAGCCGCTGTTGAACGGAACCTGGTTTTACTGTTGTCTTAAAGTATAATGGGTCTATAGTCAATTCGTCAGTAAAAGGACATAGAAAATTTTCAGATGTACCGGCACTTTAAATCACAAGAAGGAATACAGTGGCATTATGGATAAACTGAAACTGCTTTTCATTCAAATTTTAGTCTTCGTTTCTGTAGTTAGTTACGGACAGAACAAACATTTTACCATCGGTTTGAGTGATTATGGCATCTGTTTCGGGAATTCAAAAACGCATTCCGGCCTGAGGTTTAACATTCGGGATAAAAACGTTGGTCAAATAAATGGCTTAAATCTTGCCGGTATTACGAAATCAACAAAGACAAACGGATTGTCTGTTGGGCTGTTGGCAAGTTCCGACTCAATAATCAATGGCCTCTTAATCAATGGAATAATGGGTGAAACGAGTTTAATAAACGGAATGGTCATCAGTGGCCTGGGCCAATTCTCTTGCAATATAAACGGTGTTGGTATTGGTGGATTATCTATAGCGGGCGATACATTAAATGGTTTGTTTTTAAGCCCATTTGGTATAACTTATTGGAATGATGAACTCATCGATATCATAAACGGCCTTACAATGGGCATTTTTATCGGCTCTAATGCAAACATCATGAATGGCGTAACAGTTAGCCTGCTCAATAACAGAAGCAACACATTAAATGGTGTAGCCATTGGCGCATTTAATCGTACAAAAAATCTGTATGGTGTTCAATTTGGGCTCTGGAATGTAGTAGAGAACAACCGGATTTTCAAGAGAATGCCTATCATGAATCTCAACTTCAGAAGACCATCAAATAGATAATCGTTCAATTTGTTTTACCTGTACTTATCACCCGAATATTACAACCCCTCGACCAATTCCGGGAGTATTAAAATGTACCTGTTGGCAGCTATATGATTGGCCGGATGCAACGGTCAATCGCACAACAGCACGAAAAGTAAGCATTGTATCAGGAGGCATCAACTTAACCCGGAAAATCCAAACACACGATCTGTCGGTAAAAACCCGCCCCTGCTTTGGAATCATTGGCTATATTTAGCTAATCAAAAAATGGTGGTGTTTTTTTTATGGATATCATTTTGTTTAAGTTGCCCCCAATTAACACAGGTCGAACATTGATCCAAACAACAACATGCAATGGATATATTATTGAATCTAAGGTGCCCGGTTACAAAAAATGGACTTGATTTGGTTATTAAAGAGAACTTTACCCATTACAACATTCCTGATAACTATGAAAGTTTTGGAAATTTGACCAGGGGTTTTATCGATAAATCAAGGCAATACTTTTATCCGGTTTTTGACGACATCATTGTACTGCACGAGCAATATGCGTTATTTGTTGGTGACGGCAAAGATACTCGCAGCAATATGTCATTTGACAAAAAACGAGTTTTTGATTACTACAATGAAGTCAGTTACCAGGTCAAGGATTCGCTTAAAATTTATGAGGATAGCCCCCAATGGGTTGATTTCAGAGAAGTTTCTTCAAAATACATGCGGACATCTTTTACCAGGGCATCGCGATTCTATGCACCATCCGGCACTTATTTACTGGATATTGCTTCCGGTCCGATCGGTTTACCGGAATATGTGACACTTTGTGACGGGTATGAATACAGGGTATGTGTAGATATTTCCATCAATGCTTTAATACAGGCAAAATTCAATCTTGAAAAGGCCGGTAAACGCGGGATTTACATATGCGGTGATATTACCAATATCCCCATACAGGATAATTCAGTGGATACCGTACTTTCCCAACATACTCTTTACCACATTCCAAAGAACGACCAGGCAACCGCAGTTAAGGAAATGTACAGGGTTGCAAAGTCAGATTCAAAGATTGTGATCATCTATTGCTGGTTTTACCACAGCTGGTTCATGAATTTGACATTGAACATCATTCAATTGTATCGGATTGTGAGACATTTGGCAGGTAAGGTTTATGTAAGAATTTTTCCCAATCAACCTCGCTTGTATTTTTACCCTCATAGTCCGGGCTGGTTCAGGAAATCATTTGAGTTTAGTAATGATATTGAGTTCTACTGCTGGAGGAGCACTAACAAATACTTTATGAACATATATATACATAAGTGGCTTTTTGGCAAACATATCCTGGATAAATTGATGGCTATTGAGGATCAATACAGCAAAATGATGAGCAGATTCGGAGAATATCCGGCAATCGTAATAACAAAAAGATATCCCCCATCAAAAAATTGAGCAAGTTTGCAGGCTCATCCATACCATGCCCAAATAAAAAAAATTAAGCACCAGGGTTCAAAGTCGGCCATTCATGGTTTATTCAGGAAATTCAAAATAACAAGATTAGTTTCCTGTGGATTATCCAAAAACATTTCGTGACCTGCGTTTTCAATAACATTCCGCTCATTGTTTGGCAGCAAGCCTTCAAGCTGAGTATCAATCAAGTCATTAAAGTTACCGGAGCTTAATGCACCTGAAAGAATAAGTGTTGGTCTTACAAAATTGCGCACGCTTTCATAATCAATCATTGGAAAAGCATCTTCCGAAATGGTAAGTGCATGCCATTCTTTGGCGTTGTCAATAAAATAGCCGCGCCATATCTCCTGTATTGAATCAAGACTTTGCCCAAAGTACCAACCTGCAGTAGCTTCAATGCCGGCCATTTCACCTTGTTCGGTAAACTCCCGGGCTAAGCGATGCCAGGTGTTTTCCATAAAGTGTTCCATAATCCCTTCACCTCCCGGTATATCAGGAAGCCATCGCATAATGGGTGGTTCTGCCAATACCAGTTTTTTAACACGCTCAGGATTTTCGAGTGCAAACCAAAGCGCAGTATAAGCACCATAGGAGTGGCCCAGAATATGTGCTTGTTCAATATCAAGTGTATTCATCAAGGCTAACAGATCATGAGCTTCATCAATTGCCGAATGATGATGAAAAGTTTTATTCTGATTCGGATAATTGTACCGTCTGCTGTACATAATTACCCGGTAATGTTTGGACAATGCCGTGTCCTGCGCCTCCCAGTACCTTAGATCAGTAAGGCTGCCATGGATGAGGATGAGCGGGAAGCCTTCACCTTTTTCAGTATAGTGTATGCGTACATCAGGCAGATCGGCAAATTGATAGGCCTCTGTTTGACTGTCAGGCTTGCAGCAGGCAAATACAAAAGCTAAAAACAAATAGCTGTTCAATAATTTTTTACTGATGTAAAGTGCCGGTGTTTTGTTCATGATACACAAGGTAGTGATACTTCTCTAGCTTCTTTAACTTTTTTTAATTTAGCCGCTTGTATGGCTCACCTGAAGCTATGAAGTATCCATTTTTGCTTATTCTGCTTTTTCAAATTCCCAATGTATTCGGACAAGAAGCCGGTATAATTTCGATTGGAACCTATGATAGTTTGTATTCCCGTGTTCTTGATGAAAGAAGAGATATTCAGGTATATCTGCCTCCGAATTACTCCCCGGAAAAAATTTATCCAGTAATCTATGTACTGGATGGTGACCGGAATTTTCACCCGATGACTGGAGTAGTTTACCATTTGAGTCTAAACTACGTAGTACCGGAAATGATAGTTGTTGGAATCCTAAACACCAACAGAGTAAGAGATTTTACACCTACACACGACCCGAATAGTCATGACTCAACAAATGGCGGTGGAGAAACCTTTGTGTCATTCTTAAAAAATGAGCTCATCCCCTATGTTGAATCCAGATTTTCTACCGCACCATATAACATACTTGTCGGGCATTCAGCCGGAGGTCTGTTGGCAACACATATAATGCTAAACCATACTGACCTGTTTACTTCTTATATTACCATAGATCCATCTCTTTGGTGGGACAATATGAAATTGATTCAACAATCCGGGAAAATTTTCAATGAAGACAAGTTCAAAAACAGAAATCTCTATGTCGCCATTGCTAACAGTATGCCTGCTGAAATGACAGATACTGCTGTAGCCATTCGAGACACTACCAACGCCACCATCGGAATCAGGTCAATTCTCATTTTTGAAGATACCCTGAGGAAATCAGCAAACGCAGAATTAAGATGGGGCGCCAAATACTATGAAAATGAATACCATGGGTCATTGCCATTGCTGGCTTTTTATGACGCACTTAAGTTTCTATTTGACTTTTATCAACGCCCCTCATTTCAAACCTTAACGGACAGTACCGGCACAATACTCGAAAATCACTTTCAAAATGTATCAAAACGTATGGGTTATGAAATACTGCCGTCAGAAAGTGAATTTAACGGCCTGGCATGGAGGAGCTGGGCAATGGAAAATAATTTTGACAGGGCACTTATTTTCCTCAATCAATACATCAGGCTGTATCCTGATAGCCCGAATGCTTATATGGCGATGGGGCGATTTTACGAAGCAAAAGGGGAACAGGAAAATGCGGAAAAATATTTTTCCAAAGCACGCCGGTTGATGAACTGATAATTGGGGAAGCTTATAAGCCCTGTCAAAAAAAAAAATGAGTAAATTTGGAATTGAAACCATGACATTGCTATGAAAAAGCTACAATTCAAAAAAGAGATCAACGCAACTTCGCTAAAAGTTTATGAAACGATGTTGGGCTTGAAAGACAAAAGCACCTATGAACATTGGACATCGGCATTTAATCCGTCTTCCACCTACGAAGGAAGTTGGGAAAAAGGAAGTAAAATTCATTTTGTAGGCGTGGACGAAAACGGGAAAAAGGGCGGAATGGTTTCTGAAATCGAAGAACACCAACCTGCCCGGTTTATATCCATAAGGCATTACGGTATTTTGGATGGTGATACTGAAGTAACTACAGGTGAACAAGTCGAAAAATGGGCAGGCGGGCATGAAAATTATTCATACCAGGAAAACAATGGCATAACCACTGTAACTGTAGATATAGACACTATAGACGAGTATTTGGACTATTTTAAAAACACTTATCCTAAAGCCCTGGATAAATTAAAGGAGATTTCGGAACACCAATAACTGTACATGCCCTCTCTTAAACTTCACAATAAATCCGAACAGCTGCCAGACATCCAATAAAACCAATTTAGCTTAGAGGAAAAGGTGGCGTAACGATCCGATTATCAAAGGCTCAGAGGTTTGGGCGTTTTTATTGTACCTTCCATTAAGCAAAAACACTATCGATAAATGCCTGATCAATTGAAAATGGTATTAACAAAACAATGGCGACAAGACCTGCTTAACTTAAAAGAGAAAGTTAAACAGAAGATGATCGACACTGACCAAGCGTTGACGACAGCGAAAAAAATCAGAAACGACTACAAAAACAACTTTGTTAAGCCAAATTTTGACATTCTCAACGCACATCTTCAACTGTGTGAAAATATTGAGCAAGCCAACAAAATCCTGACACAGTACCAGGCTGTCAGCGTCCCGCTTACGACAACGACTTATAATATTCTCATTTCACTTTCATCAGACTTGAAAACAGCGTTTTCCTATTTTGATAAAATTTTTGATGTAAACCTAAAACCCAACGCCTACACATTCAATGTTTTAATTTCTAAATGCCTGACCCTGGAAAATGGACTAGAAATTTTAAAAGCTATGAATAAACTTAAAATACAGCCCAATACACAGACATTCAACACTTTGTTAAGTCTGACAACAAATGTCGAAGAAAGAAAGGATGTTCTGAAAGCGATGAATGAACACCATGTAGAGGCCGATTTGGTAACATATAACACGCTTATCTCAGTAACAACAGACTTCGGTCAGGCTATGAAATATTACAACGAATTGAAATCACGGAATATCAGACCGACAATTAACACGCTTGTAACTTTACTCAAAAAGTCCAGCAACCAAAAAGAAATCAATGAAGTAGAACGTCTGTTGAAAAATGAGAACATTCACACCAATAACAGCTGGGACAAACAACTCAAATCAAAAAAATTCTGAAGTTAAAATCTTCCACTTCTACATATACACACCACGAACAACTAAATCGCAGGCGGGCATTGCCGGAATCATCGGTAAGAAAAAGTATGGAGAGTTTTCGTTGGCAAACTGTAATGGGTATGGGCGAACTAATAGTGCGCATAAAACGGTCCAGTAAAGGATCCACGCCGGCAATCTCTCTGCATACCCCATTGAAGAATACTCCGGGTCTGATTTCACCAGGTGCATATCTTGTTTCATGATATGGAGTACTAGTTTATTGAATTGACGATGTTGGGTGGACAGCGTTATTGAAGTTGAAACTCAACATACGTTTTCCCGCAAACCATTGCAGCTCATTGTGACAAATCATACAGTGCAAAAAACCCAATTTTTGAGCTTGAATAACTATATTTATGAGCCGAAAACCGATACGCTATGATTGATCAAAGAGAGTCAGCCATCATTGAGTTCATTAAAAAGAAACGGGAAGTTTCTTCCAGTGAGATATACGAAAATGTTTCCCATTCAGCGAGTTACGCCACTGTTAAAAGATTGCTTTCGAAACTGATAGAGGAAAACCTGCTAACAAAAAAGGACAGGGAAAATCCACGAAATACATGATTTCACCCACCTATGAAGTTCTTTATCCCGTTGATATTGATCGCTACTATCAAAAAGAAATCGATGAAAGGGCAATCAAGGAAACATTTAATTTTAAACTCATACCTGATACTCTTCAATCATGTAGCATATTTACAACCAACGAATTGGATATCCTTAGTTCACTTCAAAAGCAATTCGAAAAAAATATAGCTCAACTCTCTGAAACGGAATACAATAAGGAATTTGAGCGGCTGGCAATTGACTTAAGCTGGAAATCCTCTCAAATTGAAGGAAATACATATTCCCTCCTGGAAACAGAAAGGCTTCTCAAAGAATAAGAAACTGCAGCTGGGAAAACCAGGGAAGAAGCAACTATGCTTTTAAACCACAAAGAGGCCATAGATTTTATCATTGAAAACCCCGGTTACCTGATACCATTATCCGTTTCTACAATTGAGGACTTACACAGCTTGCTGATCAAAGAACTGGGAGCCGATAAGAACATCAGAAAGAGAAGAGTTGGTATCTCGGGGACAAATTATAGACCGTTAGACAATGAATTCCAGATAAAGGAAGTGCTTACGAGCATGTGTGAACTGGTGAACAATAAAGAAAGCGTTTTTGAGAAGGCTTTACTGATATTGGTGTTGATATCTTACATCCAGCCATTTGTGGACGGAAATAAAAGAACAGCCAGAATACTGTGCACCGCAGTGCTGATGAATTTTCAATACTGCCCGGTTTCATTCAGAACGGTTGACGCTGTCGAATATAAGAAAGCCATGCTTCTGTTTTATGAACAGAACAACATTTCGATTATTAAGCAAATCTTCATTGACCAGTTTGAGTTTGCCGTAAACACCTACTTCTAGCAAAACGACAGTAAAACGGCCGACAGCATCATGCCCACTTTAGCCTGCATTTCACAACACAATTCACCCCCACCACTCAGGCCACCGGCTCCAGTATGATACTGTAAAAGTTAAAGCCCTGTTCGGCAGTGTGCTCAAAAATGTCGATCTGCTTAATGGTCTTTGGGATAGGCGGAAAAATGAGGTCAAACTCCACCACCTGCCCGGGGCGTTGAAGCAGCCTCCTGCCCGGCTCAATGGGGATGTTTCTCGTGTCCATTAACTGATACAGCCTGCCCGTGGCCCGGTCGCGGATAAAGGTTTCCTGCTTCATAAAAATGGTGAGCTGCTCAAAAAGCGGATTGTAGTCGTCCTGCACTACATATCTGCAGCGAACCAGGGTATGCTCATCAGTTACCTGTATGGCTATGATATCCACATGCTTGTGGCTGCGCTTGTCGTAATCGGGCAATACAAACACCTGAGCTTTGAGCCCGGCAAGGGCAGTCAGCAGAAATACAGTGGTCAGTATTACCGGTTTCATAGGCAAAATCAGGTACCCGGCAAAGATAACCAATTAATCGGAGCGGGTGTTCTTTCTGATGCTTTCACCGTCCATGAAAAGTACCCCCTGATCAATCAAATGGCCGGCCACCTGCAATATCGCCGGTACGTGGTCTTCCTTTTGCTCAAGGATCCACTTGTGCAATACTACCGGCCCCGACTCCACGGCAGCCATGATCTTCTTTTCCCAGTAACTGATCACTTCCGGCTTCACCGCTCCGGTATTTTTGTTCCGGCGGCAAACATCACACTGGCCGCAGGCAGCACTGCTTTTTTCGCCAAAATAGGCCAGCAATTGCACACTCCTGCACACCGGTTGATTGCAGTACTGAATCATAGTGCGAACCCGGAACTCGTGCCGTTCTTTTAAAAAGGTGAGCCGGGCGGTGTTAAACTGCAGATTCTCCGGTTTTACGCGTTCCATCAGAAACACGATGCCCGGTGAGGACGTGTATTGCTGATAACGGATGATACGATTCTCGTCCAATTGCTTGAGCCGCCTGAAAACCACCCCTTCGTCCAGGCCGGTAAAGCGGGCAATCTGACTTTCGCGAATGGGCGTGTCGTTGATGTGCAGCCCCTGATACAAGCGAAGCATGGCCCTCAGCACTATATCCAGATCAGGATGGCGCAACTGAAAATCATACACCGACTCCTTATCCTGTTCTATAAACACCGTATTGGGCTGATACACGCCTTCCGTCATCTGTATCCATCCGTTATCCTGCAAAAGTTTTAAAGCATTGAAGGTTTCCATCACCGGCAAGCCAAATGTTTTGCAAAAAGTATTCAGGTCAAAGGGGAAGGTTTCGTCGCTTTGAGAGCCTTCAGCCAATTGAAACTTGTGGGCCAGTGCGCCGTAAACCCTCCTCACCAGCTCAAGCGGAGGATAAGATTGCTCAAACTGTTCCCTGAGCTTGATGGCATCGGAAGGCTGGTAAAGTAAAACAGCCCAGGCTGGCAAACCATCCCGGCCGGCTCTGCCGGCCTCCTGAAAATAAGCTTCCGGCGACTCGGGCACATCCATGTGAACCACGCATCGCACATCAGGCTTGTCGATTCCCATGCCAAAAGCATTAGTAGCTACCATCACGCGCACTTCATCGCTGATCCAGCGGTGCTGCTTCCGCTCGCGTTCAATCGGTTCCAGGCCGGCATGATAGTGATCGGCACTGATGCCGAGCTGGTTGAGCATTCTGCTGTACGATTCTGTGCGTTTGCGGCTTCGAACGTATACCACCGCCGTGCCTTCTGTTTTCTTCAAAATGTTGGTGAGCGCAGCTTCCTTGCTGTCGGGCTTTCTTACCAAATAGGTCAGATTGCCCCTCACAAAACTCTGCTGAAAAACCTCACCATTCCTGAATGCCAGCTTTTCCCTGATATCCGTAACCACTTCCGGGGTTGCTGTAGCCGTGAGGGCAATAACCGGAACAGCGGGCTTAACTGTTCGCAGTGCGGCTATTTCCAGGTAAGGTGGCCTGAAATCGTAACCCCATTGTGAAATACAATGCGCTTCATCCACAGCCAGTAAACTGACCGGCATCTTCTCAAGCCTGGCAGCAAACATTTCGGTTTGAAGCCTTTCAGGGCTCACATACAGCAGCTTATAATGCCCATATGCGGCATTGTCCAGTATCATGTCAATCTGATTTCTGTTGAGACCGCTGTACAGTGCTGCAGCATTAACGCCGCGTTTGCGCAAATTATCCACCTGATCCCGCATCAGGGCTATAAGGGGAGAAATCACCAGGGTAAGCCCCTTTAAACACAATGCCGGCACCTGAAAACATATAGATTTGCCTCCGCCTGTAGGCAAAAGCGCCAGGGTATCCCTTCCGGCCAGAACCGAGCGGATGATGTCTTCCTGCAGAGGCCTGAACTGATCATACCCCCACACTTCCTTCAATACATCATGGGGCTGCTTCATTCAGGGCAAGATAAGGGATTAAGCTGAAATCCCCGATGCTTCAACATTCTTAAAATGCCACTGGCACCCGACAAATGCCCGGCACCCACCGCAATAAATGTGGGTGATTTCCCGGCCAGCATGGCTATGGTTTCAGCCATGTGAATGTTGCGCTCAAATATCATGACCCTCCGCATTTTACCGCTTTGCCTCAGCAATGCTGCATTCAGCTACTGCAGTTCACCGGCAGCATACAAATCGGCCATGCGATTGAGCTTCTTTCGATAGGCACCGATATTTTTCATCGCCCGGTAAAGGTTTCGGGCTGAATCCGCAGCTTGCATCTTGTCCAGCACACCCACGTGGAAATCTATAGGCTCTACTCCGGTAAGGGGCTTCCCTTTCCGTTGCGCGTACATGTACAGGGCTTCATCCAGCGCAAAAGGTCGCTGATTCTCCATTAATGCTGCACTCAGCATGCCTTCCGCAAAAATGGGATGCATGTACTCTACTATGCGCAGCGGCTTACCGGTAATCCGTTCAAAATACCGCTTAACCTTCGTGTATTCGGCCGGCTTCAGCAAATCTTTCAGCGATTGATCACCGCCAATCATCAGTCGGCTTTCGAGTCCAAGGTCTTTCAACTGGTCTATATTGGTTTCCAGTGCCACCACTTCACACTGATCAATGGCCCGGCATGCTTCAGCCCAATAGCGGAATGCCCGCTCGTCGCGTACATGCATGGTGCCCAAAAGATACGATACATGCGCACTGCCGGGCATGCTGATCTGCCAAAAAAATGTAGTCCGGGTTGAATTCATAATAGGAAAGCTCACACGGGTTAAGGGTGCTTTGAAACCCCGAAAAGTCATGTATAGAGTAGTTTCGCAACTTCAGTAATCCCCTTGTTCTGAATCAACAGAAATTCCGGATGCCGGAACTGAGGCCCGCCCTACACCGCTAAAATCCAACTCTAATAGTAAAAGTTTGTAGATTCAAAGCGTTAAAGTAACCCGCATGAGCTTTATTCGTTGACGACCAATGACAATCATCAGCCGGGCCCTTTTGGCCTTGTTGCAAATGTAATCAACCTTCTTAATTGGCATAAGCTTTCACCAGAAATTTTACTGCGCCCTTGCCCATCTTTGCCAAACAATTTACCTCCTTCTGCTTTTCCTGAGAGTATGCACAACAAAGAGCTATATAAAAAAAACATGAGCACGCTTTCCCCGGGACAGACATTTTTCCCGACAGCTGCAGGTTTGTTGATAGCACTGCCTTTATTATTCTTTGGGATCACTTTTTGTGGGGTGCCCGAGGCACCTGTGGCCGATGGATCCGTGAACGTTTTCAAAACCAGCGACCCATCGAGGTTGTATTTCAAAAACATCCGAAGTGCTTCCTACCGGTTGACCAGACAGCCGGGCGGCCCTGATCTTTACACGCTGCGCACCTACCCAGGCAAGCCCGAAGACCGGTTTTTAACAGTGAGTATTGCCGATAACTGGCGTAAGGATGAAGCTTACATTATGATCTTCCGTGAAAAATCGGATGAGGTAGCAGATGTGTTTACCGTGAAGTGGACACTGCCGGACACCGCAGGGTATTTTACATGGGAACAGGGCACACTTGAACAGCAATACAACTTTGCCGTTCAAGTATACAATAAGTTACTATCTTCGGCCTTCATGGAAATAGCTTTGGCCAACGGTAACTATGTGCCCCTGTTTGGAACGGCTGCGGAAAGAACGGCATTGATGACTACCATGCGTGATTATTTCCGCCTTACCGATGTAAGCAAGGGTACGCTGTATTAAACAAGGGAATAAACGCTGGCCCTTAATTCTATTGCACATGGAAACAGCCACCGGCAAAAACAAACTCAAACGCGTAGTAGTGTGGTTCAGGCACGATCTGAGACTGCACGATAATGAAGCATTGCACGAAGCTTTGCAGCGTGCCAGGGAGATCATTCCGGTCTACATTTTCGATATCCGTCTTTTTCGCGATGTTACGTCCTTTGGGTTCAGAAAAACGGGGCCATTCAGGGCGGCATTCCTCATTGAATCGGTGCTGGACCTCAAGCACAGCCTTCAAAAGGCAGGCTCTGAACTCATTGTTCGCGTAGGCATACCCGAGGATGAGATTTTTAACATCGTTAAGGAAACTGATACCAGCCGGGTTTTCTGCAATATGGAGCGAACCGAGGAGGAGCTCAAGGTGCAGAATACATTGGAGCAAAAATTGTGGACGCTTGGCCGGGAAATCAATTATTTCCGCGGAAAAATGCTACTCTATACTCATGATCTCCCCTTTCCCGTAACACATACCCCCGATCAGTTTACGCAGTTCAGAAAGGAAGTGGAAAAGATAGTTCCTATCAGGAAACCCTTGCCTTCACCTGAAAAGTTACCCGCCGTTATCCATCCCATCATGCCGGGTTCGGTGCCGGATATGCACGAACTGGGCTATGAACCGTTTAAAACCGATCCCCGCGCTGCCATCTGCTTTACGGGCGGAGAAACCAGGGCACTGGAAAGGCTGCAGCATTACTTTTGGGATACCGATGCGCTGGCCGGCTACCGCGATACCCGCAACGGCTTGCTGGGTGCAGACTATTCGAGCAAATTGTCACCATGGCTGGCTCAGGGTTGCATCTCACCCAAGTACATTTATTTTCAATTGCAGGAGTACGAGCAAAAGCGAAAGAAAAATGATTCCACCCATCAATTGTACTTCGAGCTGCTATGGAGAGATTTTTTCAGGCTGATGCTCAAAAAATACGGTGACCGGATATTTGAACCCGGAGGTACCAAAGGCAAAACCCGGACTGATCTGACCGACGACCATGAAACCTTTGAACGCTGGAAAACCGGAAAAACCGGAGTCCCTTTTATTGATGCCAATATGACTGAACTGAATAACACCGGTTTCATGAGTAACCGCGGCAGGCAGAACGTGGCTTCATTTCTGGTCAATAACCTCAAAGTCAACTGGCTTATGGGGGCTGAGTACTTTGAGTCGCTGCTGATTGATTACGACCCCGCCAGTAATTACGGCAACTGGAATTACCTGGCCGGTGTAGGTGCCGATCCCCGTGAAAACAGAGTACTCAATACTGAAAGGCAGGCGGAGATGTACGACCCCCGCGGGGCATATGTGCAACACTGGCTTGGCTCTTCCGGTTAAACTGCCTTATTTGCCTCGCTGAACACCGAAATTTACATGGAGTTTCTATACATTTGTCGCGGCCTGCCGTTCGGCCTCATAAAAACTGTATCTCATGCGCTTGCGTACAATATTCCTGTTGCCCGCCCTGTGTCTTTTCATTACCGGCTGCCAAAAAAAAAGCGAGGATGATCCCATTTTTTTCCCGCAACAAATCAATGAAGTGGTTATTGCACTGAAAGCTTCCTTCGACTCAGCCCATGCAGTCATTAATCCGGTTATTGATCAGTTTTCGGTTTCCGGTGTGGACTCAGCGGAAATGAGGCAGGCCCTGCAATACCTGTACGGTGAATCGACATTGGCCCGTGAGTTTGTTTTCATCACTCCTGAAGGCATTATCCAGCTTATTGAACCTGAAATGTACCAGATATACGAAGGGTCTGACGTCAGCCAACAGGAGCACATCATCCAGTCATTTCAATCCGGCGAACCCGTTTTGAGCAATACCTTAATGGTTGCCGAAGGGTATTACGCTGCCGTGGATATGCATCCCATCATGCAGTCCGGGCAGGTTTTGGGTGCTATCAATATGGTGTTTGAACCGGCAGCATTGCTTAAACGCATTATTGAACCCATTACCGCCGGGCAGGACTTTGAAATCTGGGTAATGGAAACCACAGGCCTGGTGCTCTACGATGAGGACGAAGAAGAAATTGGCCTCAATGTGCTCACTGATCCGCTTTATCAGGATTTTCCGGATCTGCTTGCAGCCGCTCAAAAAATTGCCGCCGATCACAATGGCGAAACTACTTATTCCTTTTTTCAGGCTGGCACATCCACCACAGTAACCAAAATGGCTTACTGGGACAGCTTTTCCTTACATGGCAACCAATGGAGGGTGGTCTGGGTAATTCCGGTGGATTGAGCCGCTGCTCATGTTCCGGTCATTTCATGGCGGGCTGTGCCCTGTCAATTTTCCCGAGCTCAGTTTCTACTACCTGATCAGCCCCCTATTTGCGCACTTTCTTCGGTAGAATACAGGGCCAGGGTTTTGATGAGTTTTTCTACATCTGCGAGCAAAGCAGCTATCGCTTCCTTGTCTTCTTCGCGTAAATCCGCATCTCTCAAATCCACCTCGGCACGCCGCAGTCTCACGTAAAGATCTCTGTGACCGGCCTGCCCCAACCTCCCGGCCATCCTGTGCAGTGCGTGGGTCAGGTTCTCAGAACTGCTGCTCAATAATGCCGTACCGGCCTGTTGAAGATCAATCCGGGTTTCAGCAATAAACAGATCTTCATGATCTGGTGTCAGTGATTCTTCAGTTTTACCTGCCATGGCTTCTGTTTCTTTGCCGGCATTTCCGGCATATCTGGCCACCAGGCCAATGAGATCAGCTTCCCTGAACGGCTTGCGCAGAATATCCGTAAAACCGGCATCCACCAGCGATGCGGTTTCCTCCTGAAGCACCTGGGCAGTAGCTGCAATAACGGGATATTCCTCTCCATGTGAAGCCCTGAGTTCAGCCAGCCACATCAGGCCATCTTTGCCGGGCATGCGTATATCCGTAAAAACCATACAGAATTTGCCTTCGGGCAATGTTTCCTCACCCGATGTCTGCAAAAGCGTTTCGCATGCCACCCCATGCTTCTGTAAAATCTCCCGGTACAGTTTCAGTATATACGGATCATCGTCTATGATCAGTACTTTCCCAATGTGGGCATGAACACCCGTAAGCAACCATTCCGGCCTGGCTTCATCGGTTTCAGGCAGCGAATCGGCCCTGGTAAAAGGGATCATCACCCAAAATGAAGTGCCTTCACCCTTGGCACTTTTCACCTGTATAGTACCGTTTTGCGCCGTGATGAGTGCCTTGGCAATACTGAGCCCTAGCCCGGTACCGGAAGCCTGCATCTCACCGGGTTTCCCGGCCTGTTCAAACTCATCAAATATGCGTTTCAGATCTTCTTCCTCCATGCCTATGCCGGTGTCTTCCACCAGCAATTCAAGCATGGGCTTTTCATCTTCATATCTCACCACGGCTATCAGACTAACTTTACCCTGACGGGTATACTTAACGGCATTACCGCCCAGATTGATCAATACTTGTTTCAATCTGAAGGCATCGCCCATAAGGATATCAGTGTTTTCTGCATTGGTCTCAAACTCAAATTGAAGTCCCTTTTTCACTGCCTGGCTTCGCAGTATGCCGGCTACTTCATGTAATACTTCAGCCACGCGGAAGGGTTGATCGGTAAACACAAATTTTCCGGACACTATGCGCGAATAATCGAGCACTTCATTCACGATCTGCAGCAAATGCACCGAACTGCGGAAAATGGCGTCCAGTGCAGTTTGATCTGCTCTGGATTGGGTTCGCATCTGCTCGGCAAAGCCCACTATGGTTTGCAGCGGCGTCCTGATCTCGTGGCTCATATTGGCCAAAAATCTGTGTTTTACCTGGCTGAGGTTTTCAGCCGCCTCTTTGGCTCTGGCCAGTTCACGGCGGTATTTCCGCGATCGGGAAATATCCGTGGCTACCAAAAACAGCATCACAAATGCACCCCCGATAAGCAAAATGAGAAACCAAACCGATCTGTCCACCGCATCGCTCACTAATTGCCGGGCCGCAGCCTGATCTGCCTCAGACGCTGCAATCTCATCATCCTCAATCTCGTGTAAAATATCGATCAGCTCGGTGATGAGAGCCGCACTCACCGAAAGAAACTCAATTTCCGACTCCAGCAGGCGGGTGCTTCGCATTTGCTGTACCCGTTCAATATTGCGCAAACGTGATTCTACCAAGGCTACGAGGGAATCATTCACCGTCATCACCACACTGTCGGTAATGGTGTCTACCTCCTCCTCTACCATGGTAACCGGTGTGACCACGGCAATTTCACTGGCTCGTCTGCCACCAAACACCCGCCTCAACATGGATGGACGCTCAGGTTCCGGTTCTATTCGTATGGTATCGGCTGGAAGTATGGTGGTAGTGCGGGTGCGGGTACTTTGGCCGGTAACCAATTGCTCCGTTGGTTTTCGGCGTGATTCACCCAGCATACCGGCCAGTGAGCGCACCTGGGCACTCAATCCCTTGTTGCTCATAAGATCACTGCGCAGGCTGATGTAGTTGAGAAAAAGCCGATCGCGTTCTTCCAATACGCCCCGCATATCATCAAGCCGGTTGAGCTGGACCGAATCGGAAGCCAGCACCCAACGCAGTTCATCCATGGTTTGATGGATCTCCTCACTGGATCGGATTGTGTAACCGCTTACATTGCCGGGCTGCTCTACGGCCAGCATACGCTGTTCCTGATCGAGCCTGATGATGTCGCGAAACAATTTATTGACCAGATAAAGCCGCTCATTGGGTGCAGTAGCTGTTTCTACCGTACCCAGCACTTCATCGAAAGCCAGGCGGGTACCTGACCAGTAAACCAGCAATGCCGCTGTACCCAGTACCACGGCTGCAATTACTTTGCCCAGCGTTGACTCCAAATAGGGTTGTGGTTTGCTCTTGGCCATTCCTCAGGTTGAATACAACAGTAAAAACTGCCGGGCTTCACTTTAAGTTCCGGCTGTGCCGGTCAGCAGCACCCCTGTTTTGTTGATTGAAACACTATTGCAAATATATTAAATTCAGTTCAATACGCTGGCCACACCAGGTTTAACCCATGTACGGCAATACAGTGGGTTATTGCAGACCTATGCGAAGAGTACCGGGGACCACAATTTTTCTTTCATACACCAGGCGGGATTTTGCAAGGTGTTCACCGGCTTGTACCAATAAAAAAAGGTCGGAGAGTATAGGTAGGAACTCCGACCAGATTAGGGGCCAATTATGATGAATGCCTTTAGTGTAAAAGGCAGGCAGGATTTCAGATTAATATTCCATTGTCTAACATACTATGCCTGAGAGGCTATTGATTCAATTGCTGTACTTACCTGATCAGGTTGCCGTTTTTGTCCAGCGTTACAGTTACATTTTCGGAACCGTTGGTCAGGCTTACTTCATAAAGCTCTGAATCACCTCTTTTGATTTTGTACACCTTGCGGATTGTCCATTCGCGGAAGTTTTCACCGGCCAGGGTGGTTACTACCGGAGCAGGCAGATCGGCGGCTGAAATTTCTTTGCGTTCATCCTGTTGCACCGCCTTTTCTTCTTCAGCCATGCGAGCCTGAGCTTCTGTTTTTTGAGCCATCAGGGAAGATGTCCCCAAAAACATTATAGCCAGTACTATCATAATCACATTTTTCATAACTGTTGTACTTTAGTAAGTTTTATTTCGTGTGAACTACCTTCTTAATTACCACTACCGTGCCAAAACCAGGAAACCCCGCACAACAAACTGTTATTCAAAACATTGACAAGTCAACTTGAACTTCAAACTGCACAAAATCTGTAGAAAAAAATCCACAACGTGTAGAAACCGTTACCGCAAAAATGCAGGATCAGGCCTGAAGTGCTGCCTCGTGGATGCGCTGTATCATATCCACTACTTTAAGTCCTTCCAGGGCATTGGTGGTAACCGCGTTGCCATTTCTAATAACCCCGGCAATATTGTCGATCACCATGGCATGATTGGCTGCAGAGCCCTGGTAAGGCCCGTAATTATTTGGCGGGTTCGTGGCTTGGAGGGCTTCGCGTTCGTAATCCATTACGTGGCAATACTCAACCCGGTCCATGTACTGCCCGCCAACTTTAAGGCTGCCGCGGGTGCCAATGACTGCGATGCTGCTTTCCATGTTTTGATCCCACACTGAAGTGGTGAAGTGCAAAACGCCACTGCCACCGCGAACCAGATCAAACACGGCGATTCCGCTGTCTGGAAAAGGGGTAATTCCCTGATGAGTGTGGTTGAATTGCCGGGCCGATATGTTGGCGATATCCCCAAAAACCCAGAACAGGGTATCGATAAAATGGGAAAACTGCGTAAACAACACCCCGCCGTCGAGTCCGTGGTCTCCATGCCAGGGGTGAGGTTTGCCATTGGGCAGGTAATATCGTTGATCCCGGTTCCAGAAGCAATTGATCTGCACCTGAAGTATGTTGCCTAGCTTGCCTTCGTCCACCATCTTTTTAAGCCATTGCGATGGCGGGCTGTAACGGTTTTGCATTACGCAAAATACATGACGGTGATGACGAAATGCCGCATGAATGATCTGTTCACAGTCGGCACGGGTAAGGGCCATGGGCTTTTCGATCACTACATGTTTGCCGGCTTCGAGACAGTTAATGGCTTGTGAAGCGTGCAATCCGTTGGGAGTACAAATATGAACCACATCCAGGGAAGGTGTCCGGCTAAGCAGTTCGCTAAGTGAGTTGTACACCGGTACCCCTTGTTGATCGAAACCGGTCATTTCAGCGGCGAGAATATCTGCCGTAGCAGTCAGATCCATGTCGGGATGCTGCATGATCATGGAGGCATGCCTCTTTCCAATGTGGCCAAGGCCTAGCACGGCGGCTTGGATTTTTTGCATCTAGAGCAATTTGTCAAGGCAACTTTACAGGCTGCCCAAAGGTTAGTTGAGCTTTTGCGGTGCCGTGAGGCGGAATCGGGGAATGTACACCACAAACAGCTCGCCGGTTTCGGTATTCATCATGGTATAGTGCCCTTCCATGGATCCAATTTCTGATCCCAGATGACAACCCGAAGAATACTGATGCAATTCACCGGTTTTCAGCACTGGTTTTTCGCCAATAACCCCATCGCCCTCTACTTCGCGCCGCACGCCGTCTGAATCGGTTATTAACCAATAGCGGCGCATCAGTTGAACAGTATGCTGGCTCAGGTTCTGAATTGTAATGCGGTAGGCAAAAACAAAACGGCTTTCCCGCGGATCGCTGTGATCAGGCCGGTAATGGGTTTCAACACTGATCTTAACGCCGTTAGTGGTCAGGGTTTTGATACTCTCCATACCCGTGTTTTAAAAAGTTTTGTACTAGTTTGCTCACTTCCTCTACGGTTTGCTCCAGCTCATCGTTCACAACGCAATGGTCGAAACTGTCCGCAAATGAAAGCTCGTAATCCACCCGCTCCATCCTTTTGCTGAAACTTTCCGGAGTTTCGGTATTGCGCTGCAGCAAACGCTTGCGCAATACTTCACGGGATGGTGGCGCTACAAATATAACAAGAGATTGTTTTCCAAAGTAATTTTTAATGTTTTGTGCACCGTTAACGTCAATATCGAACAAGGCAGTTTTTCCCATCCGGTTCAGCCTTTCCACCTCGCTCAGCAAACTTCCGTAATATTGACCCTCATATACTTCAACAAATTCGAGAAATTCGCCGGCATCTATTTTTTCCCTGAATTCCCGGGGTGACAAAAAATAATAATGCACCCCGTGCTTTTCATTGTCCCTTGCTGCACGGGTAGTAGCTGAAACTGAAAAATCCAGCCCGGGCATTGCTTTGAGCAGTTGCCTGGCCACAGAAGTTTTTCCCGCTCCCGACGGTGCAGTAAGTACTACCACCTGTTGTCCGGGTTTTGCTGCCTTAGTCGTCATTTGCCCCTGCTATTTCCATATTGTGACCGTAGAAACCAAAGCTCCATTGTGTATTTTGGCATTTTTTCCGGCTGTTCATTGCCAATTAAAGCAAATTGAGTGTTTGCTCCTTTATTTTTTCCAGTTCCTCCTTCATGCCAACCACCAAATGCTGTATGGGAGCATAATTGGCCTTAGAGCCCATGGTATTGATTTCACGTCCTATTTCCTGGCCGATAAAACTGATCTTTTTGCCCTTCTCAATCTGGCCATTATTGCGCACCACTTCTTCAAAATACCTGAGATGCTGCTGCAACCTCACCTTTTCCTCATTAATGTCGAGCTTCTCAATGTAGTAAAGCATTTCCTGCTCAAACCTCGACCGGTCATAGTCAGCCTTGCCCATCAGCTTTTCCAGTGAACCTAAAATGCGCTGTCTGAACTGCTGCATGCGGGCTGTCTCGTGTTCTTCTATCCTGACCATGTACTTCAATATTCCATCCGCTGCCGTCAGCATATCTTCAGCCATGGCAGCACCTTCTTCCCTTCTGTGCTCCATCAGTTCTTCACAGGATTGTTTCAAGCAGGTATACAGCTGTTCCAGTTCCTCTTCTTCATACATAACATTTTGTTGTTCATTCACCTGAGGTAGCCTGAGTACGTCACTTAATAATCCGGATGCCGGCTCTCCCAACTGGTAAGCCATTGCCTTGACCTCAGCATACAACTGCGAAATCAGGGCTGCATCCAACAATTGTGCCTCATCCGATTTGCCGGTTCTGTCGTCAATCACCATATCAACCTTACCCCTGATCAGGACATCCTGAATCAGTTTGCGCAAAGTAATCTCATGGCTTCTTAATCCTGAAGGCAGGCGGCATTTAAAATCAAAGCTCCGGCTGTTGATAGACCTGATCTCTATACTGAATGTCCGGTTTCCAACGGCATAGGTTCGGTTCGAAAAACCGGTCATGGATGTTAGCATACTGTAGGTGATGTTTGGCCGGGTAAAATTAGCAAATTACCTGTTATTCTTTCTGTCTGCTGTGTTTCATGTATGGCTGTGACGTATCGTCTTGTTTTATGAGCTAATGATGGCTGTAGGTTGAAGTATGTTTATTTTTAACAAGAAAATTGCGGGGTTTTGATATGCAATGATTTGGCAATCAGTGAAACCCTGGCTTTACATTTTCAGCGTCCGCTCCTTCTACCTTTTTGTCTTGCCACAAAAAGGCACCAAAAAAGGCAAGGCTGCCACCGTTTTTCTACGGCCATGGCTCTTGTAAAATCCTATTGCCTGTGAAACTCGCCTTGGTCTCCGGCTTTTTTTCTTGCTGTTTTAATTGTTGAGCTTATGGGTTCTTCATTGATTACACTAAGGCTCAAACAGCACAGGCAACTTGACGGATTTTCCGGCGGCCATGGCCTATAACGGTGATGGCCGGTCTTTTAACTTTTGTCGTTTGGCGGCGGATGGCCATTTTGACATTGACCTGGATTTGGCTTTGTGCCTTTTGACCATTATGCTCTAATTGCTGCTCCTGTCCTCTGTGTGATTGGTGAAATGTGTGGTTCATTCTCTATTTTCTGACGTAGAGGATGCGGGGTTCTGATTTGCAATGATAAGGCCATCAGTGAAGCCTTAGCTCTTCATTTTCAGCGTCCGCTTATAGCTACTTTTTGCTACAGGTCAAAAAGTAGCCAAAAACCCCGCCGCTGCCGCAGAACAGGCTAAAATGCCTTCCATGGCAGAAAGCCATCAAACTCGTGCTTCGCACTCAAACAGCGATGGCTTTTTTCTCTGCCTTGAATGACATTTTTTCACGCC
>JBJHCA010000049.1:0-24829 GCA_050485785.1 Saprospiraceae bacterium | reverse complement strand
GTACAGCCCCGCCGGCATTGATATATCCGTAAAGCCGGGCGCGATTCTGTTGCCCCTGGCTTTCAGCCACATGGACGGTGACGGAATTGGGCAGCCCAAATCCCAACACGTTGAACGCGATGTATACATAGGCATTGACCAGCATCCACACGCCAAAAACTGAAGCACCCATCTGATTCAGGAAAAAAGGCGTGGCTGCAAGAAAGGCGATAGGGTACAGCAGAATGTTGGCTGTGTTCCAGATGGAATTTTTTACATTTGCCGACCGGGTTATCATGCTGCAAAGCTAACCAACTATGCCATGGTTAATCCATTACATATCCATTTTGGTATGTACATTGAATAAACCCTTACTGATTTATGAACGAAGAACCGCAGTTAAGAGGCCGAAAAGTTTGGGAGGAAGTCAGCAATCAGGTAGCTGAGCTGCGGGGTTTTATCCGGGCTGCACTGTCTTCAGCCGGCAGACTGATCGGTTCACGTTGGTTATCGCTGAGTGTGTTTGCATTACTGGGAGCTCTGATAGCGTTGGGTATATGGAAACTTAAACCTCCTGTTTACGAAGCCGACATGACCGTCTCATATCAGTTGTATGAAAAGAAGATCTATGCCGACATGATAGCCAAACTCAATGAGCTGATCAAGCAAAACAACCATGTTTCACTGGCAGAATTACTCAATTGGGATCTTTCCTCCGCACAAAAAGTTATACACCTCAAAACATACAACATTAAACGAGAGCCTTTACAGCACGACCTCAGCACCGAACGGATCCCCTTTTATATTTCGGCAGGAGTCAGCGATCCTGCAGTTTTTGAGCCCCTGCAATCTGCCCTGGTCAACTACCTCAACGGTACACCTTATATCACGGAGCGCCTGTCATTTATGGAAAAGCAGCACGAAGAACGCTACCGGTTCCTTTCTGAGCGGATTCAAATGAATGACTCCGTCAGCCGCTTTATTCTATCCGGAATTCAGCTTTCAGGCCATGAAGCTTCAGCTTCTGCTTTGGTAGAACTTCAGCGCGAAAACCTGGAATTACAAAAGTTGCTGGCTGAAACCAAAGGATCGATCCGGTTTAATGTCAATATTGAAGTACTCGACAGTTTTGTAGCAACCAATGGCAAACCGGGAAGGTCTTTGCAGGGATTTCTTTTGTATGGCGCTCTCATTGGGCTTGGAGTCCGGTTTCTGGTACTGCTGCTCACAGGCCGTTGATCAGGATTCAGTGGTGGAGTAGCATTCAAGGTTCATACTGTTCAGCACGGCATGCATTTCCCCCGGGCGGGAAGTGCCTATCAGCAACCGCTTGAGGTTTTTAAATTCCAGCTGCAACCCCTTATTGCCCGCCACATTGTAGGCTTGTCCGGCACCTGCCATGCCGATTCGCCACCCCCAGCCACCGTATTCTGCCAGCGGTTTATAGCTGCGAATGTAGCATCGGTTTAACTCATTCCAGCCAATCCGCCTGAAACGTTGCTGAAACGGGAAAAAGCGGGTATAAATGCCATCGTGCCGTATCTCCGTCTGAAGCCTGAATACCAAAAACAACAGCGTGAGCACTAAACTGAAAAGCACAATCACCCCCAGCATCACATCTCCCGCTGGGTTATTACCCACCGGCTGCCCCAGCCCCCACTGCATCACCACCGTGTACAGCAAAAAACCATTCATCAGGATCAGAAAAGCCCAAATCCACACTTGCCTGAATGCCTGTGACTCGCGGAACAAATACTTTTCGCACATACGGTAAAAGTAAAAGTTTTATACGGCACCTTCCTGGATTTTTTCAAACTCAATATCCGTCAACTGTAGTTTGACAGATATGCTGATTTTTTTCCATGACTCTTTGTTGGATGCATGGACCGAAAAGAAACACGCTCCCTCTTTAAAGTTTCAAGTCTCACATGCTCCCTTTGTTTTGCAATGGTGCACAGGGAGTTCTAACGCATGCATAGAATTTTGACAAAAACAGCCGGCAACAAAAAAATAAAACAAATTGTTTTAAAAATCTTTTGCGGTTGAGATGGTTCATGTATATTTGCCATCACTTCAAAACACTATGATTTTTGAAAATTGATATTGTTAAGCCATGCAACACGTTTCCATCCTGCTCTTGAGCCATGCTAACCTGGCCGGTCTTGAAAATGCCAGGCAAGGTTTTCTTGAATGTAACCGGTATCTGGAACAACAGGGCAGTAAACCTCAGTTTGATGTACAATTGGTGGCTGCTTCCCCCAAAGTAGTACTGGGAAGCGGCATTTATAACGTGAAACCGGATCGGTTTATCGATGATATTGCCGGCACCGACCTCATCATTATTCCTCCGGTGGAGGCATGCTTTCCCGAGGCTATCATTGAAAATGCATCATTTGTGCCCTTTATCAAACATCATCACGATGAAGGCGCAATAGTGGCCAGCCTCTGTCTGGGTGCTTTTGTACTTGCCGGCACTGGATTACTTAACGGCCGGAGTTGCGTTACCCACTGGCGGGCTCAGGAAACTTTTTCACAACTGTTTCCCGGCGTAAATCTCATCACTGAGAACATCCTTACCGATGAGAACCGGATTTGTACAGGCGGTGGTGCCTTTTCCTCGGCTAACCTCATTGTTTACCTTATAGAGAAATTGGCAGGCAGAGAAGCGGCCATGTATTGCTCCAAAGTGTTCCAGGTGGATATGGGCCGAAGCTCTCAGGCTCCGTTTGCCATTTTTACCGGCCAAAAAGAACACGACTTTGAAGACGTGAAAAAAGCTCAGGTGTTTATCGAATCGCATTACAATGAAAAGCTGAACGTGGAAAAGCTTTGCCGTCGCTGCCGTACAGGTCGGCGCACTTTCGAACGTCGCTTTAAAAAAGCCACCGGCAATACTGTTCTCGAATATATTCAACGTGTGAGGGTTGAAGCAGCCAAGCGCGAACTGGAAAAAGGGGTAAAAACCATCAATGAAGTAATGTACTGTGTTGGCTATTCAGATACCCGCTCTTTCAGACAGGTGTTCAGAAAGTATGCCGGATTGTCACCGGCTGTTTACCGCGAACGGTTCGCCGGCCTGGCGCAAGTGGCCTGAAACCTCGCATTGCACGAGAAATTTTTAATCTGTTGCATGGTGATGAGAATACCTTTTTGTACACAAAATGATATGTAAAACCACCAAAATATATCATGCAACTGGGGCTATCAATGACTAAGCCCGTAAAATCTTCTCCATTTTTCGCCCTTTGGCCAGCTCATCCACAAGCTTATCCAGATACCTCACCTGCCGGGTCAATGGATGTTCAATGTCTTCTATCCTGTAACCACAGATAACCCCCTTGATAAGATGGGCGTTGGGGTTCAGATCGGCCTGCTCAAAGAATGTTTGAAACGTAGCTTTCTCTTCGATGAGCTTGTTCAGCTTTGCCTCGTCAAAACCGGTTAACCAGTTGATCACCTGAAACAGTTCATCGCGGGTTCTGCCTTTTGACTCCACCTTGGTGATGTAGTGCGGAAAAACCGAGGCAAAAGTCATTTTCGCAAACACTTCAGCGTGGTGACTTGAATCTTTCATGCCGGGTATTTTAATGTTCAATGCAAAGGCTACCCGAGCCTTTCGAGCTTCCCTTTGCGTTTGATAATGTTTTTATAATCCCATTGGATGTTGACAGCTTTTTTAAGCCACCTCTCCAGGTCTTCTGTATTGACCTCCGCAATATCGCGGTAAAAAACAGAGGCATCTTTAAATTTTTTGCCTTTCACGGAGAGCTTTTCTTCATCGAAATCAGCTCCGCTCCAAAACATCAGCCTTAAGCCGGCTTTCTGTAAGCTGTATCCCACAATGGGGTTTCCATCTAAAAACCAAACGGGGTGGCGATGCCAGATCTTGTTTTCGGCTTCAGGCAGATGCCGGCAAATTTCCTTGGCCAGAAGCCGGCCTATACGCTTGTATTCACCGGAGAGCTGTTCGTTAAAAACGTCAATGTCGGGATGCATTGTGAATTGATTGTAGTTGACTTTTCCTTTTACGCTTGCCCCAATCCATCGGCGAACTTATGGAATTTTTTTCAATACTCGCCGGTCTTGCTGCAACCGTATTAATCCTTTTTTGACTTGCGGGTACTGCCGGAAGTTTTTCTCACTTTTTTCTCAGCGGGTTTAAATGATAACCCTTGCTCCTCCAGGGATTTTCTGAACACAGGCAGGGAAGCTCTTCCTATGCCGTGGATGGCTAAAATGTCTTTTTCCGTATGGCTGGCCAGTTTTTGAATCGTATCAATACCGTGATGAAGTAATGCATTGCGAGCGGGATTACTTAACAGCCCCAAGAAACCACGACCCGGTTCTCTGGCTTTTTCGCAGGTAGGGCAGGTAGGGCAATCACTGCTTTTATAAAAACGGTGCCCATGCTCACATATCTTCAATGATGCTGTTTGGCTCATAATTTGAATTTTTTCAGTACATCCATTTGGCATCATTGTCTGTCACATCCCGGTAACGATATTGGGCAATTTTCCTGATCAATGCTGCAGGCAAGGCCTGGTCATAGGCCAGCCTTATGGTGTCCTGACCGGTGGCAAAACCGGTCAGCTCTTTCCTGAATGGCTCCAGTGACGGTCCCGTAGGCATAAAGCTGAGGTGTTTTTTATGTGCTGCATAGGAAAACAGGATCCGTTTTTCAATCAGAACGGGCTGCCCCCATTTGATGGCTTCTTCAGCATTGGGAGCAACGGTCTTTAACAGAGTCCGCAGCTCATTGAGCTTTTCCCGGGCATAGTCGGGAGCCGCCTCGATGTATTCTTCTACGGTATTTGGCTTGCTCATGTGTTAATGCTTTACTCATTTGAACCGGGCTCAACTTTTGCATTGGATCAACCGGCCCGCAATTGCGTACCCACAGACCACATGTTGCCGGCAAAATCCCTGAATGTGGCCCGTCTGTCAGGATCACCCTCTCTTTCCGTTGGCGGTTCAATCAATTCACAGCCTGCTTCCAGTGCTTTTTGGAAAACCCGGTCAACATCACTCACATACACATGCATCACTACCGGAACCGCAGGGTATTTCTCCGAGGCGTCTCCCAGCATAATCACCGAGTCGTCAATCTGAAGCTCGGCATGCATAATGCTCCCGTCGGGCATGCGGTATTCCCTCAGTTCACGGGCATCAAAAATGTCCTTCATCAGGGAAACAAATTTGTCGGCACCATTCACGATAAAATAAGGTGATACCGAATTATAACCTTCCGGCTTGAATGACTCGAACATTGTTTTAATTTTTTCGGATACAGCTCAACGGTCAACCAGCCTTCGCAATAGTAGGTTCAGGATATTGACACTTCCGGCTGCACCCCATGAACAAAAAGGTTGATATTTATGCACACATGTGCATCAATATCAACCGCTCAGTGAAAAAACGGTTATTCTTCCTCCCGGGGATAATCGTAACTGACCATCCAGTAAATACCATACTTGTCGCGACAAGAACCGAAATAAGCTCCCCAGGGAACGTCATCTATTGGCATTTCAGCTTCTCCGCCACCGGCAAGCAAACCAAAAACGCGATCGGCTTCTTCTTTGGAATCAACACCCACATATATGTAGGAGTTATTGCCCTGCTGCAATGGGGCACCAAATCCCGGCAAAGTGTCGCTGGCCATGATAAAATGGTTGCCCACGGGCAAACAAACATGGGCAACTTTTTCACCGTCAGCTTCGGAAATATTCATTCCTTCTCCACCGGGCATGTCTTTAAACGTGATTACACCCCCCATAAACTCACCGCCAAAAATGGACCGGTAAAATTCCATGGCTTCCAGGGCATTACCGTTAAAATTGAGATAAGGAGACACTTGATTGATCATGGTTGTGTTGCTTTTAATTCGAACAATGATGTTATTGATAGTTTTCCCGGATCGTGAATGGTTTCTGGTGATTACATACCACTGATTCCGGGCTGGTAAAAGTATGGAATGCCACCCATAATACGCATGGGCATTTGCGACAGAATAGGCGGGGATATGCGTAAGCATGTGAATGAATCTTTCTCTTAGGTACCGGATTACTGAACAACGATCATCAACCTGATGACTACAAGGGTTTTTCAGCCACCTTGGGTAATCAATCCGGAAGTATTTCACAAACATATCCCTGTCCGCGGATAATGGAGATCACCCGCTCTGCATTCAATGCCGGACTTTCCACGCGTACAATGCAATCCAGGTCATCGGGGTCAAAGCTCACTCCTGCTTCCGGAAAGCATTGCTTGATGGCTGTGGCAACCGCTAAAAATTCCCGGTAGGCAGCAATATTGGTTTTAAATACCTCAATCACCGGATACTGTTTCATTGACTGCAGGAATCCGGCTTTCATCCATATACAATACTTCCCATTGGTGCCCGTCGGGATCGGCAAAACTGTGATAGTACATCCAGTCGTGGTCCTTGGGCTCTGAATAAATGCTGCCACCGTTCTCTACAGCCAGCCTGACCAGTTCGTCTACTTTGCTCTTCTCATCCACATCAATGGCAATCAATACCTGAGTAGTTTTTCCGGCCTCCGCTATGGGCCGGTCGGTGAACTCAGCAAACTTCCTGCGGGTGAGCAACATACTGTATATATGCCCCGGTGACAATACCAGACAGGCAGCTTCTGAATCGGAAAAATGGTCTTCGAAGGTATATCCCAGGCTCTCCCAGAATTTCCGGCTGCGGTCAAGGTCCTCAACCGGCAGATTAATATACACTTGCTTAGTCATAACGTTTATTTTTAAGGGTGATCAATGCTTATCAAATGCTGCCTGCAAGGCAGCCATGTCCAGCTTCTTCATGTCCAGCAATGCAAGGGTAACCGCTTTTGCCCGCTCCGCATCATCGTGATGAAGCATGGGGTACAGCGCTTTGGGAACCACCTGCCACCATACGCCAAACCGGTCCTGAAGTCATCCGCATTGCTGATATTTCGGGTCTGCTCCCTCCGTGAGCCTATCCCAGTAATAATCGGTCTCCTCCTGATTTTCACACCTGATCACAAAGGATATTGAAGCATTCAGAGGAAAATGTTCGGATTGAGCGCTTTCCATGGTCATCATAGTGCTGCCTTCCAGGGTGAATTGGGCGTGTTTTACACTGCCATCCGGCTCCGGGGCTTCATTTTGATAACGCAGTATGCCTTCAATGCTGGAATTCCGGAAAATGGATGTATAGTGGTGAATGGCATCCGCTGCCTTGCCGTGATGCGGGCCGGTAAACATGATACAGGGAGTGATCCACTGTCCGGTATCTTCCTTTTTACCCAGCGATATCTGCCATGAAACGCCGTATTTATCCTGACACCAGCCGTAATGCTCATTCCAGTCATATCGCTGCATAGGCATCAAAATGCGACCTCCTTCCGTCAATCCGCGCCATAACCTGGTCAGGGTGTCCATGTCAGAACAAGTCACATAAAATGAAACGGCCGCACTAAAACTGTCGCGATTTCCACCATTGAGTGCAGTAAAGCTTTCCCCGCACAATTCAAAATCTATGGTCATTACCGAACCCGGTTCGATGCCGTGGCGTTCATTGCCGGCATCGGTGTACCGGGTAACCTGCTTTATCGATGAATGGTCAAACAGTGAAATGTAGTAATCAACGGCTTCCTCAGTTTTGTTTTGGAACCATAACATAGGGGTGATCCCGGATTTCATACTTCGTGGATTGTAGTGTTTATTTAAGTGGAACCATGCAGCGGCAGTCCGAATCGTTGAAAAACCATTCCAGACAGTACCCCTGCGGGTCAATATTGGGTGCAGAGGTCAGTTCCCTGAAAGCTTCAGCAATGTCAGCCGGGTTCTGCGCAAAGTTTTTGAGCGTCTTCATCAGGTAAATCCCGCGCCGGATAGTGAAAGCTTCAGTTTCCGATAACTGCGCCTTTTCCGCGGGCTCAGCTGTGGCTGCCGCCATGTACCGGATCTCCCCTCCGGGAACAGGGTGCGAAATGCCAAAATATTGCCGGGCGGTATCGCCTTTAAGCATGGCATGCAAACGCCGGTGAGCGTTCAAAATACCCGCCGGAAACTCATCCGCCGGCAAAGCCATTACTTCAATGTCTTGTTCAAGGGTGTAGTATTCCATCGGTTTCTTTAATTCTGCTTAGGCAAAGGTATGATTTGGCAACCCGCCGGGCCGTGTGTGTTAGCGACAAATTACAGGGTTAAAAGCGTCATCTCATTGATTTAGTGTTCATGTTGTATTATTGATAGCTTTTTGTTGGCCCCCGGCAATAATCCGTTTGACTGTACGGGGGCCATGGCATTTTTCCCCCTTTGCCCATATAGCTGGCTTACCTGCCATTTTTACTTTATTGTACTGCTTTGTATTTACCAAACGGTAAACTGTTCACATTCTCAGCGGTGGAACACCGCCCACAAAAAGATATGTAAAAAACCCACCCAAAGCAACTTTCGCGGTATGGCCATAACACCGGAATACGGAATCAGACAGCTGCCTTTTGCTCCTACGATGAAGTAAAGGGTTCAGAATCCCATTTAGAGTTATTACGAAATAAAAAAAATTACCACATTTTCCCACCAATTTTTCAAATCCTGAAGTGACTATGTAAAATCTTTAAATTCTACTAGTTATCAACTCATTTGCCAAATTTATGCCTGACTTTAGGGCCTGAGGCCATTTTTCTGTGAAATTTTTTTTAACTTTTTTTTAGGGTTCATTTTTCAACTAAAACTCTTTATATACAAGCATCTCAGCGTTTTATAAGCCCGTTTTGGAGAACTGCGCCGCCAACATTTATGAAAAAAAATGTGGGTAAAAGTGTGTGATTGTGGGAAATGTTATACTTTTGAACGGCAAAGTGTGCTGAAACAAGCTTATGAACCATCTTCTCGGAGAATATGAATGTAAGATTGACGCCAAAGGAAGACTGAAGCTTCCTACGGCACTCATGCGCCAGTTGGGTACAAGGACCGATTATGGTTTGGTGCTCAACCGTGGCCTGGAGAAAAATCTTGCTGTGTACACCCGCGAAGAGTGGAATAAACTTACTGATGAGCTTTCTGGCCTCAATATGTATGTGAAGGAGAACCGCGATTTCGTTCGCTTTATCCATCGCGGGGCCACCGAAACTACACTCGACAGTGCTGAGCGCATCCTGATCCCAAAACGCCTGGCTGACTACGCAGGCATCGATAAGGATGTAATCGTGTTTGCATACTTCAACCGTATTGAAATATGGGCAAAGGATGCTTACGACGCCATTTTGGATGAAGCACCTGAAAATTATGCAGCGTTGGCAGAACGTGTGATGGGAGGAAGCCGGCAAACGGAAGAGTAGACATGGGGGCCTATCACACACCAGTTCTTTTACATACTGTAGTACAAGCACTCAATATTCAACCCGACGGGGTGTATGTTGATGTTACCATGGGTGCGGCAGGCCATACTCTTGCCATCCTTAGTAAGCTTGGACCCAAAGGCAGATTGCTGGCCTTCGATCAGGATGAAGATGCCGTAAAGCATGCTCCAAATGACCCTCGGGTCACTTTTGTGCATGCCAATTTCAGGTACCTCGGCAGGTTCCTCAAATACTATGGCATCGATCTGGTGGATGGCATTCTGGCTGATCTTGGAGTTTCATCCCACCAGCTCGATGAAGGAAGCAGAGGGTTTAGCTTCAGGTTCGACGGGCCGCTGGACATGAGGATGCATCAGGCAGGCGAAACTACCGCTGCCGATTTGCTTAACCGCTTACCGGCTGCCGAAATTCAGGATATTCTGAGCAAAGGCGGTGAGGTGCGCAATGCCAGAACACTGGCCGAGGCAATGGTGCAGGCTAGGGCTACCAAGCCGTTTTCCACCATTGGTGACCTCATGAAAGTAGCGGATGCCCATGTAAAGGGAAAAAGAAACCGCTACCTGGCACAGGTCTTTCAGGCCTTGCGAATGGCGGTGAACGGAGAGCTTGAGTCGCTTGATGAGTTTTTGAAAACCTCGGTAGCGGCTCTCAGGCCGGGTGGCAGACTGGTTGTGATCTCGTACCACTCGCTCGAAGACAGAATGGTGAAGTACTACATGCGTAAAGGAACTCCGGATGGGTCATTTATTAAAGATGACAAGGGTCGTATTTACCGGCCTTTTGCAGAAATAGGTAAATCTCCGGTTCTGCCGGATGAAGATGAAATCAGAGCTAATCCCAGGGCACGCAGTGCAAAGCTCAGGGTTGCTGAAAAGATATGATATGGAAACACGTAAGCTAGAAAACGAATGGCAGGTAGATGAAATGCTGGACCAGGACAAGGGATTCTGGGGCTTCAGCACCAGGCTCCTTCGCGATAACCTGATCTATGTCTGCTTCCTGGCCCTGCTGGCCCTCGTCTACATCGGCAACGTTCACAGTGCCGAGAAAAAGATACGCTCCATACATGCTTTGGAAGAAACCAATCGCGAATTGCGGTGGCAATTCATGTCAATGAAGTCAGAGTATAATTTGCTTCATCGCGAAGCCACTATTCGCGAGAGAGTTCGCCCCCTGGGATTGCAGTCGTCAACAACTGCCCCGGGAATCATCATTGTTGACCCGGAAATGAAACCTTGAAAGCCATGAGTGCCAAGCGCGAAATATTATGGAGGTTATACGGGCTGTCAATAGTTCTGCTGTTGATGGCCGTTGCCGTATTTTTCCGCGTGTTCACTATTCAGTGGCAGGAAAAAGACACGGTGCGCGAACGGGCTGAAGCCGGTCTGCGTTATCAGGCCATCGAAGGCGAGCGGGGAAGTATTCTGGCCCGCGACGGCAGCTTGCTGGTTTCTTCATTGCCCTACTTTGAAATCCGGGTGGACCTTTCTGAACAGGTAATACGCAATGACCGATATGAAAAAAACCGCGATTCACTCGCCATCAGACTGGCCGCTACCATTATTCCCGACAAATCTGCACGTGAAGTACGCGCCATGCTCGATGATGCCCGGAAAAGGGGAGACCGGTATTTCCTCCTGGCCCGTGATGTCAGTTATGAGCAGGTGCGCGAACTCAGAACTTTCCCCTTGTTCCGGGACGGAAGATTCAGAGGCGGACTCATCATTGAGCGTCAGAACAAGCGGCATCAGCCCTATGGGATTCTGGCACACCGTACCCTCGGCTATGTCCGCGAAGGAGCTCATCCTGTAGGACTCGAAGGCCGGTTTAATGATTATTTGAAAGGAGAGTCGGGCTGGCAGCTCATGCAACGCAGGCCGGGAAACATCTGGGTGCCTGTGGAAGACGTCAGAAAGATTTCCCCGCGTCCCGGTGCGGATGTAGTTACTACTATTGATCCCGAAGTTCAGTGGGCCGTACACCAGAGCCTGGTAAACGGGCTTGAGCGCCATGAGGCTGACTATGGCTGTGCCGTTTGCATGGAAGTGAAAACCGGAGCTATTGCAGGAATTTCCAACATCACCAGAACGAGAAACGGATACTGGGAAACATACAATTACGCCGTGGGAGAAAGTGTGGAACACGGCTCTACTTTTAAGTTGGCCACCTTGTTGGCACTCCTTGACGGCGGCTATGTCAAGGCCGATGACGAAGTTGCACTGATGCGCGGACATATGCAGTTTTTTGATCAGACCATGGAGGATTCCCGCGATCATCAGAAAGAAACCGCACCGCTCAGGGATGCTTTTGCCATGTCGTCCAACGTAGGTATGGCCACACTGGTGTATACGCATTTTCAGCAAACCGGTAAACCGGAGGCTTTTATCAAAGCCTTGAAAAAACTGGGTGTTGGTATGCAAACGGGCATTGAGATTGACGGTGAAGGACGGCCATACATCAAAGATCCGTCTAACCCCGATGACCGTTGGAGCGGTATCACCCTGCCGTGGATGGCCATCGGTTATGAAGTAAGTCTCACCCCGCTTCAAATGCTTATGCTGTACAATGCAGTGGCCAACAACGGTACCATGATGAAACCATATCTGGTAAGTGAGATTGTGGATTACGGTAAAACCATTGAAAAATACGGACCCCGGGTTCTTAAGAAGAATATTGCTTCGGCATCTACTGTAAATACAGCCAGGGACTTTTTGCGCAGTGTGGTGCAAAAGGGAACAGCAAGCAACATAAATTCCACACACTACACTTTGTCGGGAAAAACAGGTACCGCACAGGTATACGATCAGCTTGAAGAAGGCAGACCCGTATACAGGGCCTCGTTTGTCGGCTACTTTCCAGCCCACGATCCGGTGTACTCGTGCATTGTGATGATTCACAATCCGCGGCGTAACGGTTTTTACGGAGGGACAGTAGCCGCTCCCGTTTTCAAGGAGATGGCCGACAAGATATGGTTGCACCGGTCAAGGGAAAGTACCGTGCTCAACCGTCAGCCTCTCATCGCTTCAGCTTCTATGCTGCCCGGTTTTGATGTCGGCCTCAGGAGCGATTTTCATAAAGTTCTGCATGCCATAGGGATTCCCTATGTTCAAAATACTGACAGCGATTGGACGGTAGCCAGGCCTTCTGATGCAGCCCTGGAATTACTGACAAGATCCGTAAAAGCCGGCGAAGTTCCCAATGTTGTGGGTATGGGGCTTCGCGATGCTCTTTTTCTGCTCGAAAAAGAAGGACTCAGGGTACATACCGAGGGGGTGGGGAAAGTTACCTCTCAAAATGTATCACCCGGAGTTAAGGCTGCCGGCCAGATCGTTGCACTTAAAATGGAAATGTAACTCATGAAACTCGAAAAATTTATCCATCACTTTTCACCGGATCACTTCAGTGGTAACACCGCTGCTGAGATCAGGGGAATCACTTCCGACAGCAGGGAAGTGCGCGATGGGTATGTGTTTTTCGCCATCCGGGGCACCCGCGTTGATGGTCACGACTTTATTGATCGGGCTATCGAACAGGGTGCAGTTTGCATTGTCTGCGATACATCAAAATTCACACTCTACACTACAGTTCGTTCTTCCATAGCCTGGGTAACATATTCCAATGTTGCCCGGGCTTGTGGCTTTTGGGCTAACCTGTATTACGGAGAACCGCATAAACAGCTCATTCTTACCGGTATCACCGGAACCAATGGCAAAACTACCATTGCTACGCTTTGCTATCAGGTGTTCACTTCACTCGGTTTCAAATGCGGACTGTTATCCACCATTGAAAACCGCATTGGACGAGCCGTACTGCCGGCTACACATACCACACCGGACCCGGTATCGCTCAACCGGTTACTCGCTGAAATGGTGGAAGCCGGCTGTCGCTATGCCTTTATGGAAGTGAGCTCACACGCCATTCATCAGGAGCGGATCGCAGCATTGCAGTATGATGCCGCTATTTTTACCAATGTAACTCACGATCATCTCGATTATCACGGCTCATTTCGCGAGTATATCGACGTTAAAAAACGCCTGTTTGACGATCTGGGAAGCCATGCCCTGGCCATTGCCAATATGGACGATAAAAGAGCCGGCTACATGCTTCAGAATACAGTCGCCAACAAGGTTGCTTACGGATTACACGGTAATACAAAGTATCCTGTACGCATTATCGAGAATGGCATTCAGGGGCTTGTGATGCAAGTGGAAGATAAGGAGATACATAGCTCTTTGTTGGGCATTTTCAATGCCTCTAATCTGATGGCAGTTTACACCCTTGCACGCGAACTTCAGTTTGACCGCGATGAAATATTACTGGCTCTCAGTAGTCAGACCCCGGTACCTGGTCGTTTTGAGTGCATCTATAACCCGTCTGCTCAGGTGCTGGGCATAGTGGATTATGCACATACCCCCGATGCCCTGGAAAAAATACTGCGCAGTGTTGATGCCATCCGCCAGGGTGGACGGATTCATACCGTGGTAGGATGCGGAGGTAATCGCGATAAGCAAAAACGGCCGCTCATGGCCCGAATTGCCGTTTCATGGAGTGACCGGGTCATACTTACTTCAGATAATCCAAGGGATGAAGACCCGCAAAGCATCATCGATGACATGATTCAGGGGATCACTCCTGAGTTTACCAATAAGTACATCGCTATACCCGATCGGACCCAGGCCATCAAAGCGGCATGCATGCATGCCGAGGCCGGTGACGTGATAGTGGTGGCAGGCAAAGGCCATGAACAGTATCAGGAAATCAAGGGCGTAAAGCACCCATTTGATGACCGTGAAGTTTTGCGCCGCTGTTTTGAAGGACTTGAAATTAATCTGAATTAACCCCCGGCAATGCTGTACCATTTATTCGACTACATTGATACGCATTATGACCTGGCAGGAGCCGGGCTGTTCCGGTATATTACTTTTCGGGTGGGCCTGGCCATCATTTTGTCTCTCATCATTTCCATGTTGTACGGAGGCAGGATTATCAGAATGCTCCAAAAAAGACAAGTGGGTGAACGGATCAGAGACCTTGGGTTGAGCGGCCAAAAGGAAAAAGAAGGCACGCCAACAATGGGAGGTATCATCATCATCATGGCTATCTTAATCCCCTGTTTGCTGATAGCCCGCTTAGATAATATATACATTCAGATCATGTTGCTGGCCACCCTATGGATGGGAGCCATCGGGTTTCTTGACGATTACATTAAGGTGTTTCTCAAAAATAAGCAGGGGCTGAGCGGCAAGTTCAAGATCCTCGGCCAGGTTGGATTGGGACTAATCGTTGCCCTGGTAATGCTTCATCATGACGGGATAACTTTGCGAATAGGGGAGGCGGCCTATCAGGCCGGACAGTTTGAGCTCATTAAGGAACAACGTATTGAACTGGCCAATGGTGTCGAGAAAAAAATGTACGTGGTTAAAGGTACACTCACCAATGTGCCTTTCCTGAAGGATAATCAGTTTGATTATGCGCGATTACTTTGGTTTATGGGTGATAATGCCGGTACCCTGGCATGGATCATCTTTGTACCAGCAGTCATTTTTATTGTGACAGCAGTAAGCAATGCTGCCAACCTCACCGATGGAATTGACGGCCTGGCGGCCGGGGTTTCCGGCATTATCGGGGCTACGCTAGCTATATTGGCTTATGTATCCAGTAATGCCATTTTTGCTGATTATCTAAATATCCTTTTCATACCCGGAAGTGCTGAACTGGTGATCTTCTGCGGTTGCTTTGTTGGGGCTTGTCTTGGCTTTTTATGGTACAATGCCTATCCGGCCAAAGTTTTTATGGGCGATACCGGAAGCCTTACCATTGGCGGTATTATTGCGGCCCTGGCTATCCTGATGCGCAAGGAGTTGCTCATACCTGTGCTTTGCGGCATTTTCCTGATCGAGAATCTGTCTGTAGTTATGCAGGTTGCCTATTTCAAGTATACCCGCAGAAAATACGGTGAAGGACGCAGAATTTTTCTGATGTCGCCCTTGCATCACCACTATCAAAAGCTGGGCATGCACGAGTCGAAAATAGTAACCCGATTCTGGATTGTGGGTATGCTGCTGGCAGTACTCACCATAATTACCCTTAAAGTTCGCTAATCACCATAATGGAACCAACAATCAACATAGAATGGATGGGTGAGCCGCTGCAGGTGAAAAGCATTGCCGTACTGGGTGCCGGAAAAAGCGGGCTGGGTGCAGCTATGCTGGCTAAAAAGGCAGGGTTGGATGTATTCCTCTCTGAGCATGCAAGCATTCCTTCCCATACTGTTGACATGCTTCTTCAGGCTGGTGTGCGTTTTGAACAGCAGGGCCATTCCCTGGCAGATATACTGGCAATGGACATGGTGGTTAAAAGCCCGGGAATACCGGAATCATCACTGATCATGAAGCGTCTGAGGGCTGCAGGCAAACCGGTGGTATCCGAGATTGAATGGGCGTTCCATTTTAACCGGGGACGCATAATAGCGATTACCGGTAGCAACGGGAAATCCACCACTACCATGATGGTATACCACATTCTCAAAAACAGTGGATTGAATGTGGAAGTAGCAGGTAATATCGGCAGGAGCTGGGCAGAAATGCTGTGTTCGCATTCGCCAGACTTCTGGGTACTTGAAGTCAGTAGTTTCCAATTGGATGATGTCTACCACTTCAGACCCGATGCCGGAATTGTCCTGAACGTCACTCCGGATCATCTGGATCGGTATCACAACAATTTCGAAGAATACCTCAATGCCAAAATGGCCATGGCCGATGGCATGAATGAAGATGATACACTGATATACAATGCTGATGATTTTGCTGTTTCGGGATACATCAGTACACACAGACTGGATTGCCGGCTGATACCCGTAAGCATGCCCCATCAAAGCCAAAAGAAGATCACCTTTGACCATCCTGAGGGGGGAACGATGATATTGGACACCCTGAAGGTAAGAGGCCTGCACAACTTTTTTAATGCTGCATGTGCAGTTCAGGGAGCTGTCTGTATGGGAGTAAGCCCACAAAGAGCTATACAAAATATTCAATCCTTTGAACCCATTGCCCACAGGCTGGAACCTGTTCGTACTGTGGACGGAGTGGAGTTTGTGAATGACAGCAAGGCGACCAATGTGGATGCCGTGCAGTTTGCATTGCAGGCAATGATTAAGCCGGTTATTTGGATAGCCGGTGGTCTTGATAAGGGAAACGATTACAGCCCGGTATTGCCGGTTGTCATGTCCAAAGTGAAAGCCATAGTGACCCTGGGACTCGAGAACAGCAAATTGCACGATGCATTTGGCGGCAGGGGTATTTCGATAATTGATACGTTCACCATGGATGACGCGGTGGATGCTGCATATTTTTTAGCCGAACAAGGCGATGTGGTGCTTTTGTCGCCCGCCTGTGCCAGCTTTGATTTGTTTGAGAATTTTGAAGATCGCGGCGATCGCTTCCGTGATGCTGTATCCTCATTGTTGGAAAAAGAAGAAACCGCCGATCCCTTATGAGTAGCCGAGCCATATATAGCAAGTTGAGAGGAGACCAGGGAATCTGGCTTGTCACTGCTTTGTTGGCAGTGCTTTCGCTTTTGGTTGTTTACAGTTCTACCGGAACCCTGGCCTATAAATACCAGGGTGGCAATACGGAGTTTTATCTGCTCAAGCATGGCTTACTGCTGGGTGTTGGCATTGTACTGATGTACTCGATATCCGGGATACATTACATGCATTTTTTCAAATGGGCACCCATACTGTTACTCATTACCATTGTATTGCTGTTTGTGACGCTGGGGGCAGGAACTTCACTGAATGAGGCTAAACGATGGATAGTACTTCCCGTGCTCGATGTTTCTTTTCAGACTTCAGACCTGGCAAAACTGACCCTGATTATATATGTGGCCAGAACCTTAACTGCCCATCAGGAACATATCAAAGATTTCAATCGCGCTTTTGTGCCGGTTATTGTGCCGGTTCTGATCACATGCCTGTTGATTGCTCCGGCTGACCTGAGTACTGCCTTGCTCCTTTTCCTGACCTGCACTATTTTAATGTTTGTGGGTCGGATGTCAGTGAAGTACATCGGTTTTATGTTTTTGATCGGTTTGTCCGCTGTGGGCTTGCTTGCACTAATAGGCATGATCATCCCCGATTTTGTTCGTCTGGGTACTTGGATTAGCCGGATACAGGCCTTTTTCATGGGAACCGGAGATATGTACCAGGTTGAGCAGGCCCGCATTGCCATAGCTGAAGGCGGAATGCTGGGGCTGGGCCCTGGCAATAGCATCCAGCGTAACTTTTTGCCGCATTCTTATTCGGACTTCATCTATGCCATTGTGGTAGAGGAGTACGGAATAGTAGGAGGTGGACTCCTGCTGTTGCTTTTTGTGTTTTTGTTTTTCAGAATTGTGCGGATGGTGGTCAAAAGTCAGAAAACTTTCGGCTCATTGCTCGTGCTGGGCCTGGGGCTGATCATTATACTTCAGGCACTGATCAATATGGCTGTATCGGTTAATCTGGTACCGGTAACCGGGCTCACATTGCCGCTGGTCAGCATGGGAGGCACAAGTATACTGTTTACATGTATTTCACTGGGATTGATTCTCAGTGTAAGTCATGTACTGAATCAATGGGAAAGGGAACAGCTGGTATCGATCCACGCCGCTGAACCCAAAGATGCAGATCATGGCGGTGAGGATACTGATTAGCGGCGGTGGAACAGGAGGGCATATATTCCCGGCTCTGGCTATTGCCGATACCCTGAAACGCAGGGTGAATGACGCAGAGATCAGATTTGTTGGCGCCAAAGGGCGCATGGAAATGGATCTGGTACCCAAACATGGTTATCCAATCGAAGGATTGTGGATAACCGGAATTGACAGAAAGCTGACGTTGCGGAATCTTGTATTCCCGCTTAAGCTGATAAGTTCTTTGATACGATCGCGGACGATACTGAACCAGTTCAAACCACATGTGGTGATCGGCTTTGGAGGCTTTGCCAGTGGCCCGGTAATGGAAATGGCACTGAGAAAAAAGATCCCTTGTGTAATCCAGGAGCAAAATTCATTTCCCGGAATTACCAATCGATTGCTGGGAAAACGTGTACAGGCCATTTGCGGTGCATACGAGTCACTTCACAGATTTTTCCCCGATACCCCGGTTTACATTACCGGCAATCCGCTGAGAAGGGGATTGACAGACCAAACGGTAACCAGGGAAGAAGCTGTTGCCAGGTTCTCGCTGCAGGGGAAAAAGCAGGTTGTACTGGTTATGGGAGGCAGTCTTGGAGCACGCTCCCTCAACGAAGGCATGGCGAATGCTATGGAAGCCATCAGCGCATCCCCGGACATTGGCTGGATTTGGCAAACCGGTAAGGGTTACTGGAACACATACAGTGACCATCCGGTGAGCAAGATGCTCAATGTGGTGAGCATGCCTTTTATCGACAATATGCCTGAGGCTTATGCCGCAGCCGATTTGATTATTTCCAGGGCCGGTGCACTCAGCATATCAGAATTGTGCCTGGTGGGCAAACCGGTAATGCTGATTCCTTCGCCCAATGTGGCTGAGGATCACCAGACAAAAAATGCCAAAGAACTTGAATCAATAGGTGCTGCAGTAATCGTCCCTGATCATAAAGCTGCTGAGGATATGGTGATTAAGGCCATCAGGCTTTTAAATAACCCTGTCCTCTGCGGGCAAATGGCTGCCGGAATAAAGTCTCTGGCCAAACCTGATGCAGCTGAACAGATTGTTGACATCATTTTAAAAACGATACCGGAATGATAACCGGAGCTGAACGACATATTTTTTTCCTCGGAATTGGGGGCATTGGAATGAGTGCTCTGGCCAGGTACTATCTCAATCAAGGTGTAAAGGTATCCGGTTACGATAGGTCTGAAACTGCGCTCACCCACTCCCTGGAAGAAGCCGGGGCTCTGGTTTTCTATGATGAAGAAACAAGGAAAACTGCAATCAGTGATGTCGACCTGGTCATCTATACACCTGCCGTGTCATCCACAAATGCCTGGTGGACCAGGTTGAATAATGATGGAGTGCCCTTTGTAAAGCGGGCACAGGCTCTGGGGTACATTGCACAGAACTATAGGGTAGTCGCCGTGGCCGGCACTCATGGAAAAACCACCACTGCTGCAATTCTTACCCATTTACTCATTCATTCGGGTATAGAATGTACTGCCTTTGTAGGCGGCATGATGAGTGGATACAATACTAATTGTTTCTTTGGAAACAGTGATATAATGATATCGGAAGCGGATGAATACGATCGGTCATTCCTGAGCCTTAATCCGGATATTGCCATTGTTCATGCCATGGACCCGGATCACATGGATGTTTATGGAAGCAGTGAGTCCATGGATGCATCTTACAATGAGTTTGCCAGACAAGTGACCCGCCGTATTTACCTGAACAATGACCTGATCTCCAGGATCAATTCCCCGGGGATTGAGCGTTACACCTATGGTTGGGAGAATGCTGATATCGTAATTACGCAATACCGGGTATCAGCGGGAAAAACTGAATTCAGCCTCGATCTGCTGGGACGGGAAACAGCTTTCAGTTGGGATTTTCCCGGGCGTCACAATGTGCTCAACGCCACAGCGGCCATTGCAGTGGCAGATGCCCTGGGCGTACCGTTAACGGCCATCTGTGAGGGAATATCCACGTTTAAGGGGATCAAGCGCCGCTTCG
The DNA here is from genome assembly GCA_050485785.1 of Saprospiraceae bacterium. Classification (GTDB taxonomy): domain Bacteria; phylum Bacteroidota; class Bacteroidia; order Chitinophagales; family Saprospiraceae; genus JBJHCA01. The sequence continues at coordinate 4,804 of JBJHCA010000049.1, read as the reverse complement.
AAAAATGCTTTGAAAATGGAACCTATATATTGATCAGCGATTACGCTCATCATCCGGAGGAGCTTAAAGCCACAATTCATGCTGCGCGTGAAATGTACTCTTCTAAGCATATCACCGGGATCTTTCAACCTCATTTGTACAGCAGAACACGGGATTTTGCGTCCGGCTTTGCCGATGCACTTGATCAGCTCGATTCATGCTTTGTAATGGAAATCTATCCGGCACGTGAAGCCCCGATTCCCGGGGTGTCATCCGAATTGATCCTGAAAAGTATGAACATGAATTCAAAGGAGCTGATTTTGAGCGGAGCCACAGGTAACCTGATGGACAGGGTGAAGCCGGGCGTAATTCTCGTGCTTGGTGCCGGCGATCTGGACAAGTGTATTCCGGGCTGGGTAGAACAGATTAAAAACAAGGCAGCATGATGAAAACACATCGGCATATAATGCACAAGGCAGTAATCGGTTCGCTGTTGCTGTTGCTGTTGTACCTGCTTGTTTCTGCAGTGCGGCTCAAATCGGTGTCAGAGGTTGCGTTGTTCCATATCGAAGTAGTTTCCGGCCCATCTGAAGAATTGATTACATCACTGGATATCAGAGAAAGTCTGCTCGCCAGGTTTCCGAAAATTGGACATCCCGGCTCACTGGCTGACCTGGATTTGTATGAGCTGGAGCAGTGGATACAGAACATGTCTGCTATAGCATCTGCTGATGCCTATGTGGATGCCTCAGGACGTCTGATGATCAAAGCGAAGCAAAGAACTCCTGTATTGCGCGTGTTTTCTGATGCAGGCTTTAACGGATATCTCGATGAATTTGGCCTGTGTTTTACAACACCCAATCATGCCGTTGCCCGGCTTCCTGTACTCACCGGACGGGTTGACAAGTTATGTAACGTTCATGCCGACTATGCCAACCACACTAAAGAGCTGGCTGCATTGGCCCGCATGATCAGCCGGGACGAACTGCTTGATGGTTTGATTGAGCAAATCCACGTTCAGGACATAGCCAATATTTATCTGATTCCCAAAATTGGCAAACACAAGGTTCTGCTGGGTGGTATGGACCGGATAGAGGATAAGCTCATCAACCTTACAGTATTTTACAGGGAAGGGCTCACCCGCAAAGGCTTCAGGAGTTATAGCCTGATTGATTTAAGGTTTGAAGGTCAGGTAGTTTGTAAAAAATCATAAGAAAATCGATGCAACCATGGAATATATAGAAGACAAAATCATTACCGCACTGGACATTGGCACAACCAAAATTTGTGCACTGGCCGGCAGATTAAACCAGTTTGGCAAACTGGAAGTACTCGGTTACGGAAAAGTATCCTCCGAAGGTGTACTCAGAGGGATGGTTTCCAATATTGACAAAACCGTTACAGCAATCCGGGAAGCGGTAGAACTGGCAGAACACCGCTCGGGAATCCACTTTAAGGCAGTACATGTAGGTATAGCGGGCCAGCATATCCGCAGCCTGCAGCACCAGCACAGCATCATGCGCAAAAACAAGCATGAAGTGATCCGCGAAAAGGACATTCAGGAGCTGTTTAATGATATGCATAAACTTACACTAAGCCCCGGTGAAGAGATCCTTCATCTGATACCCCAGGAGTTTTCCATTGATCAGGAGCAGGGCATCATTGATCCCATCGGCTGGTCAGGGACCAACATCAAAGCAAACTTTCACGTCATTGTAGGTCAGGTTTCTGCATCCAATATCATCAAAAGATGTGTTGAAAAGGCTGGGCTTACCGTGGCCTCACTCAATCTTGAACCCATTGCCTCCAGTGTAGCCGTGCTCAGTAACGAGGAAAAAGAAGCCGGAGTTGCATTGGTAGATATCGGCGGAGGCACTACTGATCTCGCAATCTTTTATGAAGGTATAGTGAGGCACACTGCTGTAATTCCATTTGGGGGCAATGTGATTACCTCTGATATCAAGGAAGGCTGTAAAGTATTGCCGGTGTATGCCGAGCTGCTCAAACACCGGTTTGGCTCAGCCCTGGCTGCAGAAGTTTATGAAAACCGCATGATCACTATCCCCGGAATCAGAGGAAGGGATCCCAAAGAGATTTCTGAGAAAAATCTGGCATACATTATCCAGGCCAGGGTAGAAGAGATTTTTGACATTATCGAATGGGAGGTTAAACGCTCAGGTTTTGACAAAAAGCTTCTCAGTGGTATTGTTCTTACCGGTGGCGGGGCTCTGCTGAAAAACATCGATAAGCTTGTTGAGTATCACACTTCGTATACCACAAAAGTGGGCTACCCTACCGAATTGCTGGGGCAAGGGCATGACGAGGAAATCATCAATCCTATGTTCGCAACCGGTATTGGCCTCTTGCTGCGCGGTATGGAAGTCGAATCACGACACGATTACAGGCAAAACCAAACGGTAGCCGAAACCGAGCCGGCAAAGGCCATCGAAACTGCCGGTGCCGAAGTAGAAATGTCTGCTGCCGGAAAACGCAAAAGCTGGCTCGAAAAACTTTTCAATGGCACCAACGAGTTTTTCGGAGCCGGGTCTGATAAAGAATTGAGATAAACTTCAATGTTGATATATACCATTCATCAAAACTGAAAAAAATCAAATCATGGAATTTAACCTACCTAGAAATCAGGGAGCTATCATCAAAGTGATTGGCGTAGGCGGCGGCGGTAGCAACGCTGTAAACAATATGTTTAAAAGGGGCATCAGAGGCGTCGATTTTGCTATTTGCAATACCGATAAACAGGCAATGGACTGCAGCCAGGTGCCCTGTAAAATCCAATTGGGCCCCTCCCTGACTGATGGTCTGGGGGCCGGCTCCCGTCCGGAAATTGGACGCGAGGCATGCATAGAGTCTCTGGAGGATATCCGGTCATTCCTTGCCGATGCCACCAAAATGGTTTTTGTAACTGCCGGCCTTGGTGGCGGGACCGGTACCGGAGCCGCTCCGGTAATCGCCAAAGCCGCCCAGGAACTGGACATTCTGACGGTAGGTATAGTAACCATGCCTTTTAAGTTCGAAGGCAAAAAACGCCTCGACCATGCTTTGGCCGGACTGGAGGAAATGAAAAAGAATGTGGATACACTTATCGTGATCTCTAATGAAAAACTCAGAGAGGCTTATGGTGATCTGTCCATCTCCAAGGCATTCGAAAAAGCCGACAGTATTCTCACCATGGCAGCACGGGGCATTGCCGAAATCATCACCGTTGCCGGATATATCAATGTCGACTTTGAAGATGTGAATACCGTGATGCGTGGAAACGGGGAAGCTATCATGGGAACCGGAATCGGGGATGGCGACCACCGTGCTTTGCAGGCGGTGAAAAACGCCATTACCTCACCGCTGCTTGAAGATAACAGCATTATTGGTGCTAAGAACATCCTGCTCAATATCACTTCTGGCAAAAAGGAAACGTCAATGGCCGAAGTCGGTATCATCACCGACTTTGTTCAGGAAGAAGCCGGCATGAACACCAATGTGATTTGGGGCCATTGCACTGATGAAAGCCTCGGTGATAAAATATGTGTTACCCTTATTGCCACCGGTTTTGAGCAAAGATCATTGCAGCAGAATGACCACCAGGAAAGAATGAACGATAAACCGGTGCGGATACCCCTCGAACCCGATTACGAGGAAGAAAAGCATGAAACTGTTCAGTTTTCGCAGTCACAGGATGATTTTTCCGGACATTCTCTCAAGGATATCACGAGCGATTCTGAAGAAGACGACACGGCCGACGCCGATGCTAAACCTTATCGCTATACGCATAATGGTCCGGTGAACCTTGACTTGAGCAAAAAGAGGAACAAGCCCGAAACTGTTCAGTCCTTGCCCAAAAACAATGTTGAGTCCCATGCTCCGATGGTAATCAAACCCGGGCCGGTAAGCACACCTAAAGCTGAACCTCCGGTGATGCAACGCAAAAACCAACTGAAGGGTCTTTCTACCTTGGGGATGAAGCTCAATAACCAGGAAACAGTGAACCATATGGAAAGTGAGCCGGCATACAAACGGCGCAATCCCGACTTTGCCGAGGAGGACTTTTCAGCGGATAACCGCATGTCCGACTGGGCAGTAGATACTGAAGATCAGCCAAGACTGAATAAAAACAATAACTTCTTACACAAATCTGTGGATTAGGAACTAAGCCTACGTGTATATATATTTCGTGTGACGTTCCGGGGCTCTGTAGTTGTACAGGGCTCCTTTTTTTTTTATATTGTGCCTTTCTGTAAGGTATATTTTTTTGGATGACTCTTTGTGGTGCCGATTTCCGGAATTTTAGCCTGATATCGCTCTTGTGGCTGGCGGCATGGTCATTTGTTTTGGCCTGCCCTGCAGATTCTCTCAACCGGCATAGCTTACCCGGCTACGGCGGAAATGAAACTGATTTTCCAAACTTTGCGCGACTGTCAAAACTTACAACGGTTTTTGACCAAGCTTATGTGTGCTCAATGCCCTGCATGCCGGCCCGCAGAGATTTTCACACCGGCCGCCCGAACTTCCTTCACTCCGCGTGGTCACCCTTACAACCTTACGATGAATCCGTCCCGCAAATGCTTGGCGATGCGGGCGTTTCCACGCACCTGATTACCGATCATTATCACTATCTCGAAGACGGTGGTGCCACCTATCACAACCGCTATACCAGCTGGCAATGCTTTCGGGGGCAGGAAGGTGATCCATGGATTGGCAAAGTCGATGAACCCTCCATACCTCCTCATATCAACGGTAAAGGAAAACATCAGGACTGGATCAATCGGGAGTTTTTAAAGTCAGAATCGGATTTCCCACAGATCCAAACCTTTGA
>JBJHCA010000048.1:0-24863 GCA_050485785.1 Saprospiraceae bacterium | reverse complement strand
GAACAAAACATCAGATTATGAAAAGAACTAAACTTTTGATGTTCCTTTTATTCCTGAGTGCAGGCTCATTGTTTGCACAAAAGGCCGTTGAAGGGCTGATCACCGACAATACCGGTGAGCCGCTTATCGGGGCCAATGTCATGGTTAAAGGAACCAGTACGGGTACCGTCACCGATTTTGACGGCAAGTTTTCACTTACAGTACCCGACGACCAAAACGTACTTGTTATTACTTATACCGGCTTCCAAACTCTGGAGCTGAATATAGGCGCCGGAGGTTATTTTGAAGTGGTGATGCAGGAAGGTGTAACGCTGAGTGAGGCCGTAGTAACAGCACTCGGTATTACACGAAGTGAAAAATCACTGGGCTATGCCGTACAGGAAGTTTCCGGCGATGACTTGGTCAGAGCCAGAGAAACCAACATTGTTAACCAGCTTTCAGGCCGTGTAGCCGGTGTTCAGGTGATGGGCAGTGGCAACAACCTTGGTGGGTCCTCACGTGTACTCATGCGTGGAGTAGGTTCAGTTACCGGCCAAAATCAACCACTTTTTGTGGTTGACGGTATCCCTATGGACAATTCCCAGTTTTCTACTAATGTGGGCTTGGCTAATGTAACCGGACAGGTTAATAACCAGGCCAGAGGTGTGGGTGGCTATGATTACGGTAATGCCATTCAGGACATTAATCCAGACGACATTGAGAGTATTTCCGTACTGAAAGGCCCTGCTGCGGCAGCCCTTTATGGTAGTCGTGCAGCCAATGGTGTTATCCTTATTACAACGAAACGCGGAGATCGTGCTCGTCGCGGAATTGGTGTATCCGTTAACAGTGGTGTTACCTTTGAGAGAGTAGCATTTCTGCCCGATTTCCAAAACGAATATGGCGTAATTTTACTTCCGCCAAATGATGCCGGAGAAGTTTTTGCACTTTATGCTCGTGACGGTAGCTGGGGACCAAGGATGGAAGGCCAGATGTATCGAGCCTGGGACTCATTTGATGATTGGGATACCGAAAACTACCTTCAGTCTCGTCCATTGGTTCCAACACCTAACGACATCGATAAGTTTTTTGAGACAGGCGTAGCGTATAATAACAATTTTGCCCTAACAGGAGCTACAGATCGGAGTACATTCCGATTCTCTTTTACCAATCTAAATCAAACCGGCGTACTGCCCAATTCCAAGTTGGAAAGAACTAACCTTAGCTTGAATGCCACTCAAAACATGACGGACAATTTCCGTGTAATGGTAGGTGCCAATTATGTAAAAAGTTCTACTCTTGGCAGAAGCGGTACCGGTTATAACGGTGAAAATGTTTTCCAGGGTTTTAATCAATGGTGGCAGCGTCAGCTTGATTTTGAACGCCTTAAAAACTACAAAAACCCCGATGGTTCACAGCGTACCTGGAACAGGATATCAGCTACCAACCCCAATCCACAGTATTTTGACAACCCTTATTGGACCCGCTACGAAAATGTTCAGAATGACGGCAGAGAGCGTTTCTTCGGTAATGCTTCTTTGCAGTATGACATTGCAGACTGGATTAGTGTAACTGGTAGTGTAAAAACTGACCTGTATACCGATCGTCGTCAGGAGAGGATAGCTGTAGGTGGTGTGGGTGTACCAATGTATCGCGAGGCTGTATGGCAAGTGCAGGAAAACAATCAAGAGCTCATGTTCAATATTTCTCGCGAGCTTTCTGATGACCTTACTTTGGATGCCATTGTAGGAGGAAACATGATGCAGCAGACTAAAGAACTAAATCAGGGAACAACTCAAGGTGGTTTGAACATTGCCGGATTTTACAGCCTTGCTAACTCGGCCGGGGCAGTTAATATTATCGACTACGAAGAGGAAAGGAGAATTAATTCAGTTTTTGCCAGTGCTTCATTTGGCTGGAGAGGTATGGTATACCTTGATGCTACACTGCGTAATGACTGGACCAGCACTCTGCCCCAGGGCAACAATTCTTACATGTATCCCTCCGTATCATCAAGTTTTGTATTTACCGAGTTGCCGGCATTGCAAAACAACCGCACATTTTCTTACGGAAAATTGCGTGCAGGATGGGCCATGGTAGGAAATGATGCAGAACCATATTCAACTGGAATTACTTATCAGCCCAATCAGAATTTCGGCAGTTTCCCGGTTTACAATGTACCGCTTAGGCTCAATAATCCGGATCTTCTTCCTGAGCAGACTAACTCGTTTGAAATTGGTGGAGACTTCAGGTTTTTGGTGAACCGTATAGGAATTGATATCACCTACTATGATATGTCGACCAAAAATCAGATTATCCCGGTTGATGTTTCTGCATCATCAGGCTATACCTCTCGTTTCATCAATGCCGGTTTGGTTACCAACAAAGGTATTGAGGCCATGTTGTATCTCACACCTGTATCTACACCTAGTTTCTCCTGGGATCTTGGTCTTAATTTTTCCAGAAACTGGAATGAGGTTGTAGAACTTGCTCCGGAATTTGGCATCAGCATTCTTCGCTTTACAAGTTTGTTTGGTGCTGCTGTAGTAGCTGCTGAAGGCGAGCCTTATGGTATGCTCGAAGGTTATGACTATGTTTACGACGATGCAGGTAATAAGATTGTAGGTGATAATGGATTCTATTTGCGTTCACCTACCACGCAGCCTTTGGCTTCAACTATGGCTGACTATACCGGTGGCCTGAGCAATACATTCAGATTCGGCAACTTCACTGCCAGTGTCCTTTTTGATTTCCAGAAGGGAGGTGCCGTTTACTCACTCACCAATCAGTGGGGTAAATACTCAGGTCTGCTTAAGGAAACCGCTGAAAACGGAATCAGAGAAGATGGTATTATCGTAGAAGGTGTAAAGCAAGATGGTACTCCCAATGATGTTGCTATCGATGCGGAAGCTCACTTTTTTCTCAATGGCGGATTTAATATCAGCATGGCTGATATTTACGATGCCAGCTTCATCAAACTTCGCGAAGTTCAGCTTGCCTACAATTTTTCCAGAAGTCAGTTGGATAATCTTCCTTTTACCAGCCTCAGCGTAGCTTTGGTAGGAAGAAATCTCGCCATTCTTTACAGTGGCGTTCCTAATATCGACCCACAGCAAACTACAAGTGCTTCCAATGTACAGGGCCTTGAGGGAGGTGCATTCGCTCCAACCCGTACCGTGGGTGTTAACCTGAATTTCCAATTTTAAACCAAAATATAGAAATCATGACAAAAGCTTTTAAAATACTCTTTTGGTTGATGGTTGGAACCCTCTTTATTACCTGTACAAGGGACTTTGAGGAAATCAATACCAACCCTAACCAACCTACATCCGTACAGCCTGAGTTTATCATGACTTTTGCTCAGAAACGCCTGATGGATGAAACCTGGAACCAGTGGGCCGGTGGCCGCATGAGCTTGCTACTTAGCCAATACTGGGCCCAGAATGAATATACCGATGAGAGCCGTTACCGGTTCAGAATAGATGTAACCAATAATGTGTGGACTTTCCTGTTTGCTTCAGGGCTGAACAATTTACAGGAGGTGATCAATATCAATCAGCAAAGGCTGGATGACGGCTATACCGGGCAGCTTGCTGCTCAGGCCAACAACCAGATTGCCGTAGCACGCATTCTTAAGGCCTGGACTCTCCACACTGCCACCGACATCTGGGGTGATATCCCTTTCAGTGAGGCTACGCTGGGTACTGAAAATTCATCTCCGCGATTCGACAGCCAGGAAGCTGTTTATGCAGGCCTGTTATCAGAACTGAGTGCTGCAGTGGATCAGATTGACCCCACTGCACCGGGTTTTACTTCCGGTGATGTTATCTACAATGGCAACATGGACAGATGGCAAAAACTGGGCAACAGCCTGAAACTCAGAGTGGCCATGCGTATGTCTGATGTAAAGCCTGCAGAAGCTCAGGCTGCCATACAGCAAGTGGTAAACAGCGGTATTCACTTTACAGGTAATTCTGACAATGCACATTTTAACTACTTGTCTTCCCCTCCTAACCAAAACCGTTATTACGATGATCGTTTCAATGCTGCACGGCGTGACTTTGCCGTGAGTAACACCCTGATCGATGTGATGCTAGATCTCAACGACCCAAGGATTGGGGAATTTGCCGACAGGGCGATTACGAGCAACGAGTACGTGGGCATGCCTTATGGTATGGTCGATGCCGAAGCACTTGCCACACCAACTGAAGATGTGAGCCAGCCTGCCGGTGCTGCCAATGCTACAAAAATTTTGGCAGCAACTGCACCGGCCGTGATCATGGAATACTCCGAAGTGCTTTTCATCCTGGCTGAAGCCGTTCAGCGTGGTTTTATTTCGGGCAGTGCTGCTGACTACTACAATGCAGCCATCACAGCTTCCATGAACCGCTGGGGTATTACCGATGCCCAGGCCATAGCTGATTACCTGGCTCAAAGCAGTGTAGCCTATGACGTCTCTGACTGGAGAACCAGCATAGGAGTTCAAAAGTGGCTTTCACTGTACATGCAGGGTTTTGAAGGCTGGGCTGAATGGCGCAGACTTGACTTTGGGGTGCTGCAGCAGCCGGTGGGTGGCATTTTGCTGGGAACTGATATTCCGGTTAGATTCCCCTACCCTATCAGGGAGCAACAGCTCAACGGTGCCAATGTTAACGAAGCAGTTAGTCGCCAGGGGCTTACCAGTGCAGAAGACCTGAACACCAGAATGTGGTGGGACGTTCAATAATCGTTTTTTCCAACCTGCTTAACGGTTGAATTGAAAGGGCTGTCATCTAGTATGACAGCCTTTTTTTGTTTTCATTGGATGCAGATTTCATGAAATGCCGGCCATAGGCCGGCCCACAAAAAGATATCCCAAACAATAAAACTTAAGAGAACGAATAGTCCGGCACTGACCCATTATTTCACCGGCTTAAAATCCGTTTGCAAGGTAAAGGGTTTAAACCTGGCTACCGGCAACTGATCCGTGGGGCAATCCAGTGCCGTAACAGCTTCATGGGTGCTCAGGTGGAAGCAGTCGTCGCCCATTTTGCTGATCCATTCGCTGCGGGCCATGACATCCCTTACCGGGCCTTTGACATTGGAAAACACGAGCCTGATCCCTTTGGCGCGGTATTCGCCATAAATGTCTTCCAGAGCATGGATGGCCGTACTGTCCAGTGAGCTGATGCTTTCGGCATTAATTACTATAGCCCGGATTTCGCCCATGCGGTTGTGTACTTCGCGATCAAGCATTTGCTTGAAATACTGAATATTGGCATAGTAGAGGTCGGCATCAAATCTTATAATGAGAATGTTTTTGGGAATTTCGAGCCCATCAAAGCGGCTTACGTTGCGGTAAATGCTGGTGCCCGGCACCCTGCCCAGCACGGCATAGTGAGGGCGCGTAGTGCGGTAAACCACCACGAGAATGGACAGTATTACTCCAACCAGAATGCCCTCCTCAATGCCAATAAGCAGGGTGGCTAAAAATGTAGCCATCAGCATGTAAAAGTCATTGCGGTCTGTATTCCAGAGTCGCATGGGCAGGCTTACATTCACCAGGCCGGCAACAGCTACCACAATAACTGCCGCCAGAATTGCATTGGGTAGGTAGTAGAACCAGGAGGTCAGCAACAGCAGTGTCAGGATCATAAAGATTGCAGAAAACACGGATGCAGCACCGGTTTTAGCGCCCGATTGATCATTGACGGCTGTTCTCGAAAACCCGCCAGTAACCGGAAAGCCCTGAAACAATGAAGTGCCGGCATTGGCCATGCCCAATGCGCGCAATTCCTGATTGGGATCGATACGATAACTCTTGTGGCGGGCCTGGATGGCATTGGCCACGGCCATGCTTTCCATAAAGCCCACCATGGTAATTACCAGAGCTACCGGAAACAGCTTGTAGATAATATTCACATTCAGGTCCGGTACAATCAATGCCGGAATTCCGGAAGGCACCTCCCCCACAACACTCAGTGAAAATCCTTCGCGGACCAGAAACCAGCCGGCGGGAATGCCTAAAACAACAGCCACAAGCGGGCCGGGTAATCCTTTTCGCAAGCGCCCGCTGAACTTGATGATAACAATGCCGAATATAGCCACCAGAACAGCCACGGGATTAATATCTACCGCATTGCGGAAAACGTCCTCCAGGATTCTGAACACTTTATAGGATGATGTTGCGGTGATGCCTAATATATGTCTTAGCTGACTCAGCGCAATAATGATGGCTGCTGCACTGGTAAATCCGCTAACAACGGGATGAGACAAAAAATTGATCACAAAGCCCAGCCGCAGCATGCCCATCAGCCACTGCAAAGCTCCTACCATCAGTGCAAGTACGGCAGCAAGCATGATGTAAGTTCCGGTGTCAGCCTCTGCCAGCATTCCAATACCGGCAGCGGTAAGCAGTGAAATCATGGCCACGGGTCCTACTGCCAACTGCCGGGAAGTCCCCATCAGTCCATAAATGATCAGGGGAACAGTGGATGCATACAGTCCGTGAATGGGCGGAAGCCCGGCAATCATGGCATAGGCCATCCCCTGTGGAATCAGCATTACTCCCACAGTAAGACCGGCAGAAAGGTCGCCCTTTAAATCGGCCTTCCCATAAGAAGGAAGCCAGTCAATTACCGGGAAGTATGTCTTCCACATATCCTAAAAGTCAGTAAGTTAGCCAAAAATCCCTGCAAAAGTATGCAATTATACAATCAGCAGATGGTAACTTTCGTCACAGAAAAAGCATAAAATCAGCAATATGGGAAACAATCAGGTGCTATTGTTTTACAAACTTTTTATACATAACTCTTTGTGGGCATTGTACCCGGACAAAAAATACTCCTGCAGGAAGATAACTGATATCGAGCTCCCTGAACAAAGCAGCCTCTCCCGCTTCAAAACCGAAACTTACTCCGGTATAGCGACCGTTTAAATCATAAATGGCCACATTAACCCTGCCATCCAGTTGATTTGAATACTGGAGGCTGATTACGTTTTCTGCAGGATTGGGCTCAATGCTAAAGTCGTTCTGAGCCTGTATGTCGTTTACGCTTGTAGCTTCTTCCACGGTAACAGTACCTTTCATGCCCAAATGAGCATGCGGTGTGCAAACAAAATAGTGAACCCCGGGCTGATCAAAAATCACTTGTCCGCCCCCCAAAGGCACACTGAATCCGCCGGGCAGCGGAGTAACACCATTGGCCTGGTAAGTTTGCTGAGATACTTCCAGGGCATCATGAGCCACAGAAAGCTGGAACAATACTGTATCGCCCGGTGCAATAGTTATGTGGGAAGGAGTGTAAACATTCCCAAAAGTATTTATTACGTGTACCTGGCCAGTCAGCCATTGCACGCTGAAAACAGTAAAAACCAAAAGCAATAAAAAAGTTGAAGCATTCATTGGCCGGGTCAGGATTAAAAAAGGCCGAAACTCTGCAAAACAGAATCCCGGCCTTCGATTAAAATAGGAATATCATTCAATCGATTACCTCAGCAAAGTAACATCGCCTTTCAGTATTTCAATGGTGCCGTCGGCACGCTGCAGCTCAATGATGTAGATATAAACATCCTGAGGAACCAGTTCACCGTTGTAGCGGCCATCCCATCCCTGAAGTGAAGGATTGTCAAAAATCAGCTTACCCCAGCGGTTGAACACCCTGAAGTTGCGTATGAGCACGTTGGATCCTTCGGAGAAATAGATGGTAAACCTGTCATTGATATCATCGCCATCCGGGGTAAAGGCATTGGGAATACTATACAGTGGCATGTCAACCACTATGGTTATTGTATTCGAAGTACCATGGCATCCGAAGTCTGAAGAAACCGTTAGAATGTATGAGGTGGTCTCATTCGGTGTAGCTAAAGGATTGGGGCAGTCAAAACAGCTCAGTCCGTCAACGGGATCCCAATTGTAAGTCAGGTTACCCAGTACCGAACCGTCGAGCGGAGTGACCACTGACGACAACTGCACCTGAGAGCCTTGATTTACAATAGTATCAGGCAGAATCTCCACCAGGAAGTTACTTCCGACCACCACAGTAATTTCATCGGTTATAACACACTCACCATCCAGTGAATATGTGACTGTGTAAATGGTAGTTTGAGTTGGTGTAGCCACAGGGTTAGGGCAATCAGTGCAGCTAAGTCCATCTGCAGGCTCCCATTGCCAGGTGTTACCATTAACTCCGGTAGCATTCAGGTTTACGCTTTCACCTGCACAAATAAATGTGCTCTCATCCAGATCCAGTGTCAACGGGTTAACGGTAACGGTGATCTCATCGGTCAGTTCACAGGCACCATTAACGGCTACAACAGTATAGGTGGTGGTTACCGCAGGAGACACCTCCGGATTGCCTACAGCAGGAACAGTTTCACCGGTATTGGTAGTCCAGGTGTAGGTTGCATTGGGATCGTGAACATTACCCAGTACAACGGTTTGTCCGGGGCAAATTGCAGTGTCATCGTTAATGTCTAGTCCGGGTTCTTCAAACACTTCAACGGTAATTTCTGCACTTGTGTTACAACCCTGATTGCTCACCAGCACACTGTAAGTGTAGGTACCTTGTTGTAAAGCATTAGCCGTCACATTGGGCCCCGAAGTTTGATTGAGGTTTGGTCCTGACCATGTAATGCTCGTACTTTCTGAGCTTTGAACCGAAAGTTCTATGGTCTCTCCACTGCAAAATTCACTGGCATTGGCCGAGAGCTCAATTACAGGTGCTGCAGCTACAAACACGGTCACAGAATCAACCACTTCACAATCACCCACATAGGCTGTTAGTATGTAAGTGGTAGTTACCGGAGGTGTAACTTCCGGATCGCCAATGGGAGGTACCACCTCACCGGTACTTGTAGTCCAGCTATACGTTGTGGCTTCACTGTGTGCAAGGCCAATTTGAACGGATTGCCCGGCACAGATCAGGGTATCGCTGATCAAATCCACATCCGGGCTTCCCACAGTTATGGTGATAGATGCCTGGTCAAAGCAATCTGTATAACCACTGGTTACAGTATACGTGGTAGTTACAAGCGGAGAAGCGACAGGATCAGGACAATCCACACAGCTAAGCCCGTCCGGCGGACTCCATGAGAAGCCATACTCACCTTCAGGCTGTACAATAGCATTCAATTGAACTTCTCCCCCGACACATATACTGGTATCAGATTGCACGATATCCACAAATGCCTGGGGTTTGATTTCAACATTGATCGTGTCACATTTGAAACATGCATTATTGGTCATACACCTGATAAACTGGGTGGTTTCACTGATCAGCACAATGATATTACCGCTTTCCGGCGTAGAATTACCAATGTACAACAACCCTGGTGGATTTGGCGGAGGTGTCCATTCAAACTCTATGTCAGGATACAGGCTGATGGGCGTATATATCGTATAACTCATGATCAAAAATGCGGGGGTGTTGTTTTCACATATAATCGAATCTAGTATGACATTGGAATTAGGCAGTGAATCAACCCTTACGGTAACCTGATCCGAAGTAATACATGTACCTACCTGGAGGGTAGCCGTATACGTAGTGGTTACCGTAGGCGAAGCAATAGGATTCTCACAGCCGGAGCTACATGAAAGTGTATTGGCAGGTGTCCATGTAAGACCAAAGCCACCGGTATTGGTCAATGCATTCAGTTGAATCTGATCGCCTTTACAAATGTATTTGAGCTCATTATCCAGATCGAGGAAAATCTCCACTACCGTAATGGTTACATACTGCGTATCCTTACAGGCTTGTGTAATAGGCGAAGTGGTCACCAGCATATAGGTTGTGGTTTCAGTAGGAGTGGCTATAGGCGTAGGGCTGTTCGGGTTGTTCAGTCCGGTGGTTGGTGTCCACTGATAAATACTGATAGCCGGAACGTTCATAGTGGCCAGTTGTATGGAAGTACCCTGGCATATAGTATCATCAGGTATTACTGTAGGAATTTCAAACGGGTCTACATTCACCGGTATGGACAACACTTCCGTACATGACTCGTATGTTAAAGTAGCGGTGTAAACCGTGTTGGTTAAAGGCCATACCGTTGGGTTGGGTACGTTGACATCTGAAATATTGGTATTGGGTGACCATGTGATCACAGCATCGGGCAGTAATGTACTGGCATTGAGCTGAACTGAGTCATAGCGACAAATCCACTGCGGAATGGGATTGTCGATCATGAATCCGGTGTTCACCACCTCAATATACACCGAATCGTACTTCGTACACTGGCCGATAGTACCGCCTACAATGTATGTTGTTGATTCGCCGGGGGAAGCAATAGGATTAGCTATGTATGCATTGCTTAGTCCGACCTGAGGAGCCCACTCGTACTCCAGAGCACCGGTTGCAACAAGTTGTATCGGGCTGCCATCACATGTGATGGAACTCAGCGGACCAACTTCAAGTTCGAAATCACAGAAAAGGTCAAAGTTGATGATACCAATGCTTCCAAAACAATTACTGTTGTTGGCCAAAGCTGAATCCTGTAGAATTTCAATACAAAAATCAAGGGGATCTAACCAGCAATCAGTAGGATCAGTAACAGGAATGGTGATAATGGGAATTTCAATCAACATCTCTCCGGGGTAGAAAATAATGGTATCGTTGATATACTCAAAATGAACACCATTGATGGCTTCACCGCAGCTAAAATCCAACCTGTAATATATGGTATCTTCTGCAGGTTGCGGAAGTGCAATATTCAGCATGGCATTGGCACATCCGGCCAGCACACCACCTAAATCAGGTTCATCCAGTACAATATCAAAGTCACCAAGTCCTGTAGTTACACTATTGGCTTCGATAAACACGCCGGAATCGAGAATGTGGTCAGAACCGTCAGCTATGACTAATTTAAGTCGGTAGGTCTGACACGGTATAACTGTAGATTCTGCCACCAAAGTAACGGTATAGCCATTATATTCTACCGCTGTGCCGGCTAGAGGTCCGGGGCCGGGGCCGGGAGGAACACCATTGACATTGGTAAATGGTGGGTTAGGCATGTTATTGATCCAGTATAATGTGTTTACATATTGACTAGTGTGGCTAATAGCCACCCCGATCATTGAATCTACAGCAAAACTGGGATGATCAATATTCTTAATCAATGCCATGTTCTTCAATCCGTCAATTCCGGGTCCACTGATAAAGAATGCAAAGGCATCATTATACGCAGATGTGGGGCTTGACCAGTTGGGGTATTCTTCAGAGCCAAAAATGTAGTTAAAAGATAGAAGATTGGTATGTGCATACACGTCAAATTCCAGAATACATGCATCCCTTGTGGGGCGATTAGAGTATGCAGAAAGATCATCGTCACCTCCCCATGGAGAGTGTGATGTGGACACCACGGCGGTTGTGTTATTGGGCCCTTCTGCACTTTCTGCCAGTCCTGAAGTCATCACAATACCTTCCTTGATATCAAAATTTGTGATGTTAGGGGAGGTAAAAATACCGGCAGCACAAGGAGGGCAATGGAAGTAGATATCCGAAATTATATTGGAGTCTTTGGCAATGTAATACGCCAGTTCAGTACCATCCTGCACACAGGTTACATCAATGGGACCTGGCTCAAGGCTGCAGTCTGCCTCAGTAATATCAATGGTGAATTCAGTGAATGGTGTGGCATTGGTGGATGAAACTACTATATAATATGTGCCGGGGTTAAAGAGTTGAACAAAATGCAGTGTCGGATTACCTGCAGGTACGCCAAAGTTTTGAACACAGGTTGAACCGGGCTCATAAGGGCATCCATTAAACACATAAACTCCGGTAAAAGGATCACCCACTACGCGGATCTCCAGACACAGCGAATCCTGAACTACGAGTTCATAGAAAAAGTCATTACTCTGCAGATAGGTGTCGTTGGGACAAGGAGAAACGGTTGTAGCATTCTCTGTATCTTCCGTAGAGGCTATATGTGAAAATGGTATACCCGGAATCGTGTAAGGATTATCACAATCCGTTCCGGGTGGTTCAAAGTACGGCCTTACACAAAGCTGAAAATCACCGTCAAAAGATTCGAAATTGATCTCAGTGGAAGCCACCCGTATGTAATACGGCGTAGAAATATCCAGGGAGTTCGGGTCGATGATCAATGAAACTTCATTGCTTCCCAACTGAGCCTGACCACAATCAAGTTCTAGGAGGTTATTCATTCCACAAGGGAAACCCAAAACTCTGTAGAGGGCAACCTGCGGATTGAGTATGGCATTGCCCAGTGAGTCGTTTCCTGACACTTTGATTTCAAGGGCATCCATACCTTCCGGCCACTGAGAAGGAGCAAAAAACAGGAACCAAACGTCACCGGAAAAATCATCCCAGCAATCAGGATTATTGAATTCGGGAATGTTCCATATAGTTGAAGGTGTTGAACAATACGTGGTGTACTCATTCAAGTCTGAACAGAAATCAAAAGGCACGGTAATCGACTGCGGGCAATTGTTGTTTTCTACCGGGATACAATCCAGAATAGTTTCGATACAAAGTAAAAAGTCACCACAATGTGCGCCAACGCAATGCCCAACTGAATCAAGTCCAATGGGTTCAGGTAATACCGATCCGATACGCAGATAATACATAGAAGACATATCGAGATCTTCCAGATCGAGCTCAACCTGCAGTGTGCTACCGGCTCCGTTAGCCTGATCACAATGGATCAATTCGAGGGTGGAATCTGAGCAATCACCGGGGCCCGTGTATTTGTACAGGGCAAACTGTGCAAACATGGCATGACTGATATTCGGATCGATGGCTGCCAGGTTAAATTTGTACCCAATCACATCTTGCTCACCATCCCATTCTAATGGAGTTTCGAAAGTAAACCACACATCTCCGGCACTGTCGTCCCAACAGGCAGGAGCACTAATGGAAGATGGTGATGAACCCAGTGATGTGAAAATATTGTTTGGGCCACACTCCTCCCATTCCAACTCAAAAGCACCGGCACAATCATTGTTGGCCGGTTCCGGATAATCGGGAACAATGGTGAGACATATCTGATATGTACCGCAATTGGCTCCCAGACACAAGCCCAGGGAATCAATGGCACTGGCCTCTGTACTGAGCCGTATAAAGTAAGTGGTAGAATTCTGCAGATCATTAACATTGTAGACCAACAGAAATGGTTCGGCGGTTTCCATGGAAGCACAGCTGATGAGCTCAAATCCGGTTTCGGTACAAGATGAACCGGTGCCGTCAAACTCAAAAAGCGATATGGTGGGTATCATCTGCCCTACCGGAGTGATCAGTAATTCATAAGCCAGAATGGAGTCACCCCATGTAGGCGGTGTACTGAATGAAAACCAGACATCCCCGCCTGATTCCACACCGCAGTTCTCACTGCCAAACAAGTCGTTGGTGGAACCAAACATGCTGTACACGTTCTGCGGACAGTTATCGGGTATCAATACTATGGCACTGGAACACTCATCATTAGCCGGGCCGTCAACATAAGGATATGAGTTAATACAAAGCGTAAAATCACCACAATTGCCACCCTGACAATAACCTAGTGTGTCACCAGCTGCTTGAACTGATCCAACTCGAATATAATACGTAGACGAGAGCTCTAATTCTGTTCCAAAAATAGACGTAATGAGCGAAGTTTCTCCGGCACCTGCCTGTCCGCAAAGTACTAGTTCGAGGCCATTATCATCACAAGTGCCCAGTGTATCAGCCATTCTGTATAATGCAAACTGAGGCTGAATAGCGTTGGTAGGAATCGACATCATGTCACCCTGGATAACGAATTCATAAAGCAATACAGAATCAGACCAGAATTCCGGCGTTTCAAAAGTAAACCAAACATCACCGGAAGTGTCATCCCAGCAACCCGGATCAGTCACCACGTTGTCAATCACTACTGATGAAGGAGAAGAACCCGCGGTGGAGTAAGCACCCGCAGGTGTACAATCGCCAATGGCAATTTCAGCAGCATTGTGGCAATCCTCATTCTCTGGTACGATCACCGAGTTGATGCATATCTGGAAATCTCCGCAGGGAACACCGCTGCACATGCCGGGTGTGGGAAAATCAGACGCAGTCGTAAAAATGGATGAAACGCGAATATAGAACAAGCTTGCTCCTCCAAATTCCGCTATGTCGATGAAAAAATTCAAACTGTTTTGCCCGGGCTCTGCCGACTCGCAATAAATGAGCTGCAGTGCATTGTTGGAAGTACATTCCACCGTGGGGTCAGGGAATGCATACACACCCACTTGCGGGTAAAGAATATGATCCGGATCAGACATATCGGCGTTGATCGAAAAATCGATGGCAACCACAGAGTCTGCAAACTCAATGGGAATGTTCACCACGAACCAAACGTCACCGGCAGATTGCTGCCAGCAGGAGGGTATGGAAGGTTGTCCGTTGGCAGTGATCACTGAAACCGTTGAGTTCAAAGTGGTAAACTCTCCAGGCTGCGAGCACTCATCAAGTAATACGGATGTAGCAAATACACAGGTGTTATTGACCGGAGCTTGCCCGACTATAATTCCTGTAATGAACATGAATGCAAAAAACAGTAAATATTTACTCATAGCAATGTGATTACCTATTAAAAATTTGGTATGGTAAAGGTATAAAAATCCGCCTTCCTTTTTGTGTCAGAATTTTCGATAATGAAAGATATTGCCAACTTTCAGCGGAAATCATACTCAATTGTCGTCAATATGACAAAATGTTAAAACCGGGGGCACATGACCGACTCATTGCTGTAATCGCCCATATAGATCACCGATACTTCAAATGCTCCAAAGCCGCTGCTGGCTCGTGCCAGGCCGCTTACGTTCATATCATAACTCAGTCCAATATTTAGTGCTCCAAGCTCAATACCGGCCATGTAGATTACAGCATCCACGTCAAACAAACCACTGAAAGCATGGACAGGCCGTGACCACACCCCCAGATACAAGCCGTGCTCATTAAACTCGCCCAAACTGAATCGGCCGTTGATTCCTGCCACGTATTCCATATAGGGACCTTGCCAGCTAGCCAAAAGGCGAGGGATGAGGTGAAAGCCACGGGTAACCTGCCACTGGGCTCCGGCCTGAGCATTGATCTTCATGTACAGCGGTATTTCTGTGCTGCTTTCACCGTAAAAACTGATATTGGGCTGATGAAAATGCTGTACAGAAAAACCCAGGTGGTAAGAGGCTTCGGGTGTAGGCATAACGTTCCAGAACACACCGGCACCAAAATCGGGTACGACCACGCTGTTGTTGGGTAAATTTTCTGAACTGGGATCAGTATACCCGTCAACTCCGTTAAACTGGTCATTAAACACCAGATTGTCGTAGATCAGGCCGCGCTGATTAATACCGCCTGCAATACCGAAGCTCAGATAATTAGTGCCTCGTGTATTCAGTGCTTTGTGGAAAGCCCCTGAAAGCAAAACCGAGGTAGTGGAAAACCGGGAATGATCTGCACGGTCAGCTAGGAAAGCCACGCCAAAACCCAACATATCAGGTGTTTGCGAACGCCGTGAAAGCCGCTGTCGCATATCAAATGATGCGGCAAAGGTTCTGAAGGGATGATCCATCACACTTCGCCACTGATCGCGGTAAACGGCAGCCAGCCGGTATGACCCGTCAAAATTGCCCGTCAGGCCGGGATTGAGCATGATAGGTGCTGCATAAAACTGGGACAAATGAGCGTCCTGGGCCTTAAGGCCAAACGCACAACAAAGAGTTATCCCAAAAAATAAAAAGTATACTGAATTATATCTCATGCTTGTAATACTATCTTATCAGTGTAAAACTTCCGCTTTTATATCCGGTCCGGTTGCTTTCGAAAGTTACACTGATGGTGTAAACATACGAACCCGGCTCTACAAAACTGCCGTTAACACGGCCGTCCCAGGCTATATTGTCATATACATCGTCGTTAATAACGGGTACATTGCGCACCTGATATATCAATGCCCCTGATTTGGAATATATACTCCAGTCATCGATGCGTAATACTCCCACACCATTGATTTTCAGCCGGTCATTCAACCCGTCGTTATTAGGTGTAAATGCGGTAGGGAGGTATACGCCCTCCTCTACTCCTTCAACCGTCACCATCACCGTGTCGGTGAATGAACAGTTGTTGCTATCAACCATGGTCAGAGCATAGGTGATTGTGAATGTTGGAGTGGCCACCACCGTTTCACAGGTATTGCAGCTCAGATTAATTGTGGGCGACCATGAAATACTGTAATTCTGAGTGTTGAAATTGGTTGCCTCCAGTATTGCACTGCCGCCTGCCATGATCACTGTGTCCGGACTGAGATCAAACATGGGCCCGAAACTGTCTTCAATGTCAAAATAGTAGGCGTAGATACATCCGGCTGCATCGGTTACTGTAAGCAGGTAACCGGAACCATGCGGCAGATCGGTAACCACCGAATCAATGCTCAGTATTCTGCCGTCGGAGGCTGTCCACAGGTACTGTAACGGCTCAGTTCCGCCAATGGGCACCACGGATGCTCTGCCGTTGCTGCGACCACAGGTGGTATTAAACACAAAGGGATAAACAGGTTGCAGATTGGTGGAAGTAGGTATCACCACCTGAGCAGTGGTGGGACAACTCCCATCCAGATTACTTATGGTCAGCAGGTAAGTGCCTGCCCTTAGGTTGGTGGCGGTGGTGTCTGTAGAGATCACCACACCGGGATTGGCCATGTTGGTCCACTCGATAATATAATTTGCACTGTCGCCAAAAAACACTACCGAGGCAAACCCACCGTCACTGTCACAGCCGGCGGGATTGGTAATAATACTGTCAATCACCACGCTTCCCGTTTCGACAATGGTAAAGCCGGTAAGAAATGAACAGGAACTATCGGCATTGGCTGCAACCAGGTAATAAGTTCCCGGTGCCAGGTCGTCCACTGATGTGCCGGTTCCCAGTGTATCTCCATTGGCCGGATTGATCCAGGTAGTGATATAGGGCGCATTGCCACCGCTGAGAGTGACCGATGCCGACCCGTTGCTGAGTCCACAACCTGAAGCAACAGCCTGCAGGCTGCCCAGTTGCGGTCCACCGGAATTCTGAACTGTAAACGTTGCGGTCTGAGTACACTGACCATTGGCATTCGAAACTTCCACAGTGTAGGTGCCGGCCACAACATTCTGTAAAATGGAATCTGAAGATATAGGAATATCCGGATGTGTAGTATTGTACCAGGTAAACTGATAAGGGCCGCCACCACCGGAAACGGCAACTATAATGGCTCCGTTGCCCAGTTCACAGTCTGCGTTGATCAGGTTGATAGCCTGAATATTGGGTTCCCGGATGGCAGGTATGGTTACAAACAACTGCTGCATGCAGGTTCCGTCCTGATTGTACACCTGTACGAGGTAGGTTCCGGCCGGCATCTGTGTGGCATTGGCTCCCTGGGCAATGGTATCTCCGGGATTGTTTACTGGAAACCAGTGGATAATGTACGGGGAGGTACCCCCTACCACCGACAGTGATGCGCTTCCATTGAGCTGACCACAATGCTCGGGCCATACTCCGGTAATACTCACTTGAGGCACATTGAGCAGCGGGATATTGAACAACATGGTATCACTGCAATTGCCCATGGCATTGGTCACTACCAGCTCATAGTTTCCCGGAACGAGATCTGTGGCTTCAGAATCCGTGGAAACCACGTCTTCTGTTCCAGTAAAAGTCCAGGAATAGGTAAACGGCGTATCAATTCCAACTGCCGTTATGGAGGCATAGCCCAGCGAAACTTCGCACACTGCCCCGATTGACACAGGATTGAGCAAGGTCGGGCATGAGTCAGCCGCAATCCCCCAAAGAGTATTAGCCCTGAGTGAGAAAGTTTGACATAACAAAAAACATACTATCAGGATATTGTATGAGGAGGTTATCCATTTATACATGGCGCATCAGCATTCAAGATTATTGTATTCTGCTTTTCGGGTGCGCAATATATAACAAGATTCGGAATTGTCTCCATATCTTTATCGTCCATTGCATCATATTGCCTAATTTTGACAGGAGTTAATTTCCCTACCATGCCTTTTTGCCGGTTTCTTACTTTTCCCATGCGGGCACAGCCATCTCATACTGCTGAAATGGTGAATCAGGTATTGTTTGGTGAAAGCTTTTCCGTAGAGGATCATCACAAGGATTGGCAGCTCATCAAACTTGGGCACGATGGGTATGAAGGCTGGACAGATATGCTTGAGCCCACTGAAATAGACAAATTGTTTATGCCGGATAACATTTTTGTCCAGACCGGTTTCGACGGGGCCATCTCGTACAACGAAGGGCAAAACTGGCTTCCTCTCAGCCCCGGCAGCATGTTACCCAACCTGAACGCCGGTTCCATGCCCTGGGGAAAAACTAATCTGATGCACAGGGGCACTGCATTCAGTATTGAAAACCTCAAAAAAACCGGATTGCAAAAAGATCTCACGCTCCTGATCAAACCCTGGCTTGATATTCCATACTTGTGGGGGGGACGCTCGTGGTACGGGCTCGATTGTTCGGGCTTAATTCAGCTCGTATTCAGGCTGCTGGGTTACACATTGCCGCGCGATGCCTCCCAGCAGGCCTCCTGTGGCCGCCCCGTTCATTTTGTACAGGAAGTGCTGCCCGGCGATCTGGGATTTTTTTCCGCCACGTCAAACTCCCAAAAAATTACCCATGTCGGTATTTTTCTGGGTTCAGAAAAAATGGCCCATGCCAGCGGGAAAGTACGCATCAGCAATATCGATCAGACTGGGTTGTTCGAAAACGGGGACAAAAAATACACGCACTTCCTGCGCCTCATTAAGCGAATTTTACCGGAAGCCCAATAGTCGGGCTGCACACAATCTGTGAACCCTGTTACTCAGGCTTGGTACTCCTGTATTCCCGTCGATTAAGTGCATCCGCGATAGCCCGGCTCAGGTCTTCATCGTGTTTAAATGACCAGTCCAGTGCCTGTTGTGTGGTTGTTCGATCGGCCGAGTAGTGAAAAAACAGCAGACTCTTTACACCCGGAAATTGTTCAGGTATGGCATTCAGTGCTTCAGTGTACCATTCAACCCGGTTTCCTCCTACTGCAAGGCTGCCAAATTCGCTGATCATGACCGGCTTGTTAAACAGCATGAGTGAATCATAGTGGTTCCCGAAAATTTCGTCAAATGTCCACCACTGCGACCAAGGTGCTACCACGCCGTAGTTCAGCGCTCCTACACCAACCCAGTCAACATACGCCGGCCCGGGATAGTATTCATCAAACATACCGTAAGCTGTATGCGGCGACCAGATCCAGATTACATTGCCGGCACCGGCAGACTCGAAAATAAAACGAACGTGCTTCCAGGCTTTCACAAATGCAGCCGGTTCATTGTGATGCGGCCCCCAAGGATAGCGGTAGGGATCGTTCATCTCGTGGGCAAACCGCAAAAATACGGGCGCATCAACAGCCGACGCTTCTAAGGCCCAGCTTCGAATGTAACTGTCGTAAACACCATTGGCTATATCCGTCAATCCGTCAATATCCCTTACATCACGGGATCTGAGCGGTACCGGAAACCTCCTGTCATCAAAATCCGTAAGCCACGGTTCCCAGGTGATCACCGGTATAGAACCGCTCCGCAAAATGCTTTCCACCTTTATCCGGGGAAATTGCTGCTCCGGCTTACTGCCCCATGCAGTGTAAATGTGAATCAGCGGAAACCGGGTTTCCAGCAAATCTTCAAGGTCAAATACAGGCTGCAGCGAATATTCCGCCTTCTCATCAAACACCCCGGTAAGGATCAGCGGCGGATTGAGCAGATCATCCCTTTCGCGGCTCAACCAGTAAAGGGATTCATTCCTCGCAAACGTCTTTCGCTGCATCACATACCGGTCTTCGGCACCGCGTATCATTTCACCGGCACCGGTCAGCATATCTTCAAGTGGCCCGCGGCTCTTCTCACCAAAAAAAGCTATCCCCAGTATCAACAGTACACCAGCCAACACCATCAGCAAAACAATAAGAATTCTCTTTCCGGGTTTCATCTCTTTATTAACGGTTATTGGTGAAAAGGTTATTCATAACTCTTTGTGTAACCCGCCTTACCTCAGAACAAGCCAGGCAGGATACCCGCGGGTTATTTAGGTTCTCGTTACTGTTAGTCACATTTTTGGCTTTGCCATTGTTCCTAAGATAGCTTTTACATTTCCGTTCCCGGCTGATCAGCCGGCACTCTGGTCCATGGATCTTCGGGTTTTAAATACTGTGAGGCAATACCGGTTATAAGTCCTGCAAAAGACATAACAAAAGGTATGGCCGCAAAAAATATCATTCCCCAGGTTAGTTCTGCTGTAAATACCAGTTCATCAGGCTGCATAAAAGTGTACCTGATGAACAATTCAGTACTAACCACAGCGGTAAACAGCAAACAATGCAGCAGCAAGGGCCATAAAAACGGTGACCATTGACCCACAACGGCTTGCTTTGCCGTAGGAATGTAAGGTATCCTCGCATTAAACAGAGACAGAACAAACCCCAGTACAAACACCGGAGTACACGCCAGCTTCATGATCATACCGCGCCAGTGTAGCCCGTGTTCCATGGCTGGATGACACAACCACCGCTGATGGTATAAATACATGACCACATTGATCAGCAGCACCGGAAATATCATGAGTGCAAAGGAAGTGAAGTGCATGTTGGCCGGTTTGAGTCCGGTAAAAAAATAGATAAACGGGATCAAAATGAACAACAGCATCATAACTCCTGTAAGATAATAAGTACTGATCACTGAATAGGACAGCTTTTGCCAAAACCTTAGACGGCTCCATACCGGGGGTAATACGCTGAATGCCACTTCAAACAACCCCCGCGACCATTTGAGTTGCTGCTTGCAAAACGACCCGAAATCTTCAGGTACAAGGCCCCGGCTTACCACTACCGGGTTGTACACAGACTTCCAGCCTGCTGCATGAATCCTGATTGATGTAATGAGGTCTTCGGCCAGGCCAATACCATGGCCTCCGATACTGTTCAGTGCTTTCCTGCGAAATGTGCAATTGGCACCAATGGCTGTAGCACATCCCATGCCGTGAAGCGACATCTGTGAGGGACCGTAGAACGTGTAGGTCTGCTCTGCCGCTGCCCGGGCTACAAACGACCTGTACTGATTGTAATATGCCTGACAAACCTGAACAAAACCTACGCCAGGATCGCGAAAATATCCCAGTGTTTGGTGCAGAAAATCCGGAAAAGGAATATGGTCGGGATCAAGGATCAGTATAAAGTCTTCAGTAGTTCGCTTCAGTGCCTCATTGATCTTTCCGGCCTTGGCACCCGGATATCCAACAATATCCATCCACACAGCTCCGTGTTTCACGGCTATCTCTTTAAAACGGTGATCTTCCGTATCATCCAGCAGATAGGTGGTGTGCGGGTAACGAATAGCAGTACATGCTTCCAGCGTTTTTTCAAACATACCGGCAGGTTCTCCGGGAGAAGAAGTAGTGAATACAGCCACGCTCAGTCCATTTTCAGGTTCAGGCGGCAATTCAGGTCGTTGAATCTTAAGCTGACCTACCCAAACCAGGACCAGCCTCAGCACGCCCCACCAAATGGCCATACTAAGCAGTACAAACAACACCGGATGGCCAATGTGATCTGCCCTGAACCACCAGTCAGCAAAAAGTAAAACGGCAAGTACACCGGCCACAAACAAGGATCCGGTGATCAGCCGGTCAGCCTGACGTATTCCGGCTGCCCGACGATATGTCCACAAGGCTTTATGCTCAGGTTGCATCATATCCTAATCCTGATTGTAGTACCCAATTCAAAAGCATCGTAAAACAAAATGCGCATGTACCGCCCGGTGAAACGCCATTCAACGGGGATTCGCTCACTCCGCCAGTGCAATGCTGCACCCAATTCCAAAGGATTGAACTTCACCGTTTCGTAATCCTTCACCAAAACCCACACTTCATTATCACCTGCCATCGGGTAAAAATACGGCTGCATAGCCCGCGAATGGATTCCATACTTGCCGTCTATAAGTACTCCCCAACCGGTTGTGATCTGCCAGCTCAGATGGATCAGTAAACTATGGATCCGGTGTCTGTTGGGTGTAAAGTAGGGATCATAAAACCCTTCAATCTCTGCTTCAGGGTCGTACTGTTGCATAATCTCCTCAGGAGACATAACGGAGGCGAAGCGATTAGAAAGTGCATGGGCATATTGAAAGCTGTAACCACCTCTTGCACTCAATGCACCAACCAATGGAGAAGGACTCAATACCCATATCCAGGCCGCATCAACATGATTGGCATCATCAAAGTATTCACGCTGTGCACCGGTTTGCCACCAGAAACCTTCCGTGCTGCTTTGTCCGGCCGTAGCCCTGAGGCCGGTGTACATCACCTGCTGCTCCACAGCCTGCAAGGTATATAAATAAGGCATCCGGTTTACTGAAAACCCAACCCGGTATCCATGCGGAAAAGAACTTTCGAGCTCTATTTCACCGGTTGGAATTACAGGCCCGTTGATAAAACCCGTAAACCCGGCTTCAGCCCGAACCCATGTCGATAAAACGGGCATGCGAAACCGGTTGGATGCAGACAAAAGGAAAAGCTGCTGCGCGTCTCCGCCTTCCTCAATAAAGTGGTGGTATTTTCCCTGAAAAAACACATCTGACCAAAGGGATGTATGGCGACTATATGATGCACCACCTTGCCACATCACCAGAGGCTGACTGTCACTCCTAATACCAAAACCTGCACCGATCAATGGTCGCTTCATTTCGGCAATTTCTGCCTGGAGCGCTGTTGCTCCTGTTGCTCCTTGTGTGTAAGCATCCGCTGCCAATGATGATGCTGTGTTCAGGTTGCCGGTCCACATTGCAGCCCTGGATCTCAGGTATATCGAACGGCTATAAGCAGCAGATGTATCCGGTATGGATTCGAGTAATGTCCCTGCACGGCGGAAGTAACTCCGGTATAGAAGCTTTTCTCCGTAATCCAATGCCAGCATGTTGTTTTCCGGGTTTAACTCAAAGGCCTGCCTGTATGATCGGATGGATCGTCTGTAGCGGTGAAGATCGTATAGAATTACTGCTTTAAGCCAGTGTCCATTGGCATCGTCAGGCCTGGATTCAAGATGTCGGGTAATGCCGGCAAGTGCTGCTCGATGATCACCTTGTTTGTGCAGTATTGCTGCTTGTTCCAGGTTATTGGTTTCGGGTTGCTGGGCTGCAGCCAACCAGGTACATAGTATGAAAAAACAAACTGATGATATTCGAAACAAGCGTCTCATGGAATGATTTGATCTTCAAAGTAAGGGATTTCCATAGTTTGTAACACCTTTTTTTATTGTCGAAATTTTGTGTCAAACAATGGAAAATACGAGGATTGAACCTCCCAAAGTATTCTTTCTATCGAAGTCCTGACTATTAATCTCGCGATAAAAATCACATTTGGTATGTTTTTTGGTGCATTGTATTCTCACAGACTATATTCTATAAATTTTATTATTTTTGTCTGGCAATCATCCACGATTTGCAGGAATCCATGATTAGTGGATTTAGATTTTAAGGCCAATTAAACCCCAAAACCTATGAAAACATTCTACAAAATCCTGATTGTATTAGCATTGATCATTGTGGGACTGATGCTGTTTGTTGAGCTGGGAAGCCGCAAAACCTATGATGTTCCGTTTCCGGATATTAAGGCAAGTACTGACCCTGAAATTATAGAGAGAGGACGATACCTGGCCTTTGGCCCGGCTCATTGCTCTACCTGCCATGTTCCCATGAATAAAATACTGGACGTTGAAGACGGGCTTGAAATGCCGCTGAGTGGAGGCTGGGAACTCAGCATTCCACCGGGGACGTTCAGAGCTCCCAACATAACACCTGATCCCGAAACGGGAATCGGAAATATGAGCGATGGTCAGCTGGCCCGAGCCATACGGTACGGTGTAGCCCACGACGACAGACTGGTAGCCCCTTTTATGGAATTCCAAAACCTGACTGATGAGGATCTGATTGCCATCATTTCGTTTTTGCGTTCACAGCCCCCGGTAAGAAACAATGTTCCCCGAACAGAGTGGAGTTTTCTGGGCAAGGCTGTTCTGGCACTGGGGCTCATCAAACCCGAAGGCCCTGCTTCTCCCCCACAGGTTTCCATTCCGAGAGATTCATCTGTTGAATACGGTGCGTACCTTGCAAACCACCTTGCAGCTTGTAACGGCTGTCATACGGAGCGTGACAATAAAACCGGTGCCTACATTGGAGAGTCCTATGCCGGCGGAGGCTACTATCCTCCTGATGAGTTTTCGCAAGGCTACTCATTTATGGCTCCAAACATTACTCCTCATCCCTCTGCAAGCATAATGGCTCAATGGAGTGAAGAGCAGTTTATTCACCGATTTAAGCAAGGCCGGCTGCATCGTGGATCTCCCATGCCCTGGGGCGCATTTTCACGCATGGATACCATTGACCTGAAAGCGCTTTACAGGTATTTGCAAACTGTGGAGCCGGTAGACAATGTAGTGGCTAAAACATACTTTGAACCCGGTGAAAAACCGGAATAGTTTATCCGGGAATGTGCTTTGCCTTGGGTTAGCGTAACAGTTCCAGAGCTGTTTCTATAATATTGTCTGTACCCGATTCAGCATCCTCTGGAAGGATGGATGCTTCGATGTCAGGCGGAACGCCTGTTTCCAGATGCTCATCATCCGGGCTCACAGCCTGGGAAGCAGAAAATCGGTATGTCCAGCCGTTCGGCAATTCGCCAAACACGGGAATGCCCCCACCACCACCGGTGCGGTCTCCCACCAGTATGGCATTGGCATGTACGCGCATCATCTGCGCAAAGAATGTGGTAGCACTATACGACCGGCGATTGGTAAGTACCACCACCGGGCCGTTGTAAACCATGCCTTCCCGCGGACCGGAGCGA
>JBJHCA010000047.1:18325-24916 GCA_050485785.1 Saprospiraceae bacterium | reverse complement strand
AGTAGCCAAAAACCCCGCCGCTGCCGCAGAACGGGCTAAAATGCCATCCATGGCAGAAAGCCATCAAACTCGTGCTTCGCACTCAAACAGCGATGGCTTTTTCCTCTGCCTTGAATGACATTTTTTCTCGCCCGTTCTGCTAAGGCGGATTTTGTATCATTCACTCATTTTTAGCATTGTCAACTTTGACGAACACACGCAATCAGTACAGACAATTGGACCTATTTTCCGGCGGCCCTGGCCTAAAACGGTGAAGGCCGGTCCTGTAGCTTTTATCGCTTGGCGGCGGATGGCCATTTTTACATTGTCCTGGTTTTGGCTTTGGTGTCACCATTCCGAAGGGAATGCATAATTGTCAACCTCCGACCTTATCACTTGCCCATCACTCCACCACCCCCAGCCTGCAACCAGCCTTACAACAGATTATCCGGCAGTGGTTTCGGCTATATAAAGGAGCTCAACGAGAATAGCGAAGTTTTTGAGAAAATGCATCAGTTCCAGCATGCGCATATCGCGTTGTCGCTCAGCCCAAAACTTGTGAATGGAGAAAGAGGCAACCACTAAAAAAATGCACAGCAGATAGATGCCAATAAAAAATCCATAGCCTGTAATTAGGCATAATCCTCCGGTCAACAGCAGTATTCCGCTGAGCTTTACCATGATGCTTGGTGAAATGAGGTTCCGCCTTCGGGCATATTCCTCAATGGTGTGCCGGTTAAGAAAATGATTGAGCCCATTGATGATGAAAAACAGGCCCAGCAGGATGATCAGTATGGTTTTCAGCATAATATGTCGGTTGTAAATTGAACGGGCAAGTTACGTTTCAATTGAATATTACGACCAACTCAACAGCATAGATTTGTATTTACCACATAAAGCCTTTACTTTCGCTTTAATGGCATTTACTTTCACTTAGCAAATATCATCATGGCCGGTTTGGGAAGAACACCAAAAATTTTAAAAAAACTGATCCTGTGGATTGAGCGGGGCATTATCATTACGCTCATTGCCATCATGTCACTGCTGCTTATACTGGCTACCATTGAACTGGTTTACACAGTGCTGATTGCCATCCTGGAACCTGAAATGGATAAGTTCATTATTAACCTTGACAACCTTTTGAATGTGTTCGGGGTATTTCTGCTGGTTCTCATTGGCATTGAGCTGCTCGATACCATCAAGGTATATTTTAAAGAAAACGTGATCCATGTGGAAGTAGTGATGCTGGTAGCCCTCATAGCCATTGCCCGTAAAGTGATAGTAATGGACTTTGAGGAATATTCCGGCCTCGAAGTGATGGGCATTGCCGTTGTAATCCTGGCTATTTCTGCAGGCTATTATCTCATTAAGAAAACCGGTGGTTCGGGATTCTTCCCCAAGGAAAAAGAAGAGGTCAAGGATGTAGTGATCGAAGAAAAACCCGTATCTGAAGACAGTGAACAGGTGGAACGAAAAAAGACAATTAAAACCAAGATCAAAGAAAAAATCGTGAATCCGGAAGAAGATGTGGAATCATCCGAAACACAAAAAAATATTGGTTTTAAAGATTAAATAATTTTTCGTATATTTCGCACGATATGAAGCGAATATTGACCTATTGCCTCGCACTCTTTTGGTGTGTATCCCTTCACGCTGCAGATTCTGCCGTTATCCATTTAGGGCTATCCCTCCACGAAGCTAAAGCCCTCGCGAATGAGTCTGACAAAAAACTGATCGCGTACTTCTATTTTGACTCATGCGATTTGTGTTCAATAATGGAGGATCACATTTTGTCTGACAAAAAGCTGTCCGCTTACCTTAACCGCCACTTTATCATAGCCGGGTTTAATACATCCAGTGATGCAGGAAAACATACTGCCTCGGCATTTACGGTCAACATACATCCTTCCTTCCTGTTTCTCGACCAATCCGGCAAAGTTAATCATCAGCTGGCCGGAATGTTTACGCCTGAAGCCATGATACAAAAATCGGGCCTGGCCTTTACTGACAATTCCCTCAGTGCCCTTGTGAACCGGTATGAACGGGGTGAAAACAGTCAGGCCTTCCTGTTGCAATTGATCAACGCCCTTGCGGATGCTCATCAATTAACAAAAAGCTATGTAAAAGAATACTTGAACACCTTACACAATCACAACTACGCTGAACCCGAAAACCTTGCCTTTGTCTACAGGTATGCGCTGCACCATTTTGAAGCATTTATCCCCTACCATGAACCGGCTATGCAGTTCATGCTGCACAATGCCCATAGGTATTATGCATACTTTGACTCTGCCCAGGTCAACATCCGCATTGCCTGGGTATTGTTGGATGCCATTTACGCTGCCATGGAATCCGGAAACGAAACATTGTTCCGCGAAGCTCACGGTTTGCTACAACATTTTGAAACCGGGGAATACATGTACTACCGCGAAACGGATGGACGTATTACCGGGGCCATCATGAATAAGTTTCCCGCTACCACTACGCTGATGGAATACCATCTTCACAACAACAACCTTTGTGAATACCGCGAAACACTGGACCATTACATCAGCCAGATATGGGACTTGCCCTACGAACTCAACAGCCTTGCACGCGAACTGACATTTTCAGAGAACGAGGAACTTATCGAACGAGCGATGACATGTGCGAAGCGGTCAATTGACCTAAAGGAGGGTTATGACAATACGGAAACCTATGCACTGCTGCTGTTGCGAACCGATCAGCTGGAAAAAGCCCGCCATCAGGCCGAAAAAGCGCTTAGGCTGGCTCATTCCCTCAACCTCGATCCATCAAGAGCGGAGCTGTTGCTCAGCATGATCAGG
Organism: Saprospiraceae bacterium; assembly: GCA_050485785.1. Lineage (GTDB taxonomy): Bacteria > Bacteroidota > Bacteroidia > Chitinophagales > Saprospiraceae > JBJHCA01. The sequence continues at coordinate 22,112 of JBJHCA010000047.1, read as the reverse complement.
AATACAAAGGGAGGATAGTGGGAATAGGGGTAGTTGGGTGGCGTGGTTTTTGTCGGGGTACTTTCGCTAAAACCTGGGCAGTGTTATACAAAAACCATGACACCCGAACTCCGTAAACGCTTCACCCTGCTACCATACACGGTATAAAAGCACAAGTCCAAAAACGATTAATGCGATCCCCGAAATTTTTCTCAGGATCAGCAATTGCCTTCCGTTGATCAGCTTTCGCAGCTTTTTGGCACCCACCACCTTGGCCGTGTCAGTCAGTATAATGGTAATTAATATTGTAAGAAGGCAAATCAGCACGCCTTGATCATCCCATCCTTTACCCACAAACAATTTGGCTACAATTCCCGTCCAGAAAAATATCGTAAACGGATTGATCGTGTTGATCAGAAAACCCTTAACAAACGGCCTGCTGTATTTACTGTAAACAGTTTGGTCATTGTTGGAATCTAATCCATTTTGTGGTTCTATTGACTCAAACTCCATACGCGGTGTTACGACCATGGTTCCAATACCAAATCCAATAAGCATTATGCCGCCAAACGTTCCAAGAATGTACTCAAACCATGGATGGTCTGCCAGATCGTGAACCAGGGCTACACCCAGAAAACTGATTCCGATAAACAATAAATCGCTGACCCATACACCTGTACCAACGGCAACTCCTGCTCTGATTCCCTTTTCAATTCCGGTTTGTACCAGAACCAGTAATATGGGGCCGGTTAACATAGACAATACGAGCCCCCAGAGCATTCCGTATAATACGTACTCCACTTACACCGGATTCAGTTGATCCAGAAAAGCTCGCCACTCCTTGTATTGCTTGCCCTTCAATACACGGGGAAACTTATTCTGACCGCCCATTTTGCCTAGGCTGGCCATGAAGTCATAAAATGTATGCAGCGGAAGTACCTTGATTTTTGGTGCTTTCAGCACTACTTCACGCTCAGTCCGGTAGTCGTCATTCAGCTTCATCAGATTGCGGTCCAGCAAATCCATAAGCTCCTGCTCATTCACCTTTTCGTCACAGGCCACATACCAGTGGTGAGCAAAGTAACCGTCTGTTTTTATACCGGCCACTGTAAATTCTTCCATCCTTATGCCCATCTGATCCTGAGCCATTTGTATGGCCTGGTTCAGGTTGTCCACCGAAACATGTTCGCCGCAATACGATAGAAAATGTTTGGTACGGCCGGTAATGATGATCTCCGATCTAGCTTTGTCGGTAAACTTTACCGTATCCCCCACCTGATATCGCCATGCCCCCGCACAGGTGCTGAGTAAAAGCGCATAGTCTATACCTTCCTCAACATCAATAATGCCGTAGGCTTTAGCTCCGGGTCTGATAACTCCGTCTTCATCAAAATGCTCGTCATCAAAGGGAACAAACTCGTAAAAAATTCCATTGTCCACCACCATGCGCATAGACGAAGTATCGGGCCTGCACTGAAAGGCCACAAACCCTTCGCTGGCCATATAGGTATCCATGTAATGGATAGGTTTCCCCATAAGCCGTTCAAAACCCTTGCGGTAGGGCTCAAACGCTACTCCTCCGTGCACAAAAAACTGCAGATTGGGCCATATCTCGTGAATGTTGTCCAAATTGTTGAATTCAATCACCCGCTCCAGCATTAACTTGTTCCAGGCCGGGATACCCATCAGGCTGCCGATATTCCACTTATTTGCCTGTCTGGCTATTTCGTTAATCCGGCTTTCATAGTCCTTGAGTGCAGCAATCTTAAATCCAGGTTTGTAAAAACGACGTAGCCAGAGTGGCGTCTGTGATGTGGTGATCCCACTCAGATCACCCACAAAATACCCGCCTTTGTCTTCCAGCGACGTGCTGCCGCCCAACATCATCATGTCCATTGAGTAAAATGAATCCGGTACATTGTACTGGTAAATACAGGCAAACATGTCCAGACCTGCGTTGCGAATGGCCTTGATCATTTCTGCCGTAATGGGAATGTGCTTGCTTGGTGCTCCGGAAGTTCCCGAGCTCAAGGCGAAATGGCGTATGCGACCCGGCCATGCTACATCGGTTTCATCGCCAAGTGCCCGTTTCCACCAGCTTGCGTATATGCTATCGTAATCATGGATGGGTACTGCCTGCTGAAATGCGCGTAGAACCTCCTTGCTCTGCAATATCCCCTTGAAGTCGTAGTGTTCTCCAAACTGAGTATGCTGCGCTTTTTTGAGCAATTGCCTGAGGACGTAGTGCTGGGCATCATCCACATTGCGGGGTGTCATTTTCATGGCAGCCCGCAAATGTATACTCCTTTTTACGATGGATCCAAGTATTGACATAGGTTAAGACTTTTGGTCAGACACTGCACCGGTATCCGGAAGTAAAACGAGCTTCCAATCCAAACCGGATCACCGGCCTAAAGGGTCTGCTTTACTTCGTAAAGTTCATATCCTTCAATAATGTCTCCTTCTTTAATATCATTGAAGTTTTTAATCGTAATACCGCATTCCATGCCGTTCTTCACCTCGCGGACGTCCTCCCTGAATCGCTTGAGCGATGCAATTTCACCCACTACGCCTTCTTTCTGAGGGTATACAACAATACCGTCCCTGATCAGCCTGATCTTGGTATTCCTGGTAATCTTGCCTTCCGTTACATAGCTTCCGGCAACCGTACCCACCTTGCTGATCTTGTAAACCTCGCGTACTTCCACCTGACAAACGATTTTCTCTTCCTCTTTGGGTTCAAGCATGCCTTCCATGGCTGCCTTGATCTCTTCAATAGCATCGTAAATCACACTGTAAAGCTTGATCTGTACGCCTTCACGCTCTGCAAGCTTGCGAGCCGCCTGTGAAGGTCGTACCTGGAATCCCACAATAATGGCATCCGATGACGAGGCCAGGTTGACGTCATTTTCGGTAATCTGCCCTACCGCACTGTGTATTACATTAACTTGTATGGTCTCAACCGACAACTTCAGCAATGAGTCCTTCAATGCCTCTATGGAGCCATCCGTATCACCTTTTACAATCAAATTGAGTTCCTTAAATGTACCCAGGGCAAGTCTGCGGCCTATTTCTTCCAGACTAAGACGGCGTGTAGCTCTGATCTCCTGGTTGCGTTCAATTACTGCTCGTTTGGCTGCGAGTTCCTTGGCGGCAGCTTCATCCTTCATTACTTTGATCACCTCACCAGCCTGCGGTGCACCACTCAAGCCGAGCAGCAACAACGGTGTCGCAGGCCCGGCTTTCTTCACCTTCTGGCCTCTTTCGTTAAACATCGCCTTGATACGCCCGGAGTGGGATCCGGCCAATACAAAATCACCTATTTCCATGCTTCCGGTTTCAACCAGAACCTTGGTTACATACCCGCGGCCTTTATCCAGGGCTGCTTCCAGCACCACCCCTTTGCCGGGACGATGTGGGTTGGCTTTCAGATCGAGAATATCGCTTTCCAGCACGATCTTTTCGAGTAACAGGTCAATATTCACACCGGTTTTGGCTGAAATATCCTGACTCTGGTATTTGCCTCCCCAGTCTTCAACCAAAAAGTTCATGCCCGCAAGCTTCTCTTTTATAAACTCAGGCCTGGCGCCGTCCTTATCAATCTTGTTTATCGCAAAAATGATTGGAACATTGGCTGCCTGGGCATGTGATATGGCTTCCTTGGTCTGTGGCATAATGTCGTCATCGGCGGCCACTATAATCACGGCTACATCGGTTACCTTGGCACCCCTGGCACGCATGGCCGTAAAGGCTTCGTGACCAGGTGTATCCAGAAATACGATCTTTTTGCGCTCATCCACTTTACCCA
>JBJHCA010000047.1:0-18315 GCA_050485785.1 Saprospiraceae bacterium | reverse complement strand
CCCAGAAAAACCTCATACGCACCGATATGCTGTGTAATACCTCCGGCTTCACCTTCGGCCACCTTGGTTTTCCGGATGAAATCGAGCAATGACGTTTTACCGTGATCCACGTGTCCCATAACGGTAACAATAGGTGCACGGGGCTCGAGATCATCGTCGGCATCTTCTTCATCTTCAGCTACATCCAGCTGTTCCTCGGCCGAAATGAACTTAACGTCAAAATCAAATTCAGATGCAACCAGCTCGATTACCTCTGCATCCAGCCGCTGATTAATGGACACCACAATGCCCAGATTCATACAGGTTGTTATAATATCTGTTACCGGTAAATCCATCAAACTGGCCAGCTCCGATACGGATACAAACTCTGTAACTTGCAGATCGCGTGTGCCAGCTTCGCTTTCCTCCAGTTCAATGCGCTCTCGGTGCTTGTCGCGCGTCGTTTTTCGGATTTTCTGCCTTTTGCTTTTGCCCCGCTGATTCAGCCTGGCCATAGTAGCCTTGAGCTGTGCCTCAATCTCCTGCTGAGACACTTCCTTCACTTCCTCGCCCTCGGTCTTTCCGCGGGCACGGGCAGCACCAGCACTGGTTCCACCCGGAGCATTGCTGATCCGTTTGCGTTTGCGCTTTCTTCGGGCTGCTTTCTTTTCGTCAGTAGCATCATCTGATGAAGCTACCGGCTTTTTATCCTTTTGCTTGGGATCAGGCAGATCAATTTTACCCACCACAGTGGTTCCGGTCAGCTTAATGCGCTTCCGTTCTTCCACCTTGCCGGGTTCCGGGGCATCCTGCCCTTTACCCGGTTCCTCCTTGGCTGCCTTTTTGTTGGCCAGCTTCGTAACATCAATCTTGCCTTTAACTGTCAGCCCCGTCAGAGTTGGCGTTTTCGCCCGGAAATACGGATCCTGTTCGGAGCCCTCTACCGGCTGATCGCCTTCTGTTTGTTCAGTACCATCCTCGGGCGTTGAAGTCTCTGCCGCAGGAGCTTCCACAGGCTTCTCTTCTTCGCTGATGTCGTCCTTTTCTGCCGGTTCCTCTTTGGCTTCAGGAGCTTCTTCAGTTTCGGAAGCATGCTCAGGTATAGCTTTTTCTTCCCTTGTTTCTTCTGGGATATCTCTTTGTTGCTCCGGCTCCGCCGGAGTTGACGGTACGGGTTCCTTGGGTTCAGGGGCAGCAGTCTGCTTTTTTACCAACGCATCCAGATCAATGGCAGGCGATTCTGCCGGACGGCTTTCGCCACCTTCTTCCTTTTGCAGGCCCGGCCTTGCCGTGGTGCCAATCTGCAACTTATCAGCTTTTTCCTTCGTCTCTCTGGATTTCTTGAATTCTGCATCAAGCAATGCGCACATCTCCTCCGACAGAGTAAATGTGGGCCTCGCCTGAACTTCAAAGCCTTTCTCTTGCAGAAATTCAACTACACGAGTGGTGGCTACATTGAGCTCTTTTGCTACTTTAAAGAGTTTTTTTGACATGTAATGTTTTTGCTTTTTTGCTGATATCCCAACGCCTGCGAAGGTAAAACAATTCCCGCTCCCCTGCAATTCATCCATACAGGGTTTCGCTTTGCCCTACCCGATTACTGTTCAAATTCCTCGGCCAGTATTCGCATCACTTCAAGTATGGTTTCTTCTTCCAGATCAGTCCTCCGGGCCAATTCTTCAGAAGACAGGCTCAACACCGTCTTGGCAGTATCACAACCAATGGCCTTAAGCTGATCAATCACCCAACCGTCAATCTCGTCGGCAAATTCATCTAGGTCTACATCGTATCCCTCATCATCATCCTCGCGGTAAACATCAATCTCATAGCCGGTCAGCATACTGGCCAGCTTTATGTTTTTACCGCCTTTGCCAATGGCCAACGATACCTGATCCTGATTCAGGTACACAGATGCACGCCTGGCCCCGGGATCAAGATCAATCCTGCTTACCTTGGCCGGAGTTAACGAACGTTGTATCAGCAGGGTTTCATTATTGGTATAGTTGATTATATCAATGTTCTCATTGCGAAGCTCGCGAACTATACCATGTATCCGCGAGCCCTTCATGCCCACACAGGCACCTACGGGGTCAATGCGGTCATCATAGGACTCTACCGCCACCTTGGCGCGCTCTCCCGGGCTGCGCACTATTTTGCGGATGGTAATCAGTCCATCTTCAATTTCGGGAACTTCCTGCTCAAGAAGCTTCTCCAGAAATTTGTTATCCGTCCGTGAAATGATCACCTGCGGATTGTTGTTCTTCATCACAACCTCCTTGATAATGGCCCGAACCATATCTCCCTTCCGGAAAAAATCACCGCGGATGGTTTCCGAGCGGGGAAGTACAAGCTCCGTTCCGGTTACATCATCAATCACCAGCACATCGCGCTTCAAAATCTGATGCACTTCGCCCAGAATGATCTCCCCTATCCGGTCCGAGTATTTCTTGAATACTTCGTCCTTCTCCAGATCCATGATCCTGGAAATCAGCGTCTGCCGGGCTGCCATTATGCTACGCCGGCCAAAATCCTCCAGAAACAACTGCTGGTAACACTCATCCCCTATTTCATAGTCCGGCTCGATGGCCTTGGCCTCAGATAACGAAATCTGCGTGCGATCGTCTTCAACCTGACCATCGGCCACTATCTCCCGTACACGCCACAATTCAAGGTCACCTCTGTCAGTATTCACAATCACTTCAAAGTTGTCTTCCGTGCCAAACTTCTTCCTGATCAGCGTTTTCATCACATCCTCCATCACCCTGATCATGGTAGGGCGGTCCATATTTTTGAGTTCCTTGAATTCCGAAAAATTATCTACAAGACCCATTGCTTTGTTGTTTAATTATTTGATGAATCTATTTAAATCCAGCCATTACCCTGGCTTCCTTGATGGCTTCAAACATTATCTCTACCGGCTCTGCAGGGATTTTTCCGGCTTTGCCTTTTGAAGCAGAGCCCAACAAAATGCTATCCTCAGCAACCTCCAGCAATTTTCCACTGTGCTTTATACCTTCATGGGTTAACACTTCCATCTGCCGGCCCATATTGGCATGGTACTGCCGCGTCTTAACCAGCGGCGATCCCACTCCCGGACTCGAAACTTCGAGACTGAAATCATCCTCCTCACCGTATTGCAGTTCCAGCTCTTTGCGCAGATATCGCGTCATTGCACTCAGCACCCCGAGATTTACGCCGCTGTCACCGTCAATAAATACTTCAATTTTATTGGAAGCCTCGTGATACTTGCAATTTACGGGAAAATATGCTGAAAACTCCTCCTCACTGCATTTTGCAGCAATCAATTTTTCTACCAGACTCAGTTTGTTGTCCATAGGTATTATCCACAAAAAAAGGGGCTTTTTCGGCCCCCTCGTCAGAAAACACTGCAAAGGTACAAAAATTGTTCCGTTATTTATACTTATTGTGATCAGCTCCTTTAACATTCTTCCGCAAATGGGGTTATATTTACCGCCCGGCAAAAACATGCAGGAACAATGAAGATAAATACACTGCTCGAAAGAGCCCTCCACTTAGACAAACTGACCGCCGAGGAAGGTCTTTTTCTGTTTGAACATGCAGCTTCTGCAGACCTGGTCTGGGCAGCCGATCAGCTTCGGAAACAACAGGTTCCCCATGGCAAAGTTACGTGGATTATCGACCGCAATTCTAACACCACCAACGTATGCATCGCCAATTGCAAATTTTGCAATTTTTACCGGCGTCCCGGTCATCATGAAAGTTATATCACCAGTCTGGATGAATATCGCGAGAAGATTACGGAACTGTTTAGCTATGGTGGTGATCAGCTGCTCTTGCAGGGTGGTCACCATCCTGATCTGGGGCTTCAGTATTACGTGGATCTCTTCAGGTCGCTTAAAGCTATGTTCCCAACCCTTAAACTTCACGCCCTGGGGCCACCGGAAATTGCCCACATTGCAAAACTGGAGCAGGCCAGCCATACCGAAGTATTACAAGCCCTTATGGATGCGGGACTGGATTCCCTGCCCGGGGCCGGTGCCGAAATACTGGCTGATCGTGTACGGCGCTTGATTTCCCGGGGAAAATGTTCCGGCAGGGAATGGCTGGATGTTATGCGTGCGGCACATCAGCTAAGGCTTACCACATCGGCCACCATGATGTTTGGCCATGTGGAAACCAATATGGAAAGGTTTGAGCATCTGGTGGCCATTCGCGAAGTGCAGGATGAAAAACCCGAAGATGCCAAAGGCTTTATTGCCTTTATTCCCTGGCCTTTTCAGGACGAGGATACCATGCTCAAAAAACTGCGCAGAGCCAGAAATGAAGTTACCGGTGACGAATACCTGCGAATGATTGCCCTCAGCCGCATTATGCTGCCTAACATTGTCAATATTCAGGCCTCATGGCTTACCGTAGGCAAACATGTGGCTCAGCTGTGCCTCCATGCCGGAGCCAATGACTGGGGTAGCATCATGATCGAGGAAAATGTGGTATCAGCTGCAGGAGCGCCATTCCGGTTTACGGCCAATGGCATTCAAAGCGCTATCCGGGAAGCCGGTTTTGAACCGCAGCTCAGAACCCAGCAATATGAATTCAGGGAATTGCCACGCGATATTCGTCAGCAAACCCTGGATACGGCAGGCATGATAGTAGACTAGCTTTCACAAAGTCTGCTCCTTCTGACAAAGATTTGCTTACCTTTAAGCCATGGATCCGGTTACGGGATATTTGATCATTTTATTGGCCGCCCTGCTGCTTTCAGCACTTTTTTCCGGTTCGGAAATAGCCTACATCAGTGCAGATCGCCTTCGTATCGAACTGCAAGCCAAAAAAGGAAACTACAAAGGCCGGCTGTTGTCGGGTTTTTATCAGAATCCGGGAAATTTTCTGGGCACCATGCTGGTGGGTAACAATATTGCCCTGGTGATCTTTGGCATGTACATGACCCGATTGTTTGAGGAGGTTTTACTGCCTGCCAATATTGAACAACAGGGCTTGGTATCTTTCGCAATGATCACGGTCAGTACTACTCTGGTGGTTCTGTTTGTGGGAGAATTCATTCCCAAAATACTTTTCAGGCTTTATGCCAATCAGCTTATTTCTATGCTGGCTTACCCGCTGGGATTTTTGCGCATACTTTTGGTTCCGGTTTCATGGTTCATGGTAAAATCATCACAGGCGGTACTCAGACTGGTAACCAGAGGACAAATGTCGACCAACGAACTGGTATTCACCCGTCTCGATCTCGAAAACTTCATCCGTAGTACCCGCACGGATACCCACGAAGACATCGATAAGGAGCTCTTTGAAAATGCACTTTATCTCACTAAGGTAAGGGTAAAAGACTGTATGATTCCCCGCAAGGAAATACAATACATCGATATAGATGCCTCTCTGACCGAACTCAAAAAATTGATTGCCGAATCCAGGCTGTCACGAATAATTGTGACCCATGGCGGTATTGACAACATTGAAGGCTACATTCACCACCAAAGCCTGTTTTCCGGCCCAGGCAACATTGCTGCCATGATGATGCCCATACAACCCGTACCCGAAGTGATGCGTGTACATGACCTTCTCAATAAATTCATCAAGGACCGAACCAATATGGCCTACGTGGTGGATGAGTTTGGTGGAGTATCCGGTCTCATTACCCTCGAAGATATTCTGGAAGAGATTTTTGGTGAAATTGAGGACGAGTACGATGAAGAAGAATACATCGATAAAAAACTGGATGACCGCACATTCTTGTTTTCAGGCCGACTTGAAATCAATTACCTCAACGAAAAATACCCTGAACTGAGGCTTCCTGAAGGCGAATACAATACATTGTCGGGATATATCATCCGCACACTGGAGTCCATTCCCGAACAAGGCGAATCCGCCATTTTCGACCACCTGAAATTTACTTTCGACCTGGTGAGTGAAACCAAAATAGAAACGGTACGGGTAACGATTTACGATAAGAATTTCGTGGAAAACTCTCCCGAAACTCCTTTGGATGGCAGCTGAACCATGATTAGCCTTTAACGGAGCCATTCAAAATATTGTCAAGCCTGGCCGGGGAGTAGTTGATGCTCTTGAGCGTCTTGTGGTCATGTTTACGGTAAACCAGATACAGGCCATTTTCTTCGCGGATATAGCATTCGGTGCCATCCCGTTTTTCAAAATAGCGAACCGTTTCTTCTGCCTCTGCCAGGGTATTGCAGGCCTTACTCATATTGCTGCGCTGTACTTCCTCAAACAGATCGCTGAAATACTCCCCCAGACCAAATTCCAGAATGGCACCACTCAATACATATTGCAGATCGCAAAGTGCATCGGCAATCTCTATCATATCCCCGTCTTCTATGGCAGCCTTGAGCTCGTTCAGCTCCTCCTGCAATAAGTTGACCCGCAAATTACAGCGATCAGCTGCGGGAATGGCTGGCCGGGAAACAACGGGGTGCTTAAAAGTGCGGTGGAAAGCAGCTACGTGCTGCAGGGCTTTGGCTTCTTTCATGTGAACTGTTGATTAACAAAGCATGGAATACTGCACGCAAAGCTAAAAAAATTGCCGCTTACCTTTGCAGTTCATTTACGGCTAAATAGGCTATTTTCGCGCTTTTACCGGACTCAGAATAATTGAATGTTGTTTTCCCTCGTTCGTCCATATATCGAAAATCAAGGCATGGCCAATTGCTATACCCGGATATCTGTCCTCATTGTCATTTTTTCCCTGATTGCTGCCACAGACCTGTACCCGCAAACTGAACTGTGTACGTTCAGGGGTCTGATCACCGACAGCATAAGCAGTCAGCCTGTGGAACTGGTCAACGTTTTTTCTGAATCAGATGCCATTGGTACTACCACCGATGAATCAGGCCGGTTTAACTTGAGGATCGCTTGTGCAGACTCTGTTGTACTGCGAATTTCTCATATCAATTACGGAACCAGGTCAGTTGCGGTGCCTTTTTCCGGATTACATTTTGTTGAAATCATCATTGCCCCTACCGAAGACATGATTACTGCTATTGAAGTCAGGGCTGACCGAATAATGGGTGACGGTATGCTGCGCGAGGGCGTGAGGGATGCCATCATGCTTCCCAATGCCACTATGAGCATCGAATATCTGCTGCCGGCTTTGGCCATAGGAGTTCGGGGCAGTAATGAACTGAGTTCTCAGTACTCTGTCCGCGGTGGAAATTACGATGAAAACCTGGTGTATGTCAACGATTTTGAAATTTACCGTCCACTGCTTATCCGTTCAGGTCAGCAGGAAGGTTTATCATTCCCCAATATGGATCTGATCAGGGAACTATCATTCTCATCCGGTGGTTTCCAGGCCCGGTACGGCGACAAAATGAGCAGTGTGCTGGATATCCATTACAAACGGCCTGATACGGCCCGGTCATCGGTAAGCTTTAGTTTGCTGGGAAGCTCGGCGCACACGGAAGGTAAGATCAACACATCGGGCAACCGGGCACTTCGCTACCTGATAGGAGCAAGGTACAAAACCACACAGTACCTGCTCAGCTCATTGGAAACCAGGGGCGAATATTCTCCCAATTTTTATGACATTCAGGCCAATTTACTTTACGATCTTTCTGAAACCTGGCAAATGGAATGGATCGGGAACTATTCCCGCAGTGTTTACCGCTTTATTCCTGTAGAACGCACTACCGCCAAGGGACTGATTGATTTTGCCCTCGTATTTCGCACCGTTTTTCAGGGTTCTGAGCTGGATGATTTCACCACATCCATGACCGGAGTATCATTCACTAACCTGCCCCGCAGCAACAACATGTACCTCAAGTGGATGGCCTATGCCTACCAGAGTCGTGAAAACGAGCGGTTCGACATAATTGGTGACTATTTACTGGGAGAGCTGGTTATAGATTTTGGCTCAGAAGATTTCGGAGAAATGGGAGGTGTGATCGGTGCCGGTTCCATGCATCATTTTGCCCGTAATTACCTCACGTCAACTGTGGCAGTAGCCGAACACAGAGGCGGATACACTTTTAATAATGTAACCACATCCACAGGGGAGTACGGCAACTACCTGAGATGGGGACTAAGTACACGCCATGAACGCATTTCCGACAGGCTAAATGAATGGGAGCGACTGGATTCCGCCGGTTATTCACTGCCATTCAGTGAATCCCAGGTCAATGTACTATATGCCATAAAAAGCAATATCGAACTCAGCAGCATGCGTTACAATGCATTTTTGCAAAATACATGGAGCTACAGACAACCCGGAATCAGGGAAATGGCCGTTACGGCAGGTGTGCGGGCCGGGCTTTGGGATTACACCGGAGAGGCTATTTTCAGCCCCAGGTTACTGATACTTTACCGCCCCCTGGCCATATCAGAAGACATTACCTGGACGCTATCCGGAGGACTGTACTATCAACCCCCGTTTTACCGGGAATTAAGAGGACTCGACGGCAGTATCAACAAAAATGTGGTTTCCCAAAAGTCTGCTCATGTTGTAGCCGGGTACAGTCGCGATTTCAAGGTGGGAGCTGACGATACACCTTTCAGGTTTATTGCGGAGGCTTATTACAAGCATTTGTGGGATCTGGTTCCTTTTGACCTGGAGAATGTAAGGATAAGGTACTATGGAGATAATATTGCCTCGGGTTATGCTATGGGCATCGATTTCAGACTGAATGGTGAGCTGGTACCCAATGCTGAAAGCTGGATCAACCTGTCATTGATGAGAACCAGGGAACGATTCCATAATATTCAGCACCTGAAAAGAGAACTGGGCGTAGACGAAGCCATCGAAGTTAAAGACGTACCCCGCCCTACTGATCAGCTAGTGACCCTCAACGTTTTTTTCCAGGATTACCTGCCCAACAACGAGAACTTCAAAACCCATCTCAACTTTGCCGTAGGTACCGGGCTGCCATTCGGAATTCCAGAAAATAATATCGAATATCGCAATACATACAGGTATCGACCCTACCATCGGATTGATATAGGATTTTCATTTTTGTTGTTCGATGAGAAAAAAAGAATGTCAAATCCGCGACATTTCCTTCGATTTTCTGAAAGCGCCTGGGTGAGCCTCGAAGTCTTCAATCTCATGCAGGTAGCCAATTCTGCGTCAAATACATGGATCAGGACGGTGTATAATACCCAATACGCCATTTCAAACTATTTGACATCTCGAAGAATTAATCTTAAATTTAGGCTCGAATTTTAAATGTTGAACAAAAACCCAATTATTATGCTTCGTTTTTCTTTGGCTGCCATGTTTACCCTGCTCATCGGATTTTCAGCCTTCGCGCAAAATGCTCATGAACAGCAATACGTAGAGTCTGACCAAATGCAGATGGCACACCGTATAGTATGGTTGCTCCATCAAAACAATGCAGATGGCCTGGCATCATTTACCTCCAATCAGGAGCGCATAATGAATGAAAAGTTTGAAGCCAATGTGGCTGCTGCAGCAAAATTACTTCCTGAATTCCACCAGGGATTCTACCGACTTTCAGAAAAAGTAGACTCCGAAAAAGGAATTCACAAGGTTTATGTGGTGCTTACCGGAGGCCATGATGGTTGTGAAATGATGATGGAAATTCATTATCCCGTTAATAACCATACCGTCATTAACGAACTGCGCTTCCACAAAGCCGGAACTTTTGATGAAATCTGCGCAGGAACACGCTAATCCTGCTGTCTCGTATTCACTGTGCCCGATATCCCTTTTGGGATGCCGGGCATTTTTTGTTTTTTATCCAACCAGATCATGACTTTTTTAATTCAATTGTTTGCTGTATCATTTTGCCTCCATTTTTTCAATACTGACAACTCCCTGAATTCAGCCGGCATCTCTGATGCCGGCAACAAAGAGTTATCCCAAAAAACACCTGAATGCTTTATAGCCGAAAATCAAACAATATCCACGGCGGTTGTTGAGCCGGAAATTTCCGATTCGCAGCTCAGGCAGATGATCGGTGAAATGATCATGGTGGGATTCAGAGGAACTGAACTGGACGATGACCACCACCTGATCCGTGATTTTAATGACTACCACCTGGGTGGCGTGATTATTTATGAATATGACGTTCCCGGAAAAACGCGGCCCCGGAATATAGAATCCCATACTCAGCTTCGCAGGCTTACCAATCAGATCAGAACCCTGGCCGGGAAACCGGTTTTTATAGCTGTGGACGAGGAAGGTGGCAGAGTAAGCAGACTGAGACCGGCTTATGGATACCCCGCCCTGCCATCAGCCATGCACTACGGGAATTTGAACAATATTGATTCTACAAAGGCATGGGCTACAGCTCTGGCAGACAAATGCCGTGCAGCCGGAATCAACATGAACTTTGCCCCTGTGGTTGATCTCTGTCTTAACCCTGACGGCCCGGTAATAGCCGCCATTGAACGCTGCTTTTCTGACCAACCCGAAATCGTAGCCCAACATGCGGCTGCTGTGGTAGAAGAACATCGAAAATTGCGCGTGGTCACTGCCCTGAAGCATTTCCCCGGTCACGGAAGTGCCGGATCCGATACCCATTACGACTTCACAGATGTTTCCGACGTCTGGAGTTCAATCGAACTGCTGCCCTATCTCTTATTGCTGCAAGACAATTCCATTGATATGATCATGACGGCGCACGTATTCAACGAGCGATGGGATACCTTGTACCCGGCTTCGCTGTCGCACCATGTGCTGACGGGCATGCTGAGAGAGCAGCTTCAATTTGACGGAATTATTATAACCGATGATCTGCAGATGGCTGCCGTCAGTGAACAGTTTGGCCGCAAAGAAACCATTTTGCAGGCCATACTAGCCGGTGCCGATATTCTCCTGTTTTCCAACAACAGTCCGGCACCTTACAACCCTGATGTTGTGCCCGAAACCGTAGAAACCATACTGGAATTGATCGATGCAGGCAAAATCAGCCGGCAACGAATAGAAGAATCGTACAGACGTATTGGCGCCTTGAAACAACGGCTGTAATTACCTGACTGCACGGCCTTGCTTTCGGCAAAAAAGTATATTTTTGCCGCGCTTACCTTATCTGTTTTTATTTAATCCATTTTCAATGACCCACAATCATAATAACGCCCTGGGAAGGCACATCCTTGTGGAATTTTTTGGGTGTTCGTCCGAAATCCTTAACGACGTTCCTTCCATAGAGGGATCTATGGTAGATGCAGCCAAAGAAGCTTTATCTACCGTAATCAATTCAACATTTCACCACTTTTCTCCATACGGGGTTTCAGGGGTAGTGGTAATACAGGAAAGCCACCTGGCTATACACACCTGGCCCGAGTTTCAGTATGCTGCCGTCGATATTTTTACCTGTGGCGATACTATCAATCCCTGGATAGCTTACGATTTCTTGAAAAAGGCATTTGAAGCCAAACATGGATCAGCCATGGAGATCAGTCGCGGGCAAATCGACTTGCTGGAACGCGTCGATTTTGATATTAACGCTGATCGCGACATGAAAGAAAAAGAGCTCCGCCCTGAATACAAACGCGATGTGTGGTTTACTGATAAAGATGAGAATATTGCTCTGTCACTGCGATATACAGGTGAGATTCTGTACCGGGAAAAAAGTCCCTACCAGGTAGTTCAGGTCATTGACACTTTTGCTTACGGGAAAACCCTCACTATAGATAACATGGTGATGTGTTCCGAAAAAGACGAACATGCTTATCATGAAATGATATCGCATATTGCCATGCTCAGCCACCCTTCACCAAAAGACATACTGGTGATTGGCGGTGGCGACGGAGGTACGGTCAGGGAGTTGGTTCGGCACGAAAAACTGGAGAAAGTAACCATGGTGGAAATCGACGAGAAAGTTGTGGAAGCCTCCCGAAAATATCTGCCACAGCTGAGTAAGGCATTTGAACACCCCAAGCTGCAATTGCTGATATACGATGGCATTCAGTTTGTAAAAGATGCCGTGTCCGAATCATACGACATTGTGATAGTGGACGGCAGCGACCCGGAAGGCCCGGCCACCGGACTGTTCAGTGAAAGTTTTTACCGGGATACTTATCTGTGTATGAAAAACAACGGTGTACTGGTACTGCAAAGTGAAGGGCCGCACTTTAACAAGGAGACCATGGTGGAAACCTTCCAATGCCTACGCAAAATTTTTGGGGCAGATCGAGTCCACCTTTATCTGGCATATATACCCACCTACCCTACCGGAATGTGGAGTTTCATCTATGCTTCCAAAGGTGATGTGCACCCGTATAATCAGCTTGACCCGGCCAAAGCTGGCGCATTTGCGCGTAAAAACAACCTTCAGTATTATAATCCTGAAATTCACCGATCGGCATTTGCATTACCCACTTTTGTTAAAAACATGCTGGACGATTCTGTCACTAATGCATAAGAAACCATGACACGGAAAGAAATTTTTTCTTCTTTCGATCCCAACGGTGTAGGTATTCCCAACGGTAATTTTGCCGGTCTCCCGTTTAATGATGAATCTGCCCAGATCATACTGCTTACTGCCCCCTGGGATGTAACCACTTCCTATGCAGATGGCACCGCTTCCGGCCCGGCAGCAATCCTGGATGCATCTCCCCAGCTTGACCTGATGGATTCTGATGTGGAAGATGCATGGAAATATGGCATATATATGTTGCCGCCTTCCGATCAATGGCTATCGCGCAACAATGAAATAAGGCAACATGCCAAAAACCACATTAGAAAACTTGAACTCGGGTACGAGCCTGAAGTTCTCAGTAAAAGCCATGACCTTCAGCATACTAACACTGCTTGTGAAGATCAGATGAACAGCATTATCCAACAGGCAGAAAGTTATATTCAAAAAGGAAAACTCACCGGCCTTGTGGGAGGCGATCACAGCACTCCTCTTGGTCATATTACGGCCCTGAGCCGACATTACGATGATTTTGGCATACTGCAGATCGATGCCCATGCCGATTTAAGAAATGCATACGAGGGGTTTAAATACTCCCATGCATCCATTTTTTACAATGCCCTGAAGCTTGATCAGGTCACTTGTCTTGTTCAGGCAGGTATCAGAGATTATTGTGAAGAGGAATGGCAACTGGCTACTGAGGACCCAAGGGTCCATATGCATTTGTACCAGAATATTGAAGAACACCTGATGCACGGCGTTTCATTTGCTGCGTGGGTTGAAAAAATGCTGGCTCCCTTGCCCGGTGATGTTTATCTGAGCATTGATATTGACGGTCTTGATCCGTCATTATGCCCGAATACCGGAACTCCGGTACCGGGAGGATTCACCTTTTATCAGGCCGTTTTTATCATCAAAAAGCTGGTCCAGTCCGGACGAAAGATCATAGGGTTTGACCTGTGTGAAGTAGCCGGCAATGAATGGGATGCCAATGTAGGTGCACGATTGCTGTACAAAATGTGCAACCTGGCCGGCCTGTCCAACGAGTTAACTACTGAGCCGTTTTAGTTTGCCATGTTCTTTCATGAAATCTTTTTCTGCATTTTTTTTTTACCTTTCTGCATAATGTCGTTTGAATATGAATGCTGAAGGTGATCCCATTATTGCTAAATACACCAATGCGGCCTCGCGTTTTCTGGACGTTGACGGCTGTTTGATTCATTACCGGGACGTAGGTGCCGGCAAACCTTTGATATTGCTTCACGGTTCGTTCTCATCTCTTCACGTTTTTGAACCCTGGGTAACCATACTGGAGAAAAACTTCCGGGTTATTTCCATGGATTTGCCAGGGCATGGTTTGTCCGGTGAAAGTCCGGACAATGATTACTCCATGGATATGTTTGTGCGGTATTTGCACAGATTGCTAGTCCATCTCAATATCCGCTCAGCAACCCTGGCCGGCAATTCACTGGGCGGTTGGCTAGCCTGGGAGTTTACTGTCGCAAATCCCGAACGGGTTGATCATCTTGTACTCATCAATGCAGCGGGGTTTATTGAATCGGGCAGCGTTCCCTTTCCCTTCAGGATTGCCCGCATTCCTTTGCTCAATAAAGTAGTAAAGTATACCGCCCATAAAAGAATTATCGAAACTTACCTGAAGCAGGTGCATCATACCCGTGAATGCATTACAGATGCCATGATAGGCAGATACTACGACATGGCTAACCGGGAAAGTAATGTGCGGGCTTTTTATCATTTTGTCAATCAGGAATCCATTGCCGATCATACCCCTTTACTTTCGCGGATACGGGTACCGGTACTGATTATGTGGGGTGAAGAAGATCGATGGATTCCGGTAAAGTACGGACATAAATTTCACAAAGCCATTCCCGGTTCACAACTGGTGATTTTCGAAAAAACCGGCCATGTGCCCATGGAGGAAATCCCCAAAACTTCAGCCAGAGAACTTATCGCTTTTATGGCTACCCATGATAAAACCAGGCAAATTGCATGAGTCTGGAACAATTTTAAAGCATTACATCGTTAACACCCTGTATCGAAATTTCTATATCCCATGGTTTACCATTACCCTTTGTTTCTTTTGCTTTTGATATCGGCTTCATTGTTGGGGCAGAAAAACGTCACCATTTCCGGCACTTTTGAACAGTGCAAATCAGGAGAGATCAGTGTGTTTGAACACGATGGTATTGAGCTGCGCACGTTGGCCAAGGTGCCCCTGATCAAAAATGAACAAGGTAGTTTTGATACGGAAATAAACCTGGAGATTGAAGACCCGGGTATCTATTATCTGGGCAAAAGCAACAACAACAGGGCGCAGATTTACCTGGGCCGCGATCAGCAAATCAATGTAAGCGGGGTTTGCAGTGCACTGGGGCAAATCACCATTACCGGCTCGCCATCCAACCTGCAATTTTACCAGGCCATCCGTGAAGGCAATACTTACCAGCAGCAACTGGCCGCCATTGTCAACAAAATCCGCGAGGCAGAGTCCGGTTCGGATGAATTTGCCAATCTCACTGCCGGCATGGAAGCACTGGCACTGCAGCGCCGGCAACAACTGAAAACACTGGAAGACGCCGATCGACTGATATACCTTACTGCTGCACTCAGGGCTTACGTCCCCTATGTGGCCGGTAATGAGGAATACGAATCCGAAGCCCTGTATTTTGCCCATCAGTTTTTTGCCAATACCCCGCTCGAAGATCCGGTATACTCAACTATCCCTCTGGTGGTGGATGCATTCAGGGAGTATGTCCATAATATCCAGCGTGTGGGTCTTAGTAAACAAGAGCAGATCAGGCATATGGATCGCGAACTCTACCGGATGGAACCAGGTTCCAGGGCCTACAAATTCGCGTTGTCGGGCATCATTACTTCCGTGCAGGGCGATGCGCAGTTGCTAAGCCATTTCGGCCCCAAGTTTATAGAGCACTTCACAGTAGAAAATCCCGCCATTGCCGGCAGGCTCCAGCAACGCCTGTCCCAGCTTTCGGCATCCATACCGGGTTCTGAAGCCCCGGAAATAGCAGAACTTACTCCGGATAATGATACACTCCGTCTAAGCGACCTCAGGGGTAAAGTGATATTGATCGACTTCTGGGCCAGCTGGTGCGGCCCTTGTCGCAGAGTAAATCCCGAAATGGTACGGCTGTACAACAAATACCATGAACACGGCTTCGACATTCTTGGCGTAAGCCTCGACAGATCAAGGGCTCCCTGGTTAAAAGCCATTGAAGACGACAATCTCACCTGGCACCACGTCAGCGACCTCAAAGGCTGGCAAAGCCGCGCCGCAGGTATATACGGCGTCAGCTCCATCCCGCAAACCTTTCTGGTTGACGAAGAAGGTAGGATTATAGCCCACAACCTCAAGGGCAGAGAACTCGAACAGAAACTGGATGAGCTGCTGTTCAACAATTGAGTACTCAGGATTCAATAAATAAGGGCTTGCTGTTTTTTGGGGATATCTTTTTGTTAAGGCGCTCCGTGCCTTGAAAAAGCTGTGCTTTTCGCTGTGGATTCATTGAGCACTTGTCACCTAAAACCGGGAACAACAGAATGCACAAATTTCTCAGCCGCGAAGCGGCCCACAAAGAGTGATGTATCATCATCACCAATAAATACAAAAATCTGCTCCCCATGAGCCTTCCGTCCTGTGAAACGCAATCAGATATTGGAGGTGAGCAGTAGATCGAGGTCGGTAAACTTGATTAAAAAGCGTTCACTCAGGTAGGAATTGGTAAGGCAGCCTTTGTACATGTACACACCGTGCCTGAGGCCGGCATGATTGTAAAGCAGGCTTTCAATACTACCTGAATGCTGCGCCTGCAGAAGAATTGAGGTGAGAATATTGCTGATGGAATTGGAAGCTGTACGCGAAACGCGGGAAGCTATATTGGGAACGCAGTAATGAATCACGTCGTGCTTGATAAAGACGGGATTGGCGTGCGTGGTTACTTTTGATGTGGCAAAGCAGCCGCCCTGATCAATACTCACATCGATGATTACCGCACCAAATCTCATTTTTTCAACCATTTCCTCACTGACAATTACGGGTGTTCTGCCGCTTTCGGAATGAATAGCGCCTATGACCACATCGGCGGCGCTCAGTTCGGCAGCCAGCACCTGCTGGTCGATGGTTGACGTGTAAACCGGGCGGCCCAGGTTCTGCTTAAGCCGCATTAGTTTGTAAATGTTATCATCAAAAATGCGAAGCTCTGCACCCAGCCCAATGGCAACCCGGCTGGCATATTCAGCCACCACTCCGGCACCAAGTATAACCACCTTGGACGGAGGGACGCCGGATATTCCCCCCAGCAATACACCCCGGCCTCCCCGGTGCGTACTCAGCAATTCTCCGGCGGTCAGCATGGCACTGATACCGGCTATCTCACTCATGATCCGGACCAGCGGAAAAGTACCGGAATCATCCTTGATATACTCCATAGCCAGAGCTACCACCCTTTTGCTCTTTAGCCGGTAAAGAAGGTCGGCATCCAGTGTGGGTAAATGTATGGGGGAAATAACAATCTGGTTGGGATGTAGCAGGTCGATTTCCTCTGACTGTATAGGTGCTACTTTGATCAGTACATTGCAGGTAAACACTTCTTCGCGGGTGTAGGCAATTTCAGCTCCGGCTTCCGAGTATTCGTGATTGGTGAAGTTTGATTTTTCGCCGGCTCCGTCTTCCACAACCACCCTGTGACCCTGAGAAGTGAGTGATTTCACAGAATTGGGGGTGAGTCCCACTCTGTTTTCCTGAAAAGAATACTCCTTGGGAATGCCAATGAAAAGCTTGTTGAGCTGTCGCTGGATCTGGATGGTCTCTTCCTGGGGCAGAAACTGTCCTTCCTTGAGCGTTTTGGGGATGCTGATCGCTTTGGCCATAAACAGGCTGTATTATTATTGCCGCACGTTCGTGAACCGAAATTGTTTTTGCGGTGTATGCTTCGCAAATACCGGCTCACTTGTGCAATGATGCTACGAAGATACGATTTTTTGGCCTGCCTGATGCATCAATTATTTCTGACAGCCACAAGTTTTCTGCAGCCATTTTCATCGGCTTCAATAAACACTTCAATGTATCGATCAGGCAACATTGACATGATTACTTCCGGCCATTCAATCAGAATTATGGCATCCGGTTCGTGAAGTATCTCCTCAATTCCGGCATCCCATGCTTCCTCTGCAGATTTCACCCGGTACAGATCGGCATGGTAAATTTTTTGACCGGTTTGAGTGTGATAAATATTGACAATGCTAAAGGTGGGGCTGCTGACCTGATCGGTTGTTTTCAGATATTGAGCCATTGCCCTGACCAATGCGGTTTTACCGGCACCAAGATCGCCATGGAGTAAGAAAATGCGGTCAGTCTTGCAACCTGAAAGCAGTTCTTCAGCTACCCGGATCAGTTCTTCTTCCTTGTCCCATTGGATTTGAAGCCGCTCCATACTATCTGATCAGCGTAAGTGTACCGGAATGATGCGATTCAACACCATCGCACATATAGCGCAACAGATAAACATAGGTTCCGGGTGGAGCATCCATGCCACCCACGGTGCCATCCCATGCACCGTATCGCTCATTGGTGTAAAATACCCGGCTGCCGTTACGGTCGTAAATCTCCAGTGATATGAGTTGCTGAATCACAATAGGATTGCTGATCCCGAACTGATCATTCAAAAAGTCGTTGTTGGGCGTAAAGGCATTGGGCAGGAATATTTCCGTACAGTCAATCATATCAGGATCGATTACGGCAATGCGAAATGAATCGCGGGATG
The DNA here is from genome assembly GCA_050485785.1 of Saprospiraceae bacterium. GTDB lineage: Bacteria > Bacteroidota > Bacteroidia > Chitinophagales > Saprospiraceae > JBJHCA01. The sequence continues at coordinate 203 of JBJHCA010000047.1, read as the reverse complement.
TACAGATTCCCGGCTCGGTAACGGTAAATGTGTAAGTGGTTGTCTGGGAAGGGTTGAAAACCGGACTAAGCGAAGCCGGATTGCTGATGGACTGCACCGGGGCCCACGTAAACGACGAACTGCACACCGGACCAACATGTCCCTGCACGGTTTCGCCCAGAAAAATCGTGGTGTCTGCATTCACAATGCGGTCAGGATTGAGG